>JAEUMZ010000125.1 GCA_016790765.1 Betaproteobacteria bacterium
CACGGATTCGAGCGTGTCGCCATCCTGGATTTCGACGTGCACCACGGCAACGGCACGGAGGACATCTTCCACGACGACGAGCGCGTGTTGCTGTGTTCGAGCTTCCAGCACCCCTATTACCCGGGCACCGGCGCCAATTCAGGCAACGACCACATCATCCCCACGCCGCTGCCCGCGCGCACCGGCAGCGCAGCGTTCCGGCGTGCGATCGAATCGACCTGGTTCCCGGCCATCGAGCGGTTCCGGCCGGAGTTTTTCATCATTTCGGCCGGCTTCGATGCACATGCGGACGACCCGCTCGCCTACCTTGAACTGCACGAAGATGACTACACCTGGATCACCAAACGCATCGCGGGGTATGCCCGCGAATATGCCGGCGGGCGCATCGTGTCGGCGCTCGAGGGGGGCTACAACCTCACCGCCCTGGGCCGCAGTGCCGTCGCGCACGTCGAGGTTCTGGCATCCTGATCGCGGGCATGATTGGCGGAAATCCCTGATTTATTTGGATTTTTGGCTGCCGTTGGCGTAGAATTTCGGGTTGTTCGATCACCTCCCAAGGGCACGCAAGGTGCCCTTGTTTTTGCCCGCCGCATGAGCCTCATTCGCAACTTTTCCATCATCGCCCATATCGACCACGGCAAGTCCACGCTGGCCGATCGCATCATCGAACGCTGCGGGGGATTGAGTTCCCGCGAAATGGAAGCCCAGGTGCTCGATTCGATGGACCTGGAGCGTGAACGCGGCATCACCATCAAGGCGCAGACCGCCGCCTTGACGTACAAAGCGCGCGACGGCCAGACCTATTCGTTGAACCTGATCGACACCCCCGGGCACGTGGATTTCTCCTACGAGGTCTCGCGATCGCTGTCCGCCTGCGAAGGCGCCCTGCTGGTGGTTGATGTCTCGCAAGGCGTGGAAGCCCAGACGGTGGCCAACTGCTATACCGCCATCGACGTCGGCGTGGAAGTGTTCCCGGTCCTGAACAAGATCGACCTTCCGCAGGCCGAGCCCGAGCGTGTCAAGGCCGAGATCGAGGACATCGTCGGCATCGACGCCTCGAATGCCGTCACTTGCAGCGCCAAGACGGGGCAGGGCATCGACGACGTGATCGAGGCCGTGATCGCGCGGGTGCCGCCGCCGCGCGGCTCGCGCGACGCCCCGCTGAAGGCGCTCATCATCGATTCGTGGTTCGACAACTACGTGGGCGTGGTGATGCTGGTTCGCGTGGTGGACGGCGTACTCAAGCCCAAGGACAACGTCCTGCTCATGGCCACCGGCGCCAAGCACCTGGTGGAGCAGGTGGGCGTATTCACGCCACGATCGGCGGCGCGCGAGGAGCTGGCGGCCGGCGGCGTCGGATTCGTGATCGCCGGCATCAAGGAATTGAAGGACGCCAAGGTCGGTGACACGATCACCATGGCCGACAAGCCGGCCGCCGAGGCATTGCCGGGCTTCAAGGAAATCAAGCCGCAGGTATTTGCCGGCCTGTACCCGGTGGAGTCGAACCAATATGAATCGCTGCGCGATGCGCTGACCAAGTTGCAGCTCAACGACGCCTCCCTGCGATTCGAGCCGGAGACCTCGCAGGCCCTCGGATTCGGGTTCCGTTGTGGCTTCCTGGGGCTGCTCCACATGGAGATCGTGCAGGAACGCCTGGAGCGCGAGTTCGACCAGGACCTGATCACCACGGCACCGACGGTGATCTACCAGGTGGTCATGAAGGATGGCTCGGTGATCGACATCGAGAACCCGTCGCGCCTGCCCGATCAATCCAAGATCGAGGAAATCCGCGAGCCGATCATCACCGCCACCATGCTCATGCCGCAAGAGTACGTCGGGCCGGTGATGACGTTGTGCAACCAGAAGCGCGGCACCCAGATCAACATGGAGTACCACGGCCGCCAGGTGATCCTGAAATACGACATGCCGATGAACGAAGTGGTGATGGATTTCTTCGACAAGCTGAAGTCCATCTCGCGCGGCTACGCGTCGCTTGACTACGACTTCAAGGAGTACCGCGCCGACGACCTGGTCAAGCTCGACGTCTTGATCAACGGCGACAAGGTTGATGCGCTGTCGCTGATCGTCCACCGTGCCAGCAGCCAGTACCGCGGCCGCGAACTGGCGGCGAAGATGCGCACGCTGATCCCGCGGCAGATGTTCGACGTGGCGGTGCAGGCGGCGATCGGCTCGGCCATCATCGCGCGCGAGAACATCAAGGCGCTGCGGAAGAACGTGCTGGCCAAGTGCTACGGCGGCGACATCACCCGCAAGCGCAAGCTCCTGGAAAAGCAGAAGGCCGGCAAAAAGCGCATGAAGCAGGTCGGCAACGTGGAGATCCCGCAGGAGGCCTTTCTGGCCATCCTGCAGGTGGACAACAAGTAAGGCGGGGTATCCGTGCCGCCAAACCGGGGATTCGTCTCGCGGGGGCGGAAACCAGTTCCGGCAGCAGGCAGAATCCGGCAATCCGTTTCAATGGGAAGACGATCGTCATGAATTGGGAAAGCATTGGCTGGTGGGCGTTGGCGATCTCGGCTGCGGTCATTGTCGCGAGCTTCTTCGTGGCACGGCCTGCAACGTCGCCGCAAGGGGCGGCCGGTGCGACCGCCACCGAGCAGCCGCATCCAGTGCATGCCTGGCTGGAGTTCGCCTGGCCGGTGTTCTTCATCGCCTGCATGGGCATGTTGACGCTCAAGGAAGTGATGAGCTTTGCCGCCGTCCTGTTGCTGGCCACGGTGCTGACCGGCGTTATCTGGGCGATCGACCATTGGCTGTTGCGCAAGCGGCGCCAGTCCGCCGTCGAGCCGGTGCTGGTCGAGATGGCACGCAGCTTTTTCCCGGTGCTCGCCATCGTGTTCCTGCTGCGTTCGTTCCTGTACGAGCCGTTCAAGATTCCGTCCGAATCGATGCTGCCGACACTGGAAGCGGGCGATTTCATCCTGGTCAACAAATTCACCTATGGCATCCGCATCCCGGTGCTCAACGAAAAAGTCTCGGAAGGAACGCCCCCGAAGCGCGGAGACGTCATGGTGTTCCGCTATCCGGTGGACGCACGCAAGGATTTCATCAAGCGCATCGTCGGCATCCCGGGCGACACCGTCACTTACAAGAACAAGCGGCTTTCGATCAACGGCAACCCGCTTCCGGTTGCGGTGAAGGGCACGCAGACCCGCGCGGATTCAAACCTGCTGCTGAGGCAATTCGAGGTCCTCGAGGAAAAGCTCGGCGACAAGCCGCACCTCGCATACGCGGATCCGGTGGTGCCGAGCGTCAACCTGGCCGGTGTCCGCGCCTTTCCCAATGTGGAGAATTGCGAATACAATAATGAGGGCGTGACTTGCAGGGTCCCTGAAGGCCATTTCTTCATGATGGGCGACAATCGCGACAACAGCGACGACAGCCGTTATTGGGGTTTTGTGCCGGAGAAGAACATCGTCGGCAAGGCAGTCCTGATCTGGATGAATTTCGGTGCCTGGAAGCGCGTTGGAACCCGCATCGAGTAGGCCCGTTGAACCGGATTTGTTTCCAACAAGGATGAACATGAGATCGCATTCACTTGGACCGAAGCGCCAGCGCGGCGTCAGTTTCATCATGTTGATGGTGTACTTCGCCATGGCGGGCGCGTTGGCGCTGCTGGGCATGAAGGTCGTTCCGGCCTACCTCGACTACCTGACGGTGAAAAAGATCTTCGCCAGCATGTCCAACAGCGAGGAAGTCCGGTCGGGAACGGTGCAGGAGATCCGCAAGAGTTTCGACCGCCGCGCAACGATCGACTACCAGAAGTCGGTCACCATGGACGATCTGGAGATCACCAAGGAAGGCAACGAGACCGTGGTCTCCGCCACGTGGCAGGCCAAGATCCCGTTGTTCATCGGATGGACCCTGTTGATCGATTTCACCGCGAGCACCTCGGAAAAGTAGGGGTGCTTGTCGCGGCGATCGCCCGATGAAACCGGTCGGCTTGGAAAGCACGATCGGCCACCCATTTGCCCAGCCGGAGCACCTCGTTCAGGCGCTGACGCATCGCAGCTTTGGTTCGCCCCACAACGAACGGCTGGAATTCCTCGGCGACAGCGTGCTGAATTGCCGGGTGGCGTCGCTGCTGTTCGAGCGGTTCGCGACCATGCCGGAAGGTGATCTGAGCCGGATTCGCGCCAACCTGGTGAACCAGGCCACATTGGCACGCCTGGCCAATGACCTCGGCCTGGGGGACCATTTGCGGCTGGGAGAGGGCGAATTGAAATCGGGCGGCGCGTTCCGCGCCTCCATCCTTGCGGACGCCTACGAGGCGGTACTCGGCGCGATCTTCCTCGATGCCGGCTTCGAGGCCGCCGGACGCGTGATCGACCGGCACTTCCATCCGCTGATCAACGACCCGGCCGGCATCATCCAGGGGAAGGACCCCAAGACCCAGTTGCAGGAGTGGCTGCAAGGCCGGCGCCAGGCGCTGCCGGAGTATCGCGTGCTGCGCATCGAAGGCGCGCATCACCAGCAGCACTTCGTTGTGGAATGCCGGGTCGCGTCGAAAAATCTGGCCAGCGAAGGCGGCGGCACCAGCCGGCGGGTCGCGGAACAGCAGGCCGCCAGCGCCATGCTCGCCAAACTGGCGCAAGGCGCGGGAGCCTGACATGTCGTTTCGATGTGGCGCCATCGCGATTGCCGGCCGGCCCAACGTCGGCAAGTCGACGCTGCTCAACCATTTGGTGGGTCAAAAGGTCAGCATCACCTCGCGCCGCTCGCAGACCACGCGCCATCGCGTGGCCGGCATCCTGACCGAGGACCAGGCCCAGTTCGTGTTTCTCGATACCCCCGGCTTGCAGAACACGCAACGCAATGCCCTGAACCGGGTGCTCAACCGGACGGCGGCGCAAACCGCGCGGGATGCAGACGTGGTGCTGTTCCTGGTCGAGGCGGGACGCTTCCGCGACGAGGACAATACCGCGCTGCGCCATGTCGTCACGCCGGCCCCGCTGGTGCTGGTCGTGACCAAGTGCGACTTGGTCAAGGATCGCGCCAAGTTGATGGACTTCCTGTCGATGATGTCGGCCATGCGGGAGTTCGCGGCCATCGTCCCGGTCAGCGTGAAGGAACCGAAGTCCGTGGCGGCATTGAAGTCCGCCGTACGCAACCTGCTGCCGGAGGACGGTCCACGATACGACGGTGAGGCATTCACCGACCGCTCGGAGCGTTTCATGGCCGCGGAGTTCGTGCGCGAAAAGGTATTCCGCCAACTGGGCGACGAATTGCCGTACGCAACGAGCGTGGTGATCGAGAAATTCGAAACCGAGGGCAACTTGCGCCGCATCGCGGCGACCATCGTGGTGGAGAAGCCCAGCCAGCGCGCGATCCTGATCGGTGAAAAGGGCGAACGCCTGAAACGCATCGGGACCGATGCGCGCAAGGACATGGAGGCCACGTTCGGATCCAAGGTGTTCCTCGAACTCTGGGTACGGGTCAAGAAGGGTTGGTCGGATGACGCCGCACTGGTGCGGCAGTACGGCTATGAATGACCTTGCCGCCGGGCGGCGCGCCGGCCTGGTGGAAAAGCCGGCCAAGTCCAGTTCGCAGGTCACGGATCGCGCGTTCGTATTGCATGCGTGGCCCTGGCGGGAAACCAGTGCCATCGTCGAGGCATTCACGCCGGCGCACGGAAGGATCGGGCTGGTGGCCAAGGGCGCCAAGCGGCCGAAAAGCGCAATTCGCGGCGTCTTGCAACTGTTTCAACCCTTGCACCTGCAATGGTTCGGCCGGTCGGAGATGAAGACACTCAAGTCAGCGGAACACGACCGGTTTCTTCCCCAAATGGCCGGCCCGGCGCTGGTCTCTGCGTTCTATCTGAACGAACTGGTGATGAAATTGACGCACCGGGAAGTGCCGAACGAAGGATTGTTCGAAGCGTATGCGGCAGCACTGGAGGCGCTGTCGGCCATCAGCCTGGAGAGGGGACGGCGCGGGGATGTCGCCGCCGTGCTGCGGCGGTTCGAAGTCGCACTCATGCGCGAACTGGGGTACGGCCTGCGCCTTGAACAAGAGGCGGATTCGCATCAGCCGGTCAGCGCCGCGGAGCGCTATTGGTACGTGGCCGACCGCGGGGCTGTGAGGGTCGCGCACACGGCGATGCAACAGGGCGATGTCCTAGAATTGAGTGGCAAGACCTTGGTGGACATGGCCGACGATGATTATCGAGATCCGCAGACGCTCGCGGAAGCCAAGTTCCTGATGCGCCACCTGATCGGCCGTCTGCTGGGCGACAAGGTCATTTTTTCCCGGACCCTGATGCGCGAAATGAAATGATCGAACTCGGCGTCAATATCGACCACGTCGCCACCTTGCGCCAGGCACGGCGCACCTACGAGCCGGACCCCGTCTGGGCCGCCGTAGAGGCGCACCTGGGCGGCGCGGATGGCATCACGGTGCATTTGCGCGAGGACCGTCGCCATATCCAGGACGCCGACGTGCGCCGCCTCCGGGAGCTCACGCACATCAAGCTCAACCTGGAGATGGCGGCCACTTCCGAGATGGTCGGCATTGCCGTGGACCTGAAGCCGGAAATGGCGATGCTGGTGCCGGAAGGCCGCCATGAAGTCACCACCGAAGGCGGCCTCGACATCGTGGCGCAGGAAGCCCGGCTGGCGGACGTGGTGTCGCGCCTGGCCGGCGCCGGCATTGTCGTCAGCGTGTTCATCGACGCGGACCTGCGCCAGGTGGAGGCGGCCCAGCGCATCGGCGCCAAGGTGTGCGAGATCCACACCGGACCGTATGCCCATGCGTTCTATGGCAAGGGGCGGGATGCCGAGTCCGCCGCCGTCGTGGCCGAATTGGACCAGATCCGCGCGGCGGGACAGGCCATTCGCAGCCTCGGCATGCGGTTCAATGCCGGTCATGCGCTCAACTACGCCAATGTCAAACCGGTGGCCGCCATTCCCGGCGTGCGCGAACTGCACATCGGCCATGCCATCGTCAGCCGTGCCGTATTCGTGGGCCTGCGTGAAGCCGTGCGCGAAATGAAGCGCCTGATGGTGGAGGCGCGCACCGAGCGCGGGTTGGACGGCGCACGGCCATGATTCACGGCATCGGTACCGACCTGGCCAACGTGAAGCGCATCGAGGAGGCGCTGTTCAGGCACGGCGACCGGTTCCTGCACCGGATCCTGACCGAGGAAGAGGTCCGGGAATACGCCGGCAGTGCGCAGCCTGCGCGCTTCCTGGCCAAGCGCTTTGCCGCGAAGGAGGCTTTTTCCAAGGCCTGGGGCAGCGGCATAGGCGCGGAAGTGGGATGGCACGACATCTCGGTGAGCCACGACGCCAAGGGCCGCCCGTTGATCGTTCCGGGAAAGCGCATGGCCACGGATATGCGCGACCGCGCCCTCACCGCGCACCTGACTTTGACAGACGAAGGCGATCACGCGATGGCCTTTGTGGTTTTGGAGACGCCATGACTTTGCACCTGCCCCTGGGCCCGGTAATGACCGACGTCGCGGGATTGGACCTGACTGCCGACGACATCCGCCGCCTGTCCCACCCCCTGGTGGGGGGCGCGATCCTGTTTGCGCGCAACTACCGCGACCCGGAACAGTTGCGCATACTGACTGCGGCGATTCACGATCTGCGCTCGCCGTCGCTGCCGATCTGCGTGGACCACGAAGGAGGGCGCGTGCAGCGTTTCCGGGACGGATTCACTCCCATCCCGCCCATGCGAGAGCTGGGCAGGCTGTGGGATCGATCGCCCGTCGATGCGCTTGCCTTGGCACGCGCCATCGGCGTCATCATCGGTCACGAACTGGCGAGCCACGGCGTAGATTTCAGCTTCACGCCGGTGCTCGACATCGACTATGGCGAGTCCGCGGTGATCGGCCATCGCGCTTTTCACGCCGACCCGGCCGCCATTGCGGCCCTGGCGCGCGCGTTGATGCTGGGGCTCAACGAAGCGGGCATGACCAACGTGGGCAAGCATTTTCCCGGGCACGGCTATGTACGCGCGGATTCGCACCACGAAATCCCGGTCGACGAGCGAGAATTTGCCGACATCTGGGAGAAGGACTTGTTGCCGTTTCGCGCGCTGTCCGACGGCACGATGGGGGGTGTGATGCCGGCGCATGTGACCTACCCGAAGTTCGACCGCCATCCCGCCGGCTTCTCCGAAAAGTGGCTGAAGGATGTGCTGCGAGGGCGGCTGGGGTTCGACGGCGTGATCTTCAGCGACGACTTGTCCATGGAAGGCGCGAGTGCGGCCGGCAACGTGGTCGAGCGCGCACTGGCGGCCCTGGGTGCGGGCTGCGACGTGGTGCTGATCTGCAATGACCCGGTCAAGGCCGACGAACTCCTGGCCGGTCTGTCGGCGGCCGGCACCGGCATCGCCCCCGAACTGGCCCGCCGGCTCGACACCTTGCGCGCGAAATCGCGCGACGCGCAATACGCAGATGCGCGCCAGCGCCTTGCGCATGCCGGGCTGGCCCCCGCCTGAAGCCCCTCATGGCGGCGAGGCCGTCGAGCGTCGATCTGTTCTGCCGGGTCGTCGACAACCTCGGCGACATCGGGGTGTGCTGGCGTCTGGCGCGCCAGCTGGTGGCGGAAGCCGGGATCCCGGTGCGCCTGGTGGTGGACCGGCTCGACGTCGCACAAACGCTGGTTCCGGCAATTGACCCGCAACTGGACCAACAGGATGTGGAGGGCATCCGGCTGGTACGCTGGCGCGACGGCGAGTTGCTTTGCGAGGCAGACCTGGTCATCGAGGCCTTTGCCTGCGAGCTGCCGCCCGGCTACCTGCTCAGCATGGCCCAGCGAAAACCAGTACCGGCCTGGGTCAACCTTGAATACCTGTCTGCGGAAGCCTGGGTCCCAAGCCATCATGGCTTGCCCTCCCCGCATCCCCGCCTGCCGCTGTCCAAGCACTTCTTCTTTCCCGGGTTCGTGGCGGGTACCGGAGGCCTGCTGCGCGAAAATTCGATCAAACCGTCGCCTACCCCTGTCACCGTACCCAAAGTGCCACGGATCTTCGCGTTCACCTACGACGCCGGGCCGATTGATATGCTCACGGCGGCCATAGCCTCCGATGGCCGTCCTGCCTCCATTTGCGTCCCGGCGATGGAACCGCGGGGCGATCTCGAGCGCTGGCGGGCCTCCCAAGCCAAAACCGGCCTGAATGCCGCGCCCATGCTGGAGTTTGTTCCGTTTGTCCCACAGTCTTCATTCGATGAATTGCTGGCGTCTCACGACCTGTTGCTCGTGCGCGGCGAGGATTCCCTGGTGCGCGCACTGTGGTCAGGAAAGCCGTTCGCGTGGCAGTTGTATCGCCAGGAGGGCGATGCACACCTGCCCAAGCTGGAGGCCTTCCTGGCCTGGTATGCGCGCGACATGCCGGAACAGCTGCGCAAGGCCTGGCAAGATTTTTCGCGTGCATGGAATGGCGTGCCCGGATTTGAAATCGCCGCGGAGTGGCCCCGCTTGAGGAACCAGTTGGATGGGTGGGGCGCATATGCATCCGGCCAGGCCGCCAACCTGATGCGCCAAGCCGATCTCATGTCTAACTTATTGAGTTTCTTCGGGAAATTGGCTAGAATCTAGGGCTTTGTTGCGGCGCACCAACCCGGTTGGGATGGCCGGCAACGCCAATTTCAACATCACCGAGTCTCACGAATGAAAATCGCACAAGATTTGCGCGCCGGCAATGTGGTCATGGTCGGCAAGGATCCGATGGTGATCCTGAAGGCCGAGTACAACAAGTCCGGCCGCAACGCCGCCGTGGTCAAGATGAAGATGAAGAATCTTCTGTCCAACTCCGGGACCGAAACGGTATACAAGGCCGACGACAAGTTCGATGTCGTGCAACTGGAGAAAAAGGAATGCACCTATTCCTATTTTTCCGACCCGATGTACGTGTTCATGGACGCCGAATACAACCAGTTCGAAGTGGAAGCCGAGAACATGGGCGACGCGTTGAACTACCTCGACGACGGCATGGCGTGCGAAGTGGTGTTCTATGAGGGCCGCGCGATTTCGGTGGAAATGCCGACCAGCGTCGAACGTGAAATCGAGACCGAACCCGCAGTGCGCGGCGACACGTCCGGCAAGGTCATGAAGCCGGCCCGCATCAAGCCGACCAACCACGAAGTGCTGGTGCCGTTGTTCTGCGAAACCGGCAACCGCATCGAGATCGACACGCGCACCAACGAATACCGCCGCCGCGTCTGATTCCCGGATCGGCCACACACCAAAGGGCACCGCAGCGTGCCCTTTTTCATTTGACGCCCATGTCCAAACTCCCCCTGCACGACCCCGGATGCCACGCATGCCCGCGGCTGGCCGCGTTCCTGGACGACACCCTGCGCGCGAACCCGGGGTACTTTTGCAGGCCCGTGCCGCCCTTCGGGCCCCTGGCCCCCCGGCTGTTGATCGTGGGCCTGGCCCCCGGAATGCACGGTGCGAACCGGACCGGGCGCCCGTTCACCGGCGACTATGCGGGCCTCCTGCTGTATGAAACGCTGCATGCTTTCGGGTTCTCCAGTGCCGCGCAATCGGAATCCGCCACGGACGGCTTGAAGCTCATCGACGCGCGCATCACCAATGCCGTGAAGTGCCTGCCGCCACAGAACAAGCCCGCGACCGCCGAAGTGCGCAACTGCAACGGCTTCCTGGCCGCCGAGCTTGCCGCGCTCCGGCCGGGCGCGGCCGTCCTGGCACTGGGCGCCGTTTCGCACGGCGCGGTCCTGCGCGCGCTGGACCTCAAGGCGGGCGCGGCCCGCTTCGCGCACGGCGCACGCCACGCCCTCCCGAACGGGTGCACGCTGTTCGATAGCTACCACTGCTCTCGCTACAATACCAACACGCGCCGCCTGACCCCCCAGATGTTCCGCGACGTGTTCCACGCCATTCGCGCCCACCTCGGCCCCGCTTGACCGGGAGCGCATGGCAACGACGGACGCCATGCCCTTCGACCCGAAACCGATCCTCGCCCGCCTGCCCGAATTGCCGGGCGTCTACCGCATGAAGGATGCGGCCGGCGACGTGATCTACGTGGGCAAGGCGCGCGACCTGAAGAAGCGCGTCACCTCCTACTTCACCAAGCAGCACGACAGCCCGCGCACCGCGCTGATGGTGTCGCAGATCGACGGGCTCGAGACGACGGTGGTGCGCAGCGAGGCCGAGGCGCTGATCCTCGAAAACAACCTGATCAAGTCGCTGCAGCCGAAGTACAACGTCGTGTTCCGCGACGACAAGAGCTACGCGTACATCATGATCACGGACCACGCGTTTCCGCAACTGCGCTTTCACCGCGGGGCCCATGTCAAGCCGAACCGCTATTTTGGGCCGTTTCCGTCCGCCTGGGCGATTCGCGAAACGATCCAGCACCTGCAGAAGGTGTTCAGGCTGCGCACCTGCGACAACGCGGTGTTCTCCAATCGATCGCGTCCCTGCCTGTTGCATCAGATCGGCCGTTGCTCGGCACCCTGCGTGGGCCTCGTCTCCAAGTCCGACTACGCGCGCGACATCGACAACGCCGCACTGTTCCTGCAGGGCAAGGAGAGCGAGGTCATCGATGCATTGACGGCCAAGATGGAACAGGCCGCCGCGGAACAACGCTATGAAGCCGCCGCGGCCAGCCGCGACCAGGTCCGCACGTTGCAGAAGATCGTCGCGACGCAGTTCGTCGAAACCCGGCACTCGCGCGATGCGGACATCATCGTGGCCGTCGAGGCAGCGGGCATGTGGTGCGTCAACCTGGCGATGGTGCGCGGCGGGCGGCACCTTGGTGACAAGAGCTTCTTTCCCGGCAACGCTGCGCAGGCCGAGCGGGATGCCGTGCTGGAGGCCTTCTTCGACCAGCACTATGGCGAACAGACACCCCCGCCCCGCATCGTGGTCGAAAGCGGCCTGGATCTTTCGCTGTATGCGGCGGCGCTGGGCGAATTCGCCGGCCGTGAAGTCCGCTTCATCGACCACCCCGCGGGCGAGGAGCGCGTCTGGCTCGACATGGCCGCCAAAAACGCGCGCTTCGCGATCGAGCAGCGGCTTGCCGATCGCGCGTCGCAGGAAAAGAAGCTGACCGCGATGCAGGATGCCCTGGGCATGCCGGCGCTGCAACGGGTGGAGTGCTTCGACATCAGCCACACGATGGGCGAGGCGACCGTCGGCTCGTGCGTCGTGTTCGATCGCGGCGCAATGCAGAAAGGGGAGTACCGGCGTTTCAATGTGCAAGGGATCACGGCCGGCGACGACTACGCGGCCATGCGCGACGTGTTGTCCCGGCGCTATGCCGTGCTGACGGAGCCGCCGGAGGAGGGCGCCGAAGCCCGCTCGCGGCCGGACCTGGTGCTGATCGACGGCGGAAAGGGGCAGCTGGGCGTGGGGGAGGAGGTGATGACGTCGCTCGGCCTCACCGACATCCCGCTCATCGGTGTGGCGAAAGGCGAGGATCGCAAGCCCGGGCTGGAGACGCTGATCTTCGGCTACTCGCGGACGGAACTGCACTTGCCGGTGGACAACATCGGTTTTCACCTGATCCAGCAGATTCGCGACGAGGCCCATCGCTTCGCCATCACCGGGCATCGGGCGCGGCGCGGCAAGAACCGCAAGTCCTCGCGCCTGGATGACGTGCCCGGCATCGGGCCGAAGAAGAAAAAGGCCCTGCTTGCGCGATTCGGCGGGCTGCAGGGCGTCAAAGATGCCAGCCTCGAGGACCTGATGCGTGTGGAGGGCATCAGCCGTACGCTGGCGCAGACCCTGCGCGACAACCTTGCGTAGGCTTGGCCGCCGCCGTTGGGTAAACTGCGTCCGTGATCTTCAACATTCCCATCCTGCTCACTTGGCTGCGCATTGCCGCCATCCCGCTGTTTGTGGCGGTCCTGTACATCGACGAGCCTTGGCTCACCCAGCGCCAGGCGAACCTCATTTCGATGTGGATCTTCATTGCTGCTGCCGTCACCGACTGGTTTGATGGTTACCTTGCGCGCAGGTTGAACCAGACCTCGGCTTTCGGCGCGTTCCTCGACCCGGTGGCGGACAAGCTGATGGTGGCCGCGGCCCTGATCGTGCTGGTGGAGCTGGGCCGCACCGATGCCATCGTCGCACTGGTCATCATCGGCCGCGAGATCACGATTTCGGCGTTGCGGGAGTGGATGGCGCAACTGGGGCAATCGAAGAGTGTCGCCGTATCCATGCTGGGCAAGATCAAGACGGTCGCCCAGCTGGTGGCCATCCCGTTCCTGCTGTTCGATGGCGACCTGTTCGGCCTGGTTGACACGCGCATTGCCGGCCGCATCTTCATTTGGGCCGCAGCAATATTGACCTTGTGGTCGATGGTCTACTACCTGAAAGCTGCGTTCCAGGATGAGCGTGCACGCAAGCCGGGCGGCGGTCCCTAGCCGGTGGCCCGCTTCGCGATGGCCTCGAACTCGGGCGCGCGCACCGGCCGGCTGAACAGGAATCCCTGATAGGCGTCGCAACCGAGTTCGCGCAACGACGCCAGTTGCGCCTCCGTCTCCACCCCTTCGGCGACGGCGGTGATCTCGAGGGCCCGCGCCAAGGCGATCACGGCCGCCACGATGGCATGGTCGCCGCGGTCGACGTCGATGCCGGCCACGAAGGTCTTGTCCACCTTCAGGGTATCGATGGGGAAGCGCTTGAGGTGCGACAGGCTCGAGTAACCGGTACCGAAGTCGTCGATGGCCACGCGCACGCCAAATTCCCGCAACTCGGCCAAGGTGCGTCCGACGCCTTCCGGATCGCGCAGCATGCCGGTTTCGGTGATTTCCAATTCGAGAAACCGCGGATCGCAGCGCTCGCGCAGGACGCGCTCCTTGACGCGCGGCGCCAACTGGCTGGCACGAAACTGGCCTGCGGCCAGGTTGACCGCCAGCGTCAGGTCGCCGAGGCCGCTCGATTGCCAGTGACGAAGCGTGACACACGCGGCATCGATGACCCAGTCGCCGATTTCGTGGATCAGGCCGGTCTCCTCGGCCAGGGGCATGAATTCGGCCGGCGAGATCAGGCCGCGGGTAGGATGGTGCCAGCGCAGCAGGGCCTCGGCCCCGATCACCTTGCCCGAGGCCAGCGCCACCTTGGGTTGCAGGTAGAGCTCGAATTCACTGCGGACGACCGCTGAGCGCAACGCGTTCTCCATCACCCGCATGGCGGTGCCGCGCGCGGCCAGGTCCGCCGAGAACACCTGGAACGTGTTCTTGCCCTGCTCCTTGGCGCGGTACATCGCCATGTCGGCGTTTTTCATCAGGCTCTCGGCGTCTTCCGCGTCGTCCGGGAACAGGCTGATGCCGACCGAACCGGATATATGAATGTCGTGCCCCTCGATGCGCGAGGGCTTGCGCACCTCGTCCAGCAGCTTGGAGGCCACCACGCGCGGCGCCTCCAAGTCCTCGATCTGCTCGAGCACCACCATGAATTCGTCCCCCGACAGCCGCACCAGGAGATCGGTGTCGCGCACCACGCGCGCCAGGCGCTGGGCCATTTCCCGCAGCAGTTCATCGCCGATGCGATGGCCCAGCGTGTCGTTGACGTCCTTGAAGCGGTCCAGGTCGATGAACATGGCCGCCACGCGCTGCCCGCCGCGGCGCGCGCGCGAGATCGACAGGCGCAGGCGGTCCTGCAGCATGGCACGGTTGGGGAGCCCGGTCAGGCTGTCATGCGTGGCCTGGTGCACCAGCCGCTCCTCGGCCAGCACCCGCGTGGTGACATCCTGTGCCAGAGACAACACCGAGACCAGCTGGCCGCGCTCGTCGCGCAGGCAGGAGTTGTACCACTCGCACCAGATCACGCGGCCATCCTTGCGGTAGTTCCGGTGCAGGCTTGACGCGCGCGGATCACCGTGCTTGATGAGCCGCTCCATCACGGCGGTTGCCTGTTCGCAATCGCCTTCGACGGTGAAGCGCCAGCCGTCGATCCGCTTGCCAAGAAGCTCCGATTCCGACCAGCCAAAAATCCGCTCCGCCTGCGGTGACCAGCGCCGCAGCGCCAGTTGTTCGTCCCACTCGATCACGGCGAGGGGCGTATTTTCAAAGTGGGACGACAGCAGCCAGTTGGCATGCCGCAGGCTGATTTCCGTCTTCTTCAGGTCGTCGATGTCGGTTCCCGCGACATACAGGCCGACTGCCTTGCCGTCCGGACCGAAGCGCGGGGTATAGCGAGTCAGCATCCAGCGTTGGGTGGCCGGGTCGGTGCCCAGTTGCCGCTCAACGGTGACGGTTTCGCCGGCCATGGCGCGATCCCAATACGGCTTGGCATCGCTGTAGCGGCGCTCGCCGAACACCTCCTTGAGGTCGCGATTGACCAGCTGTTCGCGGGTGAGGCCGAACATCTCTTCCACGCGCTTGTTGATGAGTTGGTAGCGATAGGACGCGTCGATGTACACCATCGGGTGCGGCAGGCTATCCATCGCAATGCGCAGCTCCGCCTCCCGTGCCTGCAGCGCCTCCTGCGCGGTCTTGATGTCGGTGATGTCGATGGAAAGCATGTACAGGCCGGCCTGCCTGCCTTCCCGGTCGCGGTCGGGAACCAGGACGACGCGATACCAGCGCAGGTCCCCCACGCGGGTGGCTGCCTGACGCTCGTAGGTGACTTTCTCGCCGGCCAATGCGCGCATCAGGAAAGCATCGTCGACCGCAAGCTCCGGCGCCGGGATGACATCGCGGTAGTGACTGCCAATGACCTGGTGGCGGGCCATGCCGCGCCGTTCGAGAAACGTGTTGTTGACGAACTTGAAGGTCCCCGAACCGTCGGTGTAGGCAATCGACTCCGGGATGTTGTCGGTGAACAGTCGCAGCTGGCGTTCTTGCGCCAGCAGGCTCTCGCGCATCAGCACGTCGTCGTGAATGTCGGTCAGGACGCTGTAGACACCGCGGACTTTGCCGCGCTCGTCGCGGTCCGGGATCAAGGTGCCACGGATCCAGCGTGCGTCGCGGCCGTGGAGTTCGGCCAGCCTCTCGTAGGTGGAGCGCACACCTGAGAACGCATTCTCGAGGTGCGGCAGGATCGTTTCCAGCGCCTCTGGCGGGTACAGCTCTTCAATCGTCTTTCCCAGCCGCAGGCCCTGGGCATCGCCAAACCACTCCTCGCTGGTCTTGTTGGCAAACACGATGCGGCGCCGCGCATCGATGTAGCCCAGCGGCAGGCCGATATTGTCCGTGATCAACCGCAGCTGGCGCTCCCGCTCCTCGAGTACCGCCTGTACCTGGAAGTCCTTCTCGACGTCAGCAATGGTGACAAACAGCCCCACAACTTCACCCGAGGGACCCACCTCGGGAAACATGTTGACGCGAATCATCACCGAAGGCCGGTTGGCAAAACTGCCGCGCCGCACGTAGGACACCTCGCGCCCGGCCAGGGCCTCGCGCGCATGCGGCTCCACCTGGCGGAACTGATCGGTGCCGATCACCTCTTCCCACGTGCGGCCGATGATGTCGCTCTCACTGACACCGAACCACTCGCAGGCGACCCGGTTGGCATAGCGGTATCTCAGGTTGCGGTCGCTTCTCGACAGCGGCATGGCGATGTTGTCCGCCAGGCGGCGCAAGTCGGCCTCCTTGGCGATCAGTTGCTGGCGCAACTGGAAATCCTCCTCGGTGTCCTGGACCAGGACATAGGTTCCGACCGGCCGCCCGTCGTCGAGGATGTCGGGGTGGAACGCCACGCGGATGTGCCGCTCCGCGCGCACTTTTGAAAGGGTCTCCGCCTCGCAAATCTCACCGGCTTCGGCACGCAGCAGGTATGGCCGGTAGAAGGCGTAAGTCTCGTCGCCAAACAATCGACGCGCGTGGGAACCCACCGCGGTCGCTTCGTCGCAGCCGACCCAGTTCAGGAATGCGACATTGGCGAAACGGATGATGTGACCGGTGTCGAGGTAGAGCAGCGGTCTGCCGGCGTTGTCGGCCAGCGTCTTGAGCATGCGGTCGCGCTCGGTGAGGTCGCGCAGGATGGCATCAATTTGCTGCTTCGCGTCCTGCTCATCGGAATTCGCGATTCCCTGCCGTTCGGCAACACTCTGCGGATTCGGGCTCGGTGGAGGCATTGAGGGATTGGCGGCAGGCTGTGGGGCGGGCACCGCTTGGTGTGCAAAGCGTCCTAGCTTACGCCTGCGTGACCTTGTACGGGACCCGTCGACTGTGCCATAATATCGGCTGCGCGGGAATAGCTCAGTTGGTAGAGCGCAACCTTGCCAAGGTTGAGGTCGCGAGTTCGAGACTCGTTTCCCGCTCCAATTTTTCGGGGAAGGTGCCAGCCTTCCCCGCGTCGTTTTGGCCCTGTTGGAACCCCCAAGGCGGGTTAGCAAAGTGGCTATGCAGCGGATTGCAAATCCGTCTACGTCGGTTCGATTCCGGCACCCGCCTCCAACCCCGCATCGATGTACATCGGCACCCGGCTCGTCGAAGGCATGACGAAAACGGATGCAGTCCGTTGTGTCGCCGCCGAAGCTACAATCTCCGCCTGCTGCAACGGCAATCGTTGCCCGGATGGTGAAATTGGTAGACACAACGGACTTAAAATCCGTCGGCGGGTCAAGCCGCCGTACCGGTTCGATTCCGGTTCCGGGCACCAATCAACTGGGTTTCAATGACTTTGGGCGTTTCGCGGGCAGCCGTCGCTGTTCTGGCCATCGGCATCCTGGCCATTTCCGTCTCCTCCATCCTTGTTCGTTTCGCACAGGCCGAAGGCGTGCCATCATTGGCCATCGCGTTCTGGCGAGTCGCCCTGGCCGCATTGCTCATGCTGCCTTCGTGGTGGTTTCACCGGCGCAAGAGCCAGTCCAAAGAAGCAGTGAAGTCAGCCGGTGTCGAACTCCTGGCAGGGGGCCTCCTGGCGGGTCACTTTGGCTTTTGGATCGTGTCATTGGAAGGGCTTCCAGTGGCCGTTTCCGCCGCGCTGCTGGCGACCAGTCCGGTCTGGGTGGGCCTGGCATCCGCGATGTTCCTTGGCGAGCGCAGCGGCATCAAGACATGGATCGGCGCAAGCGTCACCATCCTGTCCAGCATCGTCCTTGCCGCGGGCCATCACGACCTTCGGCAGACGCCGGTTTCATCAGTCGGCCCCTGGCTCGCGCTCTTGAGTGCGGCGGCATTTGGTGGATACCTGTTGTGCGGCAGGGGACTTCGCCATCAGGTGGATTTCTCCGACTACTTCTTCAAGGTGACGGCCATTGCCGCACTGTGGCTGGCCCTGCTGGCCTGGGTCGTCGGTCCGCAGATGATTGGATATACACACGCTGCGTGGGTCTGCCTCTTGGGGCTGGCCGTGCTTCCCCACCTGGTGGGACACGGCGCATTGAATTGGGTGGCTCGCCGTTTACCCGCGTTTCCCGTGGCGGCGGTCTCCTTGGCCGAGCCGGTGTGTGCTGCCGCGCTGGCGTGGGCATTGCTGGATGAGGCCGTGGGCGGGCGCGAATTCTGGTGTTTGGCGGGAATCCTGGCCGGAGTTGCGCTGGTTCTGCGCGCCGAAGCGCGCCAAGGACCGGGTTGACCGTCGCATATAATTCGCCCTCGCCAACGAACCGCTCCCACTGGCCGCGCGTGCCCCCCATCGACGTCATCATTCCCGTCTTCCGGGGCTATTCACAAACACGCTCCTGCATCGAAAGTGTCCTCGCGGCGCCATGTGCTTCGTCACGCCACGTGGTCGTGGTCGATGACGCAAGCCCCGAGCCGGCCATTTCATCCTGGCTGGATCAGTTGGCGTCTGAGGGGCGAATCGAGTTGCTGCGCAATCCCGCCAATGCCGGATTCGTGGCGAGCGTCAATCGCGCAATGTCCATGCATCCCGGGCGTGACGCGGTCCTGCTCAACAGCGACACCGAGGTCTCCGCAGGCTGGCTCGACCGCATCGTGGCATGCGCAACAAGGCACCCGGATGCCGCATCCGTATGCCCGCTTTCAAACAACGCCACCTTGGCGAGTTACCCGAGGATCGGCGAGTCGAATCCCCTTCCGCCGGGCGTCTCGGTTGCGGAACTCGCCGGGGTCATGGCTGAGGCCAACGCCGGCCGTGACGTTGCGATTCCGACCTCCGTCGGATTCTGCATGTGGATTGCCCGGAGCGCGTGGGAGGAAATCGGCGGGTTCGACGCTGCGAGTTTCGGCCGCGGGTATGGTGAGGAGAACGACTGGTGCCTGCGCGCGTCCGCCGCCGGCTATGCCCATTACCTGGCCGCTGATGCCTTCGTGTTTCACGAAGGCGAAGTCTCGTTCGGCGCGGACGCCATCGCGGGCCGGCGGCACGCCCAGTCCGTGATCAGCCAGCGCGATCCGGCGTATGCCGCGCGGATCGCGAAATTTTTCCAGGATGATCCGTTGCGCGTCCTGCGCCGACGGGCGGATTTGTTGCGGTTGACCGCGTCCAAGCTCCCCAAACTCCTGTTCGTGTCCCACCAGTGGGGCGGCGGAACCGAGCAACACCTGTTGGACATGGCGCAATTGCTGGACGGCCGTGCGCAGGTGTTGGTCATGAAGCCGCGCGGCGCGCATGCCGTTGAAATCCGCTGGGTCACCGGACACCGCAACCGCGAAGAATTCTGCGTTTACTTCAATTGGATTTCGGACGGCCCGGCCATTGCCGACTTCCTGCGCAGCCTCGCCGTGGCACGCGTGCACGTCCATCACATCCACGGCCACGCGCAGGAAGTCCTCGACCTGGCCGCGCACTTGGGCGTGCCGCTGGACATCACCTTGCACGACTATTTCCCCCTGACACCGCAGTACCACCTGGACCCCGGGGGGGCGTTGCCGGCTGGCGTTGCAAACGCCTGGGGATGGTCTGACAGCGAATGGCGTTCCCGCATGGGCACCTTCCTCGCCGGCGCCAGCCGGGTGATTGCGCCGAGCCAGGACCTTGCAGGTCGCGTGCGGGCGCACCTGCCGGGAGTCCCCATCGAGGTGTGGCCGCATCCATCGCTGGGTGCGCCACCGGTTGCCCGGCCCGCCAAGGTCCTCGTGCTGGGCGGCTTGACGAACGACAAGGGCCTGCAAGTGCTGCTCGCTTGCGCCCGGGATGCGAAACAACGCCGGCTGCCGCTGCACTTTGAGATCCTCGGGCATACACAGGATCCGGTTCCGACCTTTCCGGATTTGCCGGTCACCCTGCTCGGCAGCTATCCGCAGGATGCCGTCGACCTGCTGGTGTCCCTGACACGCGCGGATGTCGCGCTGTTCCCGGCGCAGATTCCCGAAAGTTTCTCGTTCACATTGGGCACGGCCCTGCGGGCGGGCCTGCCGATCGTGGCTTCGCGCCTCGGCGCCTTCCCGGAGCGCCTCGCCAATTGGCCCGGCGTGGAACTGGTGGAATGGGATGCACTGCCCGAGACCTGGAACGCCGCCTTGACACGGCTTTCCGGTGAAAGGCCGCCGCTCCCCGGTGAGATGTCCGCGGAGGTCGCCGCAGCGTACATCGCGCGCTATCTGGCCCCGGTGGCGGCGAAGACCCGTGACTGCGATTGCACCGATGTTGCCGAGCACCGGTACTTTGCGCCGCGGGAACTTCCGAAGGACGCGGAACTGACACTGGAGCACCTGTATCGCGGTGGCGTGCTGTGCGGGCACCGCCCGGCACGGAGCGAACTCGAAGCGCGGATTGCGAAATTCGACAACCAACTGCGCATGGCCCGCGAGTCTGCCGATGCCGCACATGAGGTGGCACGCCAAACCGGTGAGCGGGAGACCGCCAACGCCGAACGCTTCAGGACCGCGTATGAGGAACAAGAGCGCAATGCACGGGCGTGGCGCGAGGAGTACGAGAAAGTCATCCGCAGCCGATCCTGGCGCCTGACCGCGCCGCTACGCAAGGCAGTTCGGCTCGTCCAGTATGCAGCCGGCCTGGTTGGCCACTGGCGCCGCGGGCTGCGCGTGCTGCCGTTGCAGATGGCCGTGGCGTACCGGATCCTTCGAACGCAGGGCCCGCATGCGCTGTGGATGCGCTTGCGCCAGAAGTTCGCCCGCAGCCGGGAGCAGGCAGCGCTGCCGGCGCAATCATTCAAGGTGGAGGACACGCTGTTGCCCCTGGCGCTGCCGCAGAGTGACGCGCCGCGCTGGTCGATCCTGGTGCCGGTGCACGGGCAACATGCACTGACCTACACCTGCCTGAAGAGCCTTGCGGAAACGTGCGCCGGACAGGCGGTCGAGATCATCGTGGCGGACGACGCCTCACCGGAGCCTGTGACTGCGGCGCTGGCCATGGTGACCGGAATGCGCGTGCTCCGCAATCCGTCCAACCTCGGATTCCTGCGCACCTGCAACGCGGCCGCACAACATGCGCGGGGCGAGTACCTCGTGCTGCTCAACAATGACACCATCGTGCTGGGCGATTGGCTGCAACAGCTGAGCGCTGTGTTTGAACAAGACCCGGCGGCAGGCCTGGCGGGCGCCAAGCTCCTGTTTCCCGATGGCAAGCTGCAGGAGGCTGGCGGCATCGTCTGGCGAGACGGGTCGGCGTCCAACTACGGGCGTGGATTCGATCCGCGCCGGCCGGAGTTCAACTACCGCCGCGAGGCCGACTACTGTTCGGGGGCATGCATCATGCTGCCGATGGACCTGTGGCGGGCGCTGGGCGGGTTCGACGAGCGCTATCTTCCCGCGTACTACGAGGACACCGACCTGGCGTTCCGCGTGCGGGAGGCCGGGCGCAAGGTCATCTACCAGCCGCATGCGGAAGTCGTGCATTTCGAGGGGCAGTCGTCCGGCACGGATATCACGCAGGGCGTCAAGCGGCACCAGGCCGTCAACCAATCGGTGTTCGAAACGCGCTGGCGAAAAGTGCTGCAGGTCCACCGTGCGCACGGCGTTGCGCCGCAGCGCGAGCGCGACCGCACGGCAAAGCGCCGCGTGCTGGTCTTCGATGTGTGCATCCCGCGGCCGGACCGCGACTCCGGTTCGCTGCGGATGTTCGAGATGCTGCGCGCCATGCGCGCACTTGGCTGCCGCATCGCCTTTGTCGCCGACAACGGTTACCTGCCGGCCAACTATGTGCGCGACCTGCAATCCCTCGGCGTGGAGGTGTTGCATGCGCCGTACATCGATCCGCTGAGCGAAGCCATCGAACGCAACGCCCACGAGTTCGACACGGTGATCCTGTCGCGCGCCGCGGTGGCCGCCAAGTACGTCGACCTGGTGCGTGCGCGGATGCCCGAGGCCAAGCTCGTTTACGACACCGTGGACCTGCACTTCCTGCGCATGACGCGCGAAGCCGCGCTGGATGGCGGCGGGATCGAACAGGCGGCCGCCAAGGGCATGAAAGCCGTGGAGCTCTCGATCATCGCCAAGGCGGACCTGACACTGGTGGTGAGCGACTTCGAGCGTGCGTTGCTCGAAACCGAGGCCCCGCGCGCCCATGTGCAGGTGCTGAGCAACATCCACGATCCCGAGCCGGGCGAGGCCGCGTTCTCCCAGCGCAGCGGTGCCGTGTTCATCGGCGGCTTCCTGCATCCGCCCAACGTCGATGCGGTGCAGTGGTACGCGGAGCAAGTCTTGCCGATCCTGCGCCGGCGCGCACCGGGCTTCACCACCACCATCATCGGCGGCGATGTGCCCGAGTCCCTGAAGCGACTCGGCGCCGCCGACCTCGTTTTCGCCGGTTTCGTGCCGGACGTGAAGCCGTTGTTCAATGCCGCGCGCGTCGCCATCTCCCCGCTGCGCTATGGCGCCGGCGTGAAGGGCAAGGTCAATCTGGCCATGCAGTATGGCGTGCCGGTGGTCGCGACGCCGTGTTCGGTCGAAGGCATGCATCTGGCGCATGGCCGGGATGTGTGGATCGCGCAGGACGCGGAGGCGTTTGCCGAGGCGATCCTTTCGCTCTGCAACGACGAAGGGACATGGCAACGATTGCGCGACGGCGGGGTTGCCAACATCCGGCGGCATTTTTCGCGCGATCACGCCAAGACCGTGCTCAAGGACATCCTGGATCTATAGGTAACCACTCGACAAACCCAAGTACTGGTGCGGCTGTTGGGGCACTTTTGGCCCAAGTCCCGCGTCCTTGCTTGAGTTTGCGTTTCCATACATGAATCCGACCCAACCCGTCCGGCTGATTGCACTGTACTTTCCGCAATTCCATCCCATTCCAGAGAACGACCGCTGGTGGGGCAGGGGCTTCACGGATTGGACCAATGTGCGGAAGGCTGAGCCGCAGTTTCCCGGCCATTACCAGCCGCGGGTACCGTTGGACGGTCGCTACTACGACCAGTCGCAGTTGGAGACGATTCGCTGGCAGGTCGACTTGGCGAAGGCGCATGGCGTGCATGGCTTCTGCCACTACCACTACTGGTTCGACGGCAAGCAGTTGCTCGAAGCACCGACCAACGCGATGCTCGATCACCCGGACATCGATTTTCCCTTCTGCCTGGCCTGGGCGAACGAAACGTGGTCGCGCCGCTGGGACGGTCGGGAAGAAGACATCCTGATTGCCCAAACGCACGTCCCCGAGGTGGAGCGTTGGGAAAAACACTTCCAATACTTGATCCGCGCATGGACCGACCCGCGTGCGATCCGCATCGATGGCCGCCCGGTGTTCATGATCTATCGCCCGCACCTGGTGGCCGAACTCGGCCGCATGCTCGACTATTGGACCGCACGCGCCAAGGAATACGGCCTGACCGGCCTGTTCTTCGTCGCCATGCGCCAATACGAGTATCCAAAGCCGGAGCTGTTGAAGCATTTCCATGGCTCGATGCAGTTCCAGCCGTTCGAAGCCATGGCCTCGCCCGACTACCGGCCCTTGCAGCCGAAACCGGACGCGCCGGAGCCTGCGCCGGTGCAGCAGGTGCCCGACGTGTCGCGGCAACCCCCGGTGACCGAGCCCGGGCCGGTGAGGCTGCTGTGGCGACGGTTGCCCATGCCCCTGCGGCACTCGATCGGTGTCCTGAAATGGCGTACCGGGCAACTGCTGCTGGTGTGGCCGCGCAAGGCCTTTTCGATGCTGTCGCAATCCCTGCGCGACCGCCTGTCCGCATGGTCGGCCAGGCGCGCGCCGAAACTGGTGATATGGGACTACGACTCGGTCTGGAACCAGATCATCAAAGTGGAGAACGACTACGGACTGGTGACGTTCCCGGGGGCCTTCGTCGATTGGGACAATACGCCCCGATACGGCAAGCGCGCGCGCTTGTTCCGCGGTGCATCGCCGGAGCGGTTCCGCTACTGGTTCACAAAACTGGTCGCGGCAACCGCCACCCGCCCACCGGACGAGCGCTACATCATCCTGAATGCCTGGAACGAATGGGCGGAGGGCACGTATCTCGAACCGGACGAGCGCTACGGATTGCAGCACCTGGAAATCGTGCGCGATGTGCTCGCGCGGCAAGGCATGCCAGACGGTGCCATCGCTACAGGCGAAACGCCGGCGCATGGCGCGCGAACCAGCGCTCCAGGACCGTAAGCGCCCAAATCCGTCCGGCGTGATTGCGCCGCCCGCTGCGGTGCTCGTGCACCACCTTGTCCAGGGCCCCGGGGCGAAACAGCCCGCGTGCCGGCAGCGCGGCGGGTGCCAAGGCGGCGTCCATGGCCGGGCGCAAGCCGCCTTGCAGCCAGTCGCTCAACGGCATCACGAAGCCCTGCTTGTTGCGGTAGATGATGTCCGCGGGCAGGTAGCGTTCCGCGACCTTTTTGAGGATGTACTTCGTGGCCCGGCCCTTTTGCTTGAGGCCGATGGGCAAGGTCGCGGCAAATTCGACGAATCGGTGATCCAGATAGGGTACCCGGGCCTCGAGCGAATGCGCCATGGAGGCGCGGTCGACCTTGGTCAGCAAGTCGTCCGGTAGCCACAGGTGCAGGTCCACATCCATGATGCGCTCGTGGTAGTCCGCCGCATTGCACTGGTCGAAGAACCGCCGCGCGCAATCCTTGATCGACGTGCGCTGCGCATCGAGCATGGGGCGCGAAAGCAGGTTGGGGTGGAGCAAGCGGTCGAACAGCATCGGTATTGTTGCGTACCGCTCCGCCAGGGGGAGGGCGGCCGCGCGCAGGATGCGGTCCTTGGCCAAGGACGCGGACAGACGCGGCACCAGCCAGCGGACCGGCGAGGCCCGGTGGCCGAGCACGCGGGTGATGCGTTCCTCGGACACGCGCTTGCGATAGTTCGGGTAACCGGAAAACACCTCGTCCGCGCCCTCTCCGGTCAGGGCCACCGTGACATGCCGGCGCGTCAGACGCGAAAGCAGCAAGGTGGGCAGCGCGGCCTGGTCGCCAAAGGGCTCATCGAACACGTCCACCCAGCCGTCGAAGGCCGCCAGCACGTCGTCCGGCGTGACCATCAGTGCATGATGCCGCGCGCCGATGTGCCGGGCGACGCGTTCGGCATGCTCGTGTTCGCTTTGCGTGCGATCGTTGGCGAAGCCCAGGTTGAAGGTTTCCACCGGCTTGCCGCCCACGTCGGTCATGATCGCCGCCACCAGGGAGGAGTCGATGCCGCCGCTCACGAACGCGCCCAGGGGCACGTCCGCCACCAGCATGCCTTCCACGCTCTGGCGCAGGGCCTGGTCGAGCGCCGCCACGTGCTCCGCTTCGGTGCGTTGCACCTTGCGGCGGTAATCGAGTTGCCAGAAGCGGCGTATCGACAGGCCCGCTCGCGTCAGGCGCAGGCAATGGCCGGGTTCGAGCTTGCGGACATCCCGGTAAATCGACTGCGGACCCGGAATGTACTGGCATTCAAGATAGGTGCCCAGGGCATCGAGGTCGATCTCGTTGGATACGGCGGGATGCACGGCAATCGACTTCAGCTCCGAACCGAACGCGAACGATGGGCCGGCATGGAAGTAATAAAAAGGCTTCACGCCGAAGTGGTCGCGCGCAGCGAACAGGACTTGTTCCTCGGCATCCCAGCAGGCGAACGCGAACATGCCCTGCAGGCGGTCCAGCGCACCTTCGCCCCAATGCGCCAGGGCCTGCAACACCACTTCGGTATCCCCGCGCGTGTGAAACCTGCAACCCTGTGACTCCAGCTCAGCGCGAAGCGCGCGGAAGTTGTAGATTTCGCCGTTGAACACCAGCGTATGACGTCCGTCGGTGCTGGTCATCGGCTGAAGGCTGGACGCGAGATCGATGACCGAGAGTCGGCGATGGCCCAAGAACGCGGGGGCGGATTCGAAATAGCCTTCGGCATCCGGCCCGCGATGCGTCAACATGCGATTCATGCGCCGGATGAGTCCGCCCCGATCGTGAACTTGTCCGCCGTAATCGACGAATCCGCTAATGCCACACATCGGCAAACTCCAGAGTGGGCGAGGCTCCCGGGCCAAAAGTGTCTGAAACTCCGCGCCAGACAAGGACTTTGGCGCGCCAACACTCAATTCGCGGATTGCAAAGCATCACGGCGCTCGAAGGAGCTGCTCGATCTCCGCTTTTGTCGCGCCACTGGCGCCCTTGAGCGCCGATTCAAGTTCAGTGCGACCGGCAGCCTTGTCGCCCGAGGCGATCAATGCCTTGCCCAGGCGCAGGCGAATATCAGCGGAACCTGGAGACTGTGCGGCCGCCTGGCGAAGCAGGTCGAGGCCGCGCTTGGCTTCACCGCTTTGAACCAACAGCCAGCCATACGTATCGAGCACCTCCGGCATGGTCGGCGCCTGCTGGAATGCGCGTTCGGCAAAGCCGAGCGCGGCGGGATCCCTGGCCTCCGCCAGCACCCACGCGGTGTTGTTCAGGAGCGCCAGATTGTCCGGCTGCTGGGCCAGCAACTCCTTGAATCGGATCGCCGCAGCCGCGTAGTCCTTTCCCTGCGCCAGTTCGTTCGCAAGGTAAAAGCGGAACACACCGTCCTTCGGATGCTCTTTGAGCCAGCGGTTTGCCAGTTGGCCGGCTTCCGCAGTCTTGCCGGCGGCGATCAGGAACTGGTGCTGCTTGACGACCAGTTGGGGGTCGCTCTGGCGCTTCATGCCCTCCGCGTAGGCCGTGGCAGCGTCAGCGAACTTCTTCTGCGCTGCCAGTACTTCTCCTTCCAGCACGAAACCGGCGGCACTCTTCGGATGCAGGCGCTGCACCGAGCGGGACTCCTTGATGGCATCGTCGATGCGTCCGGCCGCGACTTGGACGGCGACGATGTCGCGATGCGCGTCGAGCAGGTCCGGTTTCAGGCTCAACGCCTTGCGCAGGGCCTGGATCGGTGCGTCCACCTGCTTGGCTGCGTATTGGGCGGAGGCCAGCCGCATGAGGGGCAACGGGGCATCCGGCTGGGCGTCGACCATGCGCTTGTAGGTTTCGATCGCCTTGTCCGCCTCGCCGGCGGCCATCTGTGCAAGGCCGAGCGTGTCGGCGACACGTGCATCGTTCGGGATGGCGCGAGCCGCCTCCTGTGCCGCGGTCAGGGCGGCCCTGGCATCCTTGGCCCGGGTGTGAAACTTGACCAGGGCGATGCGCGCACCGACCGAGGCAGGGTTGACCTTGATGGCGCGCTCGATCGGGGCCAAGACATCTCGCGGCAGCGCCGCCATGCCGGCGAGGAAATCGGCGTAGGCGATGAGCGCCGCGTCATTGTTTGGTTCGCGTGCGAGGACCGAGTCATACCGGGCGCGGGCGTTTTCGGGCTTGCGATCGGCCAAGTCGAGGTTGGCGAGAATGCGCACGGCAGGCAGGTAGTTGAATTGCAGGTCCAGCGCCTTGTCGAGGCTCGCGCGCGCCTTGACCGGGTCATGCTGCGCCACCAGGATGGTGGCGCGGACGGTGTGCGTCAGCGGGTTGTCAGGCTGCTTTTTTTCCAGTTGGTCCGCCGCCTTGAGGGCCTTGTCGTAGGCGCGCTGGTTCAGCAACGTGGCGATCAGCGCAAGGTCGGCTTGGAACTGGCGCGCGTCCAGGCCGGAGGCTTGTTCAAGCTCCTCGATCGCGCGCGAGGATTCGCCGCCAGCCAGGCGGATTTGCGCCAGTCGTGTGCGGGTCGCGACACTGTCGCGTTCGAGGGCCAATGCACGCTCGTAATAGCGCGCCGCCTCCGAGTACTGCTGGTTCGCGAACGCCACCTCGCCGGCGCTGCGCAGGACGGCGGGGTCGTTGGGGGCGCTCTGCAGTGCGGGGGCCAGCACATCCTCAGCCTTGCCCGGTTGGCCTTTGCGCAAATAGGTCGCGACCAGGACGTTGCGCGCGTAGGTGCTATTCGGAAACTGCTTGATCACGCGGCGCAGGTAGTCTTCAGCGGTGGCGAACGCGCCCAGCGTGTAGGCAGTGGCCCCGGCCAGCAGCATGGACGGCGCATGGTCCGGGACGATGCGCAACACCTGCTGAATCGATTCCTGCGCACGGACGGGCGCGCCGTTGCGGAAGGCCAGAACGGCCTCGAGGTACTGTCCGCGGATGTCGCCGGGCAGCGCCTTTTTCATCGCGTCAATGCCGGTTGCCGCCGCGGCCAAGTCGTTGGTGGCCATTTGCAGCGTAATCAGCGCAAACCGCGCGTGGGCGTTGCGGGGTTGGCGTGCAATCAGGTCGGTGAAGCTCGCTTTGGCCGCGTCCAGCTTGCCCTGCAGGACCAGCAGGTCTCCCTGGAGCGCGACAGCCGGGGAATAGCCGGCGTTGCCCGCGAGGATCGCCTCATTGGCGGCCACGGCCTCGGGAAGTTTCCCGGTCGCCGCCAGCAATCGCGCGTCCATGACCCGAACGCGCAGCGCGCCGGGCTGGTCCCGATGCGCAGCCTCCAGAACGCGCTGCGCCTCGCCGGGCTGGCCGAGAGCCAAGTAGGCTTCAGCCAGGATGGCACGAAACTCGGCGCGCGAAACGGGGTCCTCCGGCGTTGCATTGCCGAACTCCTCCACCAGCCGCTTTGAGTTTCCGGTAACGTGAAGACAGGTGGCGACGACGGGCAACAGTCGCGATTGTGATCCGCCGCTGGCCAATGCGCGACGTGCATGGGTTTCGGCCGCGGTGAACTGGCCCAGTTCCAGAAGCGCCACGGCAAGCAGTTCGTGCACCTCGGTGCGCTCGCCCTGCTGGAGCGCGTTCTTGAGCTGTATGGCGGCGGTCGAATAGTCTTGCCGCGCCATGGCGTCGCGGCCGGCCTGCAGGGCGGCATCGGGCCCCCGGGGCCCTCCGCAGGCCGCCAAGGCAAGCGCCAGCGCTGCGCCGGTCCACACGACCCTGAGCATCGAGCGGCCATGCAGGCTGAACGACTCCGTCATTGTCATTTGCGCATTCCGAATCGATCGAGGAGCTCATACAGGGTGGGGCGGCTGATCCCCAGTGCCTCCGCGGCCCGGCTCAGATTGCCGCCCGATATCGCCACCGCGCGGCCAACCGCCTCCCGCTCGGCCTCATCCCGGACCTGGCGCAGGTTGAGTACCCTGCCGGAGGCGTCGGGAACCAGGCCCAAATGGGATTCGCCGATGACGTCCCCATCCGACAGGATGAGGGCACGTCGCAGTGTACTCTCGAGCTCTCGCACGTTGCCGGTCCAGGGTTGGCGCTCGATGGCAGCCAGCGCGTCAGTGCCCAGCTTGCGCGCGGCGACGCGTTGCTCTGCGGCAAGCCGCCGGATCAGGGATTGGGCAATCAATGCGGCGTCCCCCGGCCGTGCGCGGAGTGGGGGAATGGAGATGACGATCTCGGCAAGCCGGTAGTACAAGTCCTCGCGGAACAGCCCCTTGGAAATCAGGGCCTTGAGGTCCTGATGCGTGGCACAAACGACCCGGACATCGACACGGATCTCCTCGCGTCCGCCAACGCGCTCGATGACGCGCTCCTGCAAGAAGCGCAGCAACTTGACCTGCAATGGCAGGGGCATGTCGCCGATTTCGTCTAGGAACAGGGTCCCTCGGTTTGCGGTTTCGATCTTGCCGGGCGTCTGGCGGGTCGCCCCGGTAAAGGCTCCCCGTTCAAATCCGAACAGCTCGCTTTCAAGCAGGTTTTCTGGAATGGCGGCGCAATTGATGGCCACGAAACGCGCATCGCGGCGCGCCGAGAGCTGGTGGCACGCGCGCGCAATGAGTTCTTTTCCGGTCCCCGATTCTCCGAGGATCATCACGGTCACATCCGAAGGTGCAATCTTTTCCGCCAGTGCGCATGCCCGCAGGGTTTCAGGATCCTGGGTGATGAGGCCGGCAATCCGTTCCTGCGGCTGGTGGGTGTCGTGAAGGCGGCGGTTTTCGACCTGCAACGCGTGCATGCGGAATGCACGGTCGATGATCACGCGCAACAGATCCGGCTCGAAGGGCTTGGCGTGGAAGTCGAACGCTCCGAGGGCAATCGCCTCCAGCGCGTTGGCGCGGTCGCTTTGACCGGTCAGGACGATCACTTTGGCATCCGGCGTGAGCTCGAGGATCGTCCGCAGCAGCTTCAATCCTTCCGTCGGATCATCTGGACGCGGTGGAAGGCCGAGGTCGAGTGTGATGACGGCGGGCTCGTGGCGGCGAATCTGAGCAATCGCACTTTCAGCGTCGTGCGCGGTGATCGTCTCGATCGCATCGAATGCCCAGCGCATCTGTTTTTGCAGCGCCGGGTCGTCTTCGATGAGGAGAAGCTTCTCCATGTGCCCCGTGCTCACGTCGGGGCGCCTTCGGCTCCACTCAGCAAAGGAAACTCGACGCGAAACGTCGAACCGGCGAACGGCACGCTGCGCACCTCGATCCGGCCGTTGATCGATTTCAGGTACTGCGCGCTCTCGTACATGCCGATGCCCATGCCGTTGGGTTTGGTGGTCTGGAAAGGGTGAAACAACTTTTCGCGCACAAACGTTTCGCTCATGCCGACGCCGCTGTCCGAGACCTCCAGGACTGCGCGACCATCCGCCACAGTGAGGCGCACACCGATTGTAGACGAAGGCGAGGTGGAGGCTTCCATCGCGTTCTGGATCAGGTGACCCGCGACGCGCTCGACGCGGTCGGGATGCCCCGCCACGATCACGTCCGGACGAATGGATTGATCGACGGCCGCACCGATGGCGGCCTTTCCCTCCACCACCTTGCGGAGGATCGACGACAGATCGATGCGGCGCGCCGGGTCCGCCGGTACTGAGCCGCTGCGCAGCTGCAGCATGAGCTGCTGCATGCGCGATACCGCATGTTGCACGGTTTCGAGCATGTCGGACTGGAATTCGGGATTCTGGCGATGGCGCTCTGCATTGCGGACCAGGAGGTCAAGCTGCGCGACGAGGTTCTTGAGGTCATGAACGACATAGGCCGACATGCGGTTGAATGCATCGAATCGCTCGGCCTCAACCAATTGCGCCTTCACGCGCAGTTCCGAGAGGTGGACTGCAAGTTGTGTGCCGGCCATTTTGAGGATGTCGCGGACCTCCCAGCCAATTTCGACCTTGGTCAGTGCATGATGCAGGATGACAAACCCGGTCAACTCGCTTCCGGTCGCCAGCGGCACGACGATCCATGCCTCGTCATAGTTGAGCAGCCATGCGGGCAACTCGAGACCAGCGTATTTGGCCTTGCGTGCGCGGAACTCGTCGAGGTCGATGACCCAATGTGTTCGGTCGAGAAACGATACCAGCGAGGATCCGAATGGCTCTGCACAACTGACGCTTGGGGCCTCCAGTCCGTCGATTGCACAGTATTCATGGTCGAGGCGGATCCAAAGCTGCCCGCCGGGGCTCTCCACGAGTGAACCCAGGGCGCGAATCATCCGCTGGTGATCTGTGTCGCCTAGCGAGCGGCTTGCAAGTTGCTCGGTGAAGCGTGACCATTCGGTTCGGTAATCGTACCGGTAGGTGAACAGGTTCTTTGCGATCGACACACGCAGTGCGGCGCGCCACTGTCCCGACAGCGCGATGCCCACCAGGGCCAGCAACGCCGCAAAGACGAAGGCCACCTTGAGCGTTCCGCCCCAATCGCCGCCAAAGTACACCACCCAATAGGCGCCCGCAGAGATCAGGACGAGGTAGATGCCGGCGAGGACGATCGAGGTCACTCGAAAGGCGGCAACATGTGACAACTGCAGCTCATCGCGCCAGCCGCGCGAACGGGCCGCAGAAATCGCCACAATGAGAGCGGCAAGAGCATGCACGATTCCGCGCGCACTCCAGAGTTGTGGATCCGGCTCGCGATACAGCACGCCACTCGAGTAGTAAATCAAATCAAAGACCAACAACGCGCCAAGTCCCAGAACAAACGGCTTGATGACCCACCAGCGTGGCGTGCCGGCTTGCGCGAGGAACTGTTCCGTCATGACCAGGCCGGCAATGGTGAGCGCCAAGGCAAGGTAATAGCCGGTGGTGCTGTCCTCCGAGGGCTGCAGCAGGGCCGTGAAGAGCACGCCCACGGCAATGGCCGCCGTCAACCACCTGCGACCCGCAACCCCCGAGGTCACCGCAACAGTCGCGGGACTTCTGGCACGCAACAACACCACGATGAACAGGAGCCACACCCCCAGGCGAAAGGTGTCGAGCTGCCAATGCCAAGTCGCAAGAATTGGGGCAGGGTCGTATGCGAGCCATGCGGCAGAAGCAGTCCATAGCGCCGAAGCCACGGAGGCTCCTACATGCAACCAATGTCCTGTACCGCGATGCTGACGGAAGATGAAGACCGCGGAATGGCCTGCAAAAAACAGACTCGCCAGCAAATAGCACCAAAAGGCGGGCTGCAGGGAGGTATTGGACATGAAGTGCAGGTTCCCCGCCGGCACGGCGGATTCGGCGATGGGTCAGTTGCCGGGATTATCCCGTGTATTGGCCACACCCGGCAGACACCCAACAGGTCGCATCGGACCTGCAATCAAATGACCGTCCAGCAACGGGTAAAAAAAAACCCCGGAAACCGGGGTTTTTTTTATGAACACAGTGCTTGGATTAATGGCCCTTCCGCGTCCGCGCAACCCAACCCAAAGCCACCAACCCGATTCCAAACAGTGCCAGAGTACCGGGCTCAGGAACGTTGGTCACCATGCTGAACCCTGTTGATCCGGCATTTGAATGGGAGATGGTCGCAACGTGGGTCAACGTAAAGCCGCCCGTGGTGTCGACCGTAGCATGGGTTGTACCGTTGAACGCACCGGTATACGGACCGAACGAACCCGATGCCACATTGTTGAAAAGTGACGTGAATTGGGCCGTTCCGCTCGTGCTGCCAGTCACCGATGTCGACGCCAGCATGCTCGGTCCGGCGGGCTGCGTCAGGCCGGTTTCCATGAGCGAAATGGTCAGCGTCCCGCCCCGGCGCGAGGTTGCATTGAACGAAACCAGATTCAGGATTGCCGGTCCAGACAAGGCTGGACTGTTGGAAATCCCCGCCGTGAAATTGAAGATCCATGACCCCAAGCTTCCGAACCAGGATACAGCTCCAGACGACGAGTCGAGATCACCTACACCACCATCTGTGATCGTGACGCTGTTACCGCCCCCGGCGTCGAGCTTGAGAATCAGCGCGGCATGTGCGGGTGTCCCCGTACAAAATACCAATGCAAATGCGGCGGAAGCAGTAATTTGCTTGAGCATTTTCATGGTTGACTCCTTTTGTGGTCTTTTCCCAGCTTCGGGATGTACTTGTCCACCCGAATGAGAGCAATACCGGTGCCAATCATTTTTTCTCCATAATAAACAATTACATATGTATAGAATACCGGTGTCAGGGCGACATGCTGGGAAGATGTTGTAACGTTTTCCGACGAGTTTTGGGTCGATCCTTCAGTTTCCTGCTGATCGTGGGAGGTGACGCGTGACAACTGGGCCACCGGACGTGGAATTCTCCTGCCAGTGCGCCATAGGTGTAAGAAATCCTGACAATCCGGTAACGGCTGGTATGTGAAGCCTGAAAAAGCATGCTGCAATGCACAATGTGCTAGAGTCATTCGTGACTCGGCATTTTGGGTGGGGCGCACTCCTTGGACCTGCAAAATGACAATTCACCAAACTCGGGCAACCATGAATCCAGGAACTTCTAAGGCGACCGGATCCTTTCCAATGCAATAGTTCCGCGCATCCGGCAGACCAGTTAGGTTCAGAAAGCGCGGCAAATCCGCGCTTTTTTCATTCCATTACTCGAAGAGACTTCCGTGATATCCATAACGCTCCCCGACCAGAGCCGAAAACAATTTGTCGGTCCGCTCACCGTGCGGGACGTCGCGACCGCCATTGGGCCGGGCCTGGCAAAGGCTGCTATCGCGGGCAAGGTCAATGGCAAATTGGTCGACTTGGACCATTTGCTGACATGTGACGCGTCAGTTGCGATCGTGACGGAACGCGACACCGATGGGCTGACCATCATTCGGCATTCGACCGCACACCTGCTGGCCTATGCGGTCAAAGAGCTGTTTCCGGAAGCGCAAGTGACCATCGGCCCCGTCATCGAGAACGGGTTTTACTACGACTTCTCGTATAGCCGCCCATTTACGCCCGAAGACTTGAAGGCGATCGAGGCCAGGATGGGCGAGATCGCAAAACGGGACCTTCCGGTGACCCGGAAAGTAGTGCCTCGAGATGAAGCGGTGGCATATTTCAGCGGCATTGGTGAGCACTACAAGGCCGAAATCATCGCGTCGATCCCGGCCGGTGAAGAGGTCTCTCTCTACACGGAAGGTGAATTCACGGACCTGTGCCGCGGGCCCCATGTGCCATCAACCGGGAAGATCAAAATCTTCAAGTTGATGAAGGTGGCCGGCGCCTATTGGCGTGGGGACTCCAAGAACGAGATGCTTCAGCGCATCTATGGTACTGCGTGGACGAGAAAGGAGGACCAAGACGCGTACTTGCACATGCTTGAGGAGGCCGAAAAGCGCGATCACCGCAAGCTCGGCAAGCAACTGGATCTGTTTCACCTCCAAGAAGAGGCGCCGGGAATGGTGTTTTGGCATCCAAAGGGATGGGCGCTTTGGCAACAAGTGGAACAGTACATGCGACGCGTGTACCAGGACAACGGATATCAGGAAATTCGATGCCCGCAAATCCTCGACAAGTCCCTTTGGGTTCGCTCCGGCCACTGGGAGAACTACAAGGACAACATGTTCACAACGGAATCGGAAAAGCACGATTTCGCGATCAAGCCGATGAACTGCCCGGGCCATGTCCAGGTTTTCAATTCTGACCTTCGCTCATACCGAGACTTGCCGTTGCGTTACGGGGAGTTTGGCGTTTGCCATCGCAACGAACCTTCCGGTGCCCTGCATGGCGTCATGCGGGTGCGGGGTTTCGTTCAGGACGATGGACACATCTTCTGCCGCGAGGAGCAGATCAAAGATGAATGTGTGTCTTTCAATCGACTCGCAATGTCGGTGTATGAGGACTTTGGGTTCAAGGACATTGCGATCAAGATTGCACTGCGGCCAGAAAAGCGGATTGGCACAGACGACGATTGGGACAAGGCGGAAGGCGCATTGAGGGAGGCGTTGCGGGCATGTGGCGCAGAGTGGGTTGAGTTGCCCGGGGAAGGAGCCTTCTATGGACCAAAAATCGAGTACCACATGAAGGACTCCATTGGCCGAAACTGGCAGTGTGGAACCATGCAGGTCGACTTCTTCATGCCTGGGAGGTTGGGTGCGGAATTTGTCGACGAACACAGCGGCCGACAAACTCCAGTCATGCTGCACCGCGCAATCGTCGGCTCCCTGGAACGCTTCCTTGGCATCTTGATTGAGAACTATGCAGGTGCACTGCCCCTATGGCTGGCCCCGGTCCAAATAGTTGCGATGAACGTGACTTCGGAGCAAGTCACGTTTGTTGATAGTGTGGTCAAGGCATTGAAAACACATGGATTTCGCGTTCAGGCCGATTTGCGAAACGAGAAGATTTCCTATAAAATTCGTGAACATAGCCTGCAAAAGATTCCATACCAGCTCATTTTGGGCGACAAGGAAATGCAGGCGAATTTCGTCACGGCTCGAATCCGGGATGGCAAAGGCGGGGGTACGAATCTTTCGCCAATGTCCTTGGACGAGTTCGTTTCGCATTTGCAAGTCGAGTTGGCGGCCAAGAGATAGTTGCCATCCTTGATAAGGGCCTTGCGGCGGCCGATGGGTTGCCCAAGTTTCGATCAATTTCTGGGAGCGTGTTATAGCTACTGACAAATCCGTCCGGATCAATGCAGAAATTGCCGGTATTCCCGAGGTCCGCTTGCTTGGACCTGAAGGGGAGCAAATCGGTATCGTTACTCTGGGCGAAGCAAATCGGCACGCAGAAGAGCTGGAATTGGATTTGGTCGAAATCGCACCGACCGCCAAGCCTCCCGTGTGCCGAATCATGGACTTCGGCAAATACAAGTACCGTGAGGCAAAGAAAGCCCACGAAGCCAAGCTGAAGCAGAAGCAGATCCAAGTCAAGGAAGTGAAGTTTCGGCCCGGCACCGATGATGGCGACTACAACATCAAGGTTCGAAATCTTCGACGTTTCCTTGAAGAAGGTGACAAGACCAAGATTACGCTGCGCTTTCGTGGACGTGAAATGGCGCATCAGGAGTTGGGAGTTGCGCTCCTGAAACGCGTGGAAGCGGACTTGGCGGAATATGGCCAGGTCGAACAGTTTCCAAAGATGGAGGGTCGCCAAATGATCATGATGGTCGGCCCAAAGAAGAAGCACTGAGGTGCTGAAGCAAGGGTGCATCAACCCGGATTCATGAACGATGCCGATAAGCCGACTTCAGGTTCAAAGTGTGGAATCGTTCCACCACCTGCTGCGGTCAACCAAAGAGTCACATAACATGCCCAAGATGAAGACCAAGAGCGGGGCCGCAAAGCGCTTCAAAGCGCGCGCAAGCGGATCCATCAAACGCTCGATGGCGTTCAAGCGCCATATCCTGACCAAGAAGACGACAAAGAACAAGCGGCAGCTTCGAGGTACAGCAGAAATCCATTCCACCAACATGGGGCACGTTCGCGCCATGTTGCCGTACGCGTAAGGGAGCGAAGCATGCCAAGAGTCAAACGTGGTGTGACGGCACGCGCGCGTCACAAGAAAGTTCTGAATGCGGCCAAGGGTTTTCGCGGTCGTCGTAGTTCTGCCTTTCGAATTGCCAAAGAAGCGGTAATGAAGGCTGGGCAATATGCGTACCGCGATCGTCGCAACAAGAAGAGGGTATTTCGTGCACTTTGGATTGCCCGGATCAATGCAGCCGTTCGCGAGGGCGGCATGACGTACTCGGCTTTCATGAACGGACTGAAAAAGGCGGCGATCGATGTCGATCGCAAGGTACTGGCGGATCTGGCCGTCATGGACAAGCCCGCCTTTGCACGATTTATGGAGCAAGCGAAAGCCGGGCTTGCGGCATAGTTACTTGCGCCGTCGTACCAGAAAGCCCGCTACAGAACAGCGGGCTTTTTTTTTAGTGACTACATTCACGGGGGCTTGCACTTGGCCTTCCTCAGTCCACAATTCTTCAAACCAATTCCCATGTCCTCACTCGAACAGATACTTATGGACGCACGCTTGTCGATGTCAAAGGCAAGCAGTCTTCCTGAGTTGGAACAAGCCAAGGCCCGTTTCCTGGGCAAGAACGGGATCGTCACTGCACAGCTCAAAGGGCTGTCCTTGCTTGACGTGGAAGCCAGAAAACTCGCCGGCGCAGCCGTCAACCGTTGCAAGGCCGAGATCGAATTGCTGGTGGAATCGGCAAAAGAACGAATCGCCGAGGCGGATCTTCAGGCCAAGCTGGCTGAGGAGTCCATTGACGTCACATTGCCAGGTCGAAACCCCGGCATGGGCAGCCTTCACCCAGTATCCCTTGCGCTCGAACGCATCGAGAAGTTGTTTGCAAGCGTGGGGTTTTCCGTTGCAGACGGACCGGAGATCGAAACGGACGAGAACAACTTCGCCATGCTCAACATGCCCGTGGACCATCCTGCCCGATCAATGCAGGATACCTTCTACCTGAAGGGCACATCGAATGTCTTGCGGACTCACACTTCGCCGGTCCAGATTCGCTACATGCAGGAGCATTCCAAGAAGTGTGGACCTCCCTATCGAATCATTTGCCCCGGGCGGGTCTATCGATGCGACCACGATGCCACTCATTCCCCGATGTTCCACCAAATAGAGGGACTGTGGGTGGACACCGGAATTAGCCTCGCAGACCTCAAGGCGACATTGACTCAGCTCTTTCGCATGTTCTTTGAACGCGAGTCCATCAACATTCGCTTCAGGCCGTCGTACTTTCCATTTGTGGAACCCGGTGTTGAAGTGGATATGGAGTGGGAGAGCAAAGGGGGTAAGGTGAAATGGCTCGAGATCGGCGGCGCCGGTGTTGTTCATCCGCAGGTGCTTCGTAACGGAGGCGTCGATCCGGAAAGGTACTCCGGGTTCGCGTTCGGAATGGGGCTGGATCGGCTGGCGATGCTCAAGTATGGCGTCAACGATTTGCGCCTGTTCTTCGAAAATGACATGCGTTTCTTGCGCCAGTTCACTTGAGGAGCGAACGACATGAAAATTTCAGTCAATCGACTCAGGGAACTGGTACCGACCACGATGTCGACTGAGGAGCTCGCGCAGTCCCTCACCATGGCGGGATTGGAAGTAGAGGCAATAGACACATTGGCGCCTCAGTTTTCCAAAGTCTGTGTAGCCAGGATTGTCAGCGCAGACCCGCACCCCAATGCGGAAAAACTCAGGGTTTGCCGTGTCGAAGTAGGAGGCAAGGACCTGCTGCAGATCGTTTGCGGCGCACCAAATGCACGCGTGGGCTTGACGGTCCCGTGCGCGAGGGTGGGCGCGAAATTGCCGGGATTGGAAATCAGGGCCGCAAAGCTGCGTGGCGTTGAGTCCTTCGGAATGCTCTGCTCAGCAGCTGAACTGGGACTGTCATCTGACCAATCAGGCCTGATGGAGCTTGCCCCTGAGGCGGAGCCCGGAGTGGACATCCGGCAATGGCTTGGCCTTGACGATGAAATCTTGACCTTGAAGGTCACGCCAAATCGCGGAGATTGCCTGTCCTACATCGGTGTGGCGCGCGATTTTGCCGCGGTGACGGGTTTGGCAACTGCATTTGATGTCTCGAATCCAGTTGAGCCCACCGACCTCACGTTGACCGTCCCTGTCACCATTTCCAATCGTGAGGCATGCGGACAGTATTTCGGACGCGTATTGACCGGACTTGACATCAATGCAAGCAGCCCCGAATGGTTGCGCCGCAGGCTGGAGCAGGCTGGCCTGAGGCCGATTTCGCCGTTGGTCGACATTACCAACCTGGTCATGATCGAGATCGGCCAGCCGATGCATGCCTTTGATTTCTCGAAGCTGAAGGGAGGAATTGACGTTAGATTTGCGCGGGCCGGTGAACAACTCAAGTTGTTGACGGGCGTTGAAGCGGCGCTAGACAAAGACATCTTGGCGATATCTGACGAAACCGGCCCGATCGCTGCTGGCGGTGTAATGGGCGGCGAGTCGACCATGTGTTCGGTCACGACATCCAACGTGTTTTTCGAGGCGGCATGGTTTTCGCCCGAAGCCATTCGCGGCAAGGCAAAGGTGCTGGGCGTACATTCAGATGCGGCATATCGATTCGAACGTGGCGTGGATCCGAGTTTGGCCCGGCGAGCCATCGAATGGGCGACTCAACTCGCGCGTGACATTTGCGGCACTTCCACGACACAAATCGGTCCCATCATTGCCGCAAGAGGTTCCCTGCCTCAAAACCAAGTCACGCAAGTCCGCTACAAGCGCGTGGAGCACCTGATCGGCATGCCGATCGAAGTGCGTACCCAGATTGAGACCTTGAAGAGGGTCGGCTGCCAAGTCGATGCAATGGAAGCGGCAATGCAAGTTGTGGCGCCGAGCCATCGTTTCGATCTTGGGATAGAAGAAGACTTCATCGAGGAAATTGCGCGAATTCACGGATACGATCGAATTCCGGAACGCTTGCCCGAATCCACTCTCGCCATGTTGCCGGTTCCTTCCAGCTATACCGATCCATCAACGATCAAGCGGATGGTGGCTAGACTGGGCTACCACGAGGTGATCAACTACAGTTTCGTCGATCCTGAGTGGGAAATGGATCTGTGCAGCAACACGGGCGCCGTGAGTTTGGAAAACCCAATTTCTTCCAACATGACGGTGATGCGTTCAAGCCTCGTTGGCGGGCTCATTGCAAGTCTGCGTTACAACCTGGATCAAGGTGAATCGCGAGTCAGGTTGTTTGAAGTAGGGCGGTGCTTTGTCGGCTCGGCTGCGGATGCAACTGTTCAACCCGAGCGCTTGGGATTGGTCGCCTATGGGCCGAGGGTGCCTGAACAGTGGGGGGAGGGCGGACAGAAAGGGCCCCGGGCGGAATTTTTCTCTGTCAAGGGTGACTTGGAACTCTTGCTGGGTCAACGTCGAATCGAGTTCGAGCCTGCCATACACCCGGCTTTCCACCCTGGCAGGTCTGCATCGATTCGAATTGAGGGACATGTTGCCGGCGTCATCGGAGAACTGCATCCGCGATGGGTCCAAAAGTACTCACTCAGGACGGCTCCAATCTTGGCGGAGATTGGTACCGGGGTCATCAGTCAAGGATCGAAGTTTCGTTTCGCTGACTTTTCACGCATGCAGCGCGTTAGGCGAGACATCGCATTGAATTTCTCCGAGTCCTGTTCATTTGCGTCGATCAGATCTGCGGTATGGGGCATGAACATCCCGGTTCTATGCGAGTTTGAGCCATTCGATATTTATCGCGGACCGAGCCTTCCTTCCGGACAAAAAAGTGTTGCGTTTCGGGTAGTTATGCAGGATACTGAGAGAACTTTGACAGATATCGACGCCGACTTGATAGTGTCGAAAATTATTGATGTCTTAGGTGAGAAGTTTGGCGCAACTATCAGAAAATAAACAATTTTATTGATGACTCTCACCAAAGCAGAGCTCGCGGACCTTATGTTCGAAAAAGTGGGGCTCAATAAGAGGGAAGCAAAGGACATGGTTGAGTCCTTTTTCGAGGAAATTCGCTTGGCGCTCGAGAATGGGGATTGCGTGAAGCTTTCCGGTTTCGGCAACTTCCAGCTACGAAACAAACCCCAGCGTCCTGGGCGCAATCCCAAGACGGGCGAGGAAATCCCGATCACTGCCCGACGGGTTGTCACTTTTCATGCGAGTCAAAAGCTGAAGAGCCTTGTGGAGAAGGCGCATGGACCAAGCAGCAACCAATAGCCTGCCAACCATACCAAACAAGCGCTATTTCACCATTGGTGAAGTCAGCGAGCTTTGTGGCGTCAAGCCTCATGTACTTCGGTATTGGGAGCAAGAATTCACGCAACTGAAACCCTTGAAGCGGCGTGGTAACCGACGGTACTACCAACACCATGAAGTCATTTTGATTCGGCGTATCCGGGAACTGTTGTATGAGCATGGATTTACGATCAATGGAGCGAGAAATCGATTGGACGATCCTGCTGGATCTGCTATCCCGAGACTTGAAATGCCGCCACTGACCGGAAATGCTGAGCTCAAGAGCGAGCTTTGGGCTTTGGTAGGAATCCTGTCCCGATAGTGATTACTGATAAAATTTGAGGATCGGTCGGGGCGTAGCGCAGCCTGGTAGCGCACTTGCATGGGGTGCAAGGGGTCGGAAGTTCGAATCTTCTCGCCCCGACCAAATTGAGGGAGCAGTCCCTTTTTTGGGCGATTACAATGGCGTCTAATGTATATTATGTCAACTATTTATGATTGTGAGTCTTTCCCACAAGTGGCAGGCTGAATCAAACCCGCTGCCTGTCCACCTTCACATCTGAAACCAATCCGACCGCGTAAACCTTGCAGCCACAACACGACCAAACCACAAACTGTGGAGACTTAAATGGGATTGCGCACCAAATTCAACCTCGTCTTGCTTCTGGTCTTCACCTTGGGGCTGGCGGTTACTGGATACGTTTCCTACAATCTCCTTCAGCAAAATGCCAAAGACGAGGTTCTCCGGAATGCCGGTGTCATCATGGAAGCAGCACTTTCCATGCGTCACTACACCCAAAAGCACGTCTCTCCGAAGCTCGATTACCAGCCCGATACTTTCCTGCCAGAGTCTGTCCCAGCATTTGCGGCCACGGAAATGATGAATCAACTCCGCAAGAAATACGACAGCTACCACTACAAGGAAGCGGCCCTCAATCCTACCAATCCCCGCGACCGAGCAGTGGAATGGGAAGCCGACATCGTCAATGAATTTCGCAACAACGCGGGCAAGCAAGAAATCATGGGAATGCGCATGGCGGCATCTGGACCGGCACTTTACTTGGCCCGGCCGTTGCGCATCTCCGAAGAAGGCTGCCTCGCTTGCCACAGCACGGCGGATCGCGCACCTGCGCCGCTGGTTGCACAATACGGGGCCAACAACGGTTTTGGCTGGAAGCTCAACGAGACCATTGGGGCGCAAATCGTCTCGGTGCCAATGACTGTGCCGATCGCCAACGCTGATCGCGCCTTCATTACGTTCATGGGCTCGATCACTGGAGTATTTGTCCTTCTCTTTATCATCCTGAATGTGATGTTGTCGTTCCTCATCGTACGGCCCATCACGCGCTTGTCCGAGGCCGCCAACGAAATCAGCACTGGAAACATGGATATTCCCGAGTTTTCCGACCGCGGGAATGACGAAATGGCGCTCTTGTCCAAATCCTTCAATCGCATGCGCCGAAGCCTCCAAAAGGCCATTTCCCTCATCGATGAGGGTTGATCCGTCGTTATGCCAAGCATTCAGTCGCTAGCGCGCGGACATGTTTTGCAGGAGTACCGCTTTGACCAGTTGCTGGGAGTGGGCGGTTTCGGACTGACCTACCTCGCCACGGACGAGAATCTCAACCTGCCTGTTGCCATCAAGGAGTATCTGCCTTCTGACATTGCACGCCGCGACGAAGATTCATCTGTCAGGCCGGCCCATGAATCAGTCAAGGAGAACTTTGAGTGGGGCCTTCGGCGCTTTCTCGATGAAGCGCGCACGCTGGCCGCATTCCATCACCCAAACATTGTTCGCGTCATGCGCTATTTCCAGGCTAATTCCACGGCGTACATGGTCATGGAATTTGTCGAAGGCGCACCCCTCTCCGAGTGGGTCAAGACCCGGCGCCCTCTTTCACAACGCGCCATCGAAACATTGATACGGCCGCTGGTGCACGGCTTGCAAGTCGTCCACAAGGCAGGCTATCTTCATCGCGACATCAAGCCTGGCAACATTTACGTCCGTGCAGATGGGAGTCCGGTCTTGCTGGACTTCGGTGCCGCACGCTCGACTTTGGGGCGATCGGAGTTGACCGCGGTCGTTAGCCCCGGCTATGCACCTGTTGAACAGTACAGCGAGTCCAGCCCACAAGGACCATGGAGCGACCTCTACGCCTTGGGGGGCGTGATGTATTGGCTGGTCACTGGAAACAAGCCGGTAGATGCGACCGCACGATTGCGGGATGATCCGCAACCCAAGGCCGCGACGATTGGCGATTCGAGACTCTATACACCAGGGTTTCTGAACGCCATTGATTGGGCACTGGAGCCAGACGATCGAAAGCGACCACGTCACGGAGACGACTTCCTGGCGATGCTGCTGACAGTGGCGCAGCCGGGGGATGTCGCAGCACAGGACGACAGGACTCTTACATTGCCGGTCGCGAATATTCCATACATGGACGACGCGCCCACTCAACCTGCATCTGTGTCGATTGATGCCGCCCAATTGAAAGACATCGAGTCGGAACTTGCGAAGCGAATCGGTCCGCTGGCATCGGTTCTGCTGAAGAAGGCCGTCAGGGCACAGCCAACCATCGATGGCGTCATTGCGCAGGTCGCCAGAGAAATCGACGACGACAACGAGCGCACGCTATTCACAAAGAAAGTCCGCGGCAATACGCAGCCTCCCTCTTTGCCATCCGGTCGCTCAAGCAATACGGAAATTGCGACCCAAATCGCGGCAACGCGATTTGACCTTTCGGTGCTTGAACGCGCCGAGCGGCGGCTCGCACAGCACATAGGCGCCATCGCGCGGGTGATTGTCAAGAAGGCGGCAATGAAAGCGCGTGACGAAGGAGAGCTCTACCTGATCATTGCTGACGAAATCAACGACCCGGTGGATCGCAAAGCCTTTATCAAGAAAGCCATTTCAGCCTCTGGAAAGTCCGGCCCGCAAATTAGTTGAACCCCCCGATTGCGGGATGACATCGCCAGGAGAATCAGTGGATTGCGCCTCTGTGACTGGTCAGCGTGGTGAGCATGCTAAGGCTTGACAATGATCCTGACCGCTTCTCCAAAGTGCAGGCGGTCGAATCCTTCGTTGATTTCTGCCAACGGCAGAATGCCACTGCGAAGTCGATCAACCGGCAGCCTCCCCTGACGAAACAATGAAATGCATCTCGCAATGTCTCGTTGCGGTACTGCCGTGCCGATATAACTTCCCTTCAAGGTACGCTCCTCGGCGACCAGATTGACCGGCGGAAGGCGAAACACCTGATCCGGCGCTGGTAGTCCGGCAGTGGTAGTCGTTCCGCCTCGCCGCGTCACCTTGAACGCGAGTTCCAAGGCGGCTACGGCACCCGCCGTCTCAATGGCATGATCCACACCGCCTGATGTGAGTCCACGAACCTGTTCTGCACAGTCCGGATCACTGGCATCCACTACCTCCGTGGCGCCCAGTTGCCCAGCGAGGTCCAATTTTGAAGTCATTCGATCGATCGCAACGATCCGCTGGGCGCCAGCGCACCTGGCGGCGAGCAGCGCCGCCAGTCCAACTCCGCCGAGACCCACAATTGCGACGGACTGCCCGGCTCGAATGGACGCTGTGTTGACCACGGCGCCGAAGCCGGTCAAGACCGCGCACCCAAACAGTGCGGCATCTTCATAGGACAATGTCGAGTCCACTTTCACCAGCGATCGCCTCGACACGACGGCATACTCGGAAAATGCCGAACAACCCAAGTGATGATTCAGCGAACCGTCCCGGTTCGAAATTCGCCGCTTGCCGCCCAATAGGGTTCCTGCACCGTTGGCTGCGGCACCCGGCTCGCACAATGCAGGCCTTCCTTCGGCACATGGCGGGCAGTGACCACAACTGGGCATGAACACCAAGACCACCCGTTCGCCGATCTGCAGGTCTTCAACGCCCGGCCCGAACTCGCAGACTTCGCCCGCCGCCTCATGACCCAAGAGCATGGGCATGGGCCTTGGTCGCTTGCCTTCAATGACCGACAAATCTGAGTGGCACAGCCCCGCGGCATGAATTCGGACCAAGACTTCCCCTGGCCCGGGCGCATCAAGCTCCACCCACTCGATCGAGAGGGGTTTGGAGGCCGAGAACGGCGGTGCTGCCCCCATGTTTCGCAAAACGGCGCCCAAGCACTTCATGATCCAAAACCATCCGGGTTCATGGACTGCCAGCGCCAATGGTCAGCGCACATGCGGTCTATGTCGTACTCGGCCGTCCACCCGAGAAGCGTCCTGGCAAGCGACGGGTCCGCATAGCATGCGGCCACATCACCAGGCCTGCGCGGCGCAATGCGATACGGTACGGGGCGCCCTGAAGCCCGCTCGAATGCCTTTACGATATCCAGGACGGAATATCCCTTGCCAGTGCCGAGATTGACGGTCAACAGCCTGTCGCCACGTTCCAGGACATCCAGCGCCTTCAAGTGTCCGCGCGCCAAGTCAACCACATGGATATAGTCGCGCACGCCGGTTCCGTCCGTCGTTGGGTAGTCGTCTCCGAATATGGACAACTGCGGCAGTTTGCCGACGGCTACTTGGGCAACATATGGCATCAGGTTGTTGGGAACGCCTGCCGGATCCTCACCAATCAATCCGCTCTCATGCGCGCCGACTGGATTGAAGTACCTGAGCAGCGCAAATCTCCAACGTGGGTCCGATTTCGAGAGATCCCTCAGAATGTCGCACACCATCAACTTGCTGCGACCATATGGATTGGTCACCTTTAGTGGAAAGTCCTCGCGGATTGGAACCCGTTCAGGGTCCCCATAGACGGTTGCAGAAGAACTGAACACAAGTGTCCGCACTCCTGCCCGTTCCATGGCGCGCAACAAGGCAAGTGTGCCCTGGACGTTGTTCTCATAGTAGTCAATCGGTCGCTCGACCGACTCACCGACCGCCTTGAGTCCTGCAAAGTGGATGACCGCATCGAACTTGCGGCTGGAAAAGACCGCGTCCAGCAACACTTGGTCGCGTACATCGGCGCGAACGAAGTCGACACTCCGGCCCGTGATGCGCTGTACCCGCCGCAGACTCTCCTGGTTGCTGTTGCAAAGGTTGTCCACCACCGCAACGTGGTCCCCCCTGGACAGGAGTTCGACGCACATGTGCGATCCAATGAACCCTGCACCGCCCGTCACCAAAACGGAACGCAGTGTCATGGCCGATCTCTCTGACCAGGGCACAGATCACGGGTGCTGCGGACCGTGGATGCCATCGAATATCGTAGATAATAGGATTGTGGGTAGTTGTGCTGCGACATGGGGTGCGCCAAAACGTTGTCGTCCGCGGAACCAGTGGTGCCGATTGTTGTTGTTGGAACGATCCGGACAGCGGCCTCAGACTACGGCAGCGCTCACAGGATCCGTTCCGGTTTGGGCCATCCAACCGACCTTGGGGGAGATTATGTCATTGCGAACCAAAGATCGAAATGCAGTGCGCGCAGGCGCTTGCCTCTGCGCGACCTTCCTGTTCATGGGATTGTTGGCCGGATGTGGGATGAATCGCTTTCCGCCTGCTCCTGCCCTAGCAGCGTCGCCCGACTATCGATATGTCATCGGTCCGGGTGATACGCTGAATATCGTGGTTTGGCGTAATCCGGAATTGAGCACCACGATTCCCGTGCGGCCGGATGGAAAGATTGCGGCGCCGCTGGTTGAGGACCTCGTGGCGATCGGCAAGGACCCGACCACACTTGCGCGCGATGTTGAAAAGGCCTTGTCCAAGGTGATTCGCGATCCGGTTGTTACTGTGGTTGTGACCAATTTCGTCGGGCCCTACAGCGAGCAAATTCGTGTCATCGGAGAGGCCGCACGTCCGCAGGTGCTGCCGTACCGTCAGAAGATGACCTTGCTTGATGTCATGATTGCAGTAGGTGGCGTCACGGAGTTTGCGGATGGAAATGGCGCCTCGATCCTTCGGACGGTGGAAGGCAACAAGCAGTACTCCGTGCGCATACGGGACTTGGTCAAGAAGGGGGATGTCAGTGCCAATGTGGAAATGAGGCCTGGAGATGTCGTCATCATTCCCCAGAGCTGGTTCTAACGGACTGTCACCATGGATTTCACCACACGAGGGTAGAGCGAGAGTCGAATGGAGGAGATCTATCGCCAGGCGATGATCAAGCTGCGCGGCATGTGGCAATTCCGCTGGCTCGGTCTTACGACCGCGTGGTTGGTCGGGGCGGCCGGTGTCGTGGGCGTGATCCTGATGCCAGACCGATATGAAGCATCGGCACGCATTTTCGTCAATACCGCGTCGATCCTGAAGCCGTTGATGACCGGTCTGACGGTCATGCAGAACGAGGACCAGCAGATCGCCATGCTGAGTCGCGTGGTGATCAGCCGGCCCAATGTAGAAAAGCTCGTCCAACTGGCGGGCATGGATGCCGAAACCAAGTCGAAAGACCAGTTTGACAGCTTGGTCGACACTGTGTCCACCAAGCTCAAAATCATGGGTAGCGGTCGTGACAACATTTACACGCTGAGTTTCCGGGACACAAATCCGGAGCGTGCGAAGCGCGTTGTCCAGCTGTTTTCCACCATGTTCATCGAATCCGGACATGGAGGAAAGGCCACCGATACCGACGCGGCAAAGAAATTCATCGACGAGCAAATCGCAATCTACGAGAAGAAACTCCAGGAGGCCGAAAACCGGCTCAAGGAGTTCAAGTTGAGGTCCCTCAGCCAGGGCAGCGGAGAGATCAGCAGTCATTTCGCCAGAATGGCGGAGACCAGCGGCCTGATGGAACGAGCGCAATTGGACTTGCGTGAAGCTGAAAATATGCGGGATACATACCGTCGACAACTCGCAGCCGAAGAGTCTGCCCCTCTCGCGCCCGGCATGGCGGCGCCGTCCGCAGTCTTGTCGGAATTGGATGGCCGTATTGATGCCATGCGCCGCAACCTAGATGGCTTGCTGCAACGCTATACCGAAAGCCACCCTGATGTCGTCGGTGCGCAGCGGGTAATCCGCGAACTCGAGGAGCAACGCGCACAGGCGGCATCGTCTCAGCGTCGACCCGGTGGCGGGGTTCCCGTATTCGGCGCGCCTCGCGCCACGGAGCAGCTCAAAGTCTCGCTGGCGACTTCGGAAGCCGCGGTCGCATCGCTTCGCGCCAGGGTTGCCGAGTACTCCAATCGATATGCAAAGTTGAAAGCTGCGGCTGGACAAATGCCCCAGCTTGAGGCGGAGTTGGCGCAGCTGAACCGCGACTATGAGGTGAACAAGAAGAATTACGAAACCCTGGTATCCCGACGCGAGTCGGCGACAATTTCCGGTGACATGCAGGCCGTTTCAGGCGTGGCGGATTTCAGGCTGATCGACCCGCCGCGCGTCTCGCCCAAACCTGTCGCACCGAACAGGGTCTTGCTGATTCCGGTCGCACTGCTGGCTGCGTTGGCGGCGGGGCTTGGCGCCGCATACTTGGCGAGAGAAATCCGGCCGGCGTTTTTTGACGCTCGCTCTTTGGCAGAGGCAACCGGACTTCCCATCCTAGGCTCAGTCAGTATGGTCATCAATGATGACCGAAAGACAGTTGAAAGGCGTAGCCTGATTCGCTTTTTGGGTGGCGTCGGGGCACTCGTTGGAACATATGTCGTGGGATTTGCTGCCGTGGCCTGGTATGCCGCGAATCGGTCGCTAGGGTAGCCATGAGCCTGATCGAAAGGGCTGCGCAGCGCCTTGAAGAATTGCGAAGGACGGGCGCAGCACTGAAGCCGCGCGCCCATATCGCTTCCGCAAGTCCGGAGTTGTCCACGCACGCACCGGCCGAGGTTGCTCCCGAACATTTGAAGGCCTCCCCGGAACAGCCGGCGAAAACGACACAGCGACACTTTGATCTCGACTTCACCGAGTTGGCGCGGCGCGCTTTCGTGACTCCTGATCTGCAGAGGTCGCGCGTGGCAGAGGAGTTCAGGATCATCAAGCGTCCGCTGATTCAGAACGCCGTGAACCGCCCGGGCAGGCCGCTCAAGAACGGCAATCTCATCATGGTGACCAGTGCCGTGCCGGGTGAAGGAAAGACCTTCACTTCTGTAAACCTTGCAATGAGCATCGTTTCCGAGTTGAACAAGACCGTCCTGCTCGTCGATGCCGACGTTGCGCGGCCATCGCTGCCGAACGTGCTCGGCATTCCCACCGGGCCCGGTTTGATGGACTTGCTCGACAACCCGGCCACGGAAATGGCCGACGTGCTGATCCGCACGAATGTCGAAAACCTGAGCCTGCTTTCCAGCGGAAATCCGCATGCAAGAGCGACAGAACTGTTGGCCAGTGATGCCATGAGCCGGTTGCTCGATGACATGGCCCAGCGCTACCCGGATCGCATCGTCATATTCGATTCCCCTCCCCTGCTGGTCACGACAGAATCACGCGAGCTTGCGCGCCATGCGGGCCAGGTGGTGGTGGTGGTCCACGCGGAGTCTACCCTGCAAGCTGACGTGCAGCGTGCCTTGTCGACCATCGAGCAATGCCCCGTCAAGTTGCTGGTGCTCAACCAGGCGCGAACTTTGGCCCAAGGCGCCTATGGCTATGGTTACGGATACGGCTACGGTCGGTAGGCTGTTGGCCGCCGCCGTGGTCCTTGTGTGGCCGGCGAGTGCAGCCTCACAGGTCCAGTCACAGGAAGCGGCACGTCAGGGCACCACCCTGTCGCCTGCGCTTGCGGTCGCCGAACGCTATTCGTCGAATGCGTTTCCGGAAGAGGCCGATCCGCGCAGGACCGCGTGGATCACGGACCTCAGTGGTCGTCTCGTGCTCGTGCACCGAAGTGCCAGCGCCGAGGTCAGTGCGGACATGCGCTGGCAGCGCTTGTTCTATTCCAGCCTGAGTACGCGCAACAGCACCCGAAGGTCCCTTAACGCCAGCGCGCGGATGGAACTGCTCGATGATCTTCTCGACGTGAGAGCCCGCGGCGCCGTGACGCAGCAAGGCCGCAGCGCCTTTTCGGCGTCGCTACCCGATGCATCGCAGGCCACCAACGATGGGGACCGCGTCCAGTCCCGCACCTGGACGGTGCGGCCGGACTTTCATTCGCGCCTGGGCTCACAGGTCGTGACGCGTGCGTGGATCGATGCAATTGACAGCCGAACTGAGGAAGCAAATGCAAGAGTGCAGCGCTCCATCACCTCGGTTGCCTCGCTGGGAAGCGACCAATCGTCCGGAAATCCAATTGGCTGGTCCATTTCCGGACAGCAGCAGCGCTTTGATGCTGACGACTCAGACCGAGAAATCAGGCGTGCTCAAGCCACGGTCCAGTGGAATCCGGGCGGCGCGTTCGGTGGATCGCTGTTCGCGGGACGCGAGACCAGCGACTTGCGGAACGGGCAAAGCAATTCCACATCGATCGTGGGGGGGGGCGTTCGCTGGATACCCAGCGAGCGGGTTGCCCTCGCCGCAACGGCAGGCAAGCGGTTCTTTGGCACGGAGTATGCGGCTGCGCTGGCGTACCGGCGCGCACTCACCGCGTTGCGCCTGACGGCGGCGCGTGACGTGGCGTACCTGGAGTCCCGTTCAGAAACCGGCGCGGCGTCTCCGTTCCTGTCGATGTTGGCAGACCTGCTGCGCGCATCGATTCCGGATCAAGGACCGCGCCAGGACGCAGCGCAAAGACGACTCCAGGACGCGGGAATCCCTGTTGCGTTGGGCGCCCCGGTGGATGCCCTGAACGCTCGCCCGTTCCTCAACCAGAGGCTCGATCTGTCGTTTCTATACACCAGCCCGCGGGACAACCTAACCTTGTCGGCTGGCTATCGAAAGCAGACGGAACTGGAGGCGAACCCGTCCGCACTGCCCAGTCCGTTCGATCCGATCCGCCAGCAAAGTGCCGGCCTCGCATGGTCGCACCGGCTGGACAGATCCATGACGCTCAACTACAGCTTCTCTTACCTGCAAACGGAGGGGATTCGGGACGGCAACCGTGAAACGACGCAGCGCCAGCATTCCCTCAGCACGTCCAAGCGCCTGGGTCCACGGTTGACCCTGTCGTTCCTCGCGCGCCACCTGGACATCAAGAGCAGTGTGATTCGTACGTACGTTGAGAATTCCGTGGGCTGCAACCTGGACGTGCGATTCTGAGGAACCGGTCATGTACGAGTCCTTTTACGGGCTGAGCGACAAGCCCTTCCAACTCAACCCCGACCCGAGCTTCTATTTCGGCAGCCAACAGCATCGCCGCGCCATGTCGTACCTGGAGTACGGCATTCATCAAAGCGAGGGATTCATCGTCATCACCGGAGAAATTGGAGCTGGAAAAACGACACTGGTGCGCAGCCTGTTTGAAAAACTTGACTCCACCAAGGTCCTCGCAGCGCACATGGTCACGACGCAACTGGATGCTTCGGACACACTGCGCATCGTAGCGGCCGCATTCGGCCTTGAGTCGGCCCGCAAGGACAAGGCCGAGCTGTTGCTGGGCCTCGAAGCATTCTTTGTCGCGACCGCCGCCGAGGGAAAACGCTGCCTGCTGGTGGTCGACGAGGCCCAGAACCTCACGCCGGCTGCCGTCGAGGAACTGCGCATGCTGTCCAATTTTCAGCTGGAAACGCACGCTTTGCTGCAAACGTTCCTGGTCGGGCAGCCGGAGTTTCGCAATACGCTGCAAAGTCCGACCATGGAACAGTTGCGGCAACGCATCATTGCCACAGCCCACATTGGTGCGATGAGCGCGACGGAAACCCAGGGATACATCGAGCACCGCCTCGGCCACGTCGGGTGGAGTGGCATTCCCCGGTTTGCGCCCGACGCCTTTCTGGCCATCCACGAGCACAGCGGGGGCATTCCGCGCCGCATCAATGCCATTTGCGACCGGTTGCTTTGGTACGGTTTTCTGGGCGACAAGAAGGCGTTTGCGCGTAACGAAGTATTAGAGGTTGCGGAGGAAATGCGCAGCGAATTCAAGGGGCAGCCCACCGTGGTGATCGGTTCGGGCGAGTCCCCTGCCGGCTCATCGCCTTCGCAGCTCGATTTGCCGATGTCCGCTGTCGCCGGCAGCGGGGTTCACGACCAGCTTGCGCTGCTGGACCGCGATTTGCTTCGCCTGGAATCCACCCTGCTGCGCATCGAGCGCAACCACCTCGAGTCCACCAAGCTCTCCCGGCGCATGGTCAAGGCGCTGGAGCAGGGACGCGATGAAACCTGAGCCTGCCTGGGTCAGCTCCGCCGCATGAGGGCAACGGGGCGCCTTCTCGCGCCGGTGGCAGTGGCTGCGCTCGTCGTGTCGGTGATTGCCGCGTACTTGGCGACATTTCGCAACTTGTTTGCCGTTGGCGTCGTGGAATCGGAGTTGACGCATCGCGTCTTTGCCTTGCCGGTCTTTCTGGTACTCCTGTGGCATTCGAGGGACTCTCTGCAATGGCCGGAAGCCCGGCCCCGAATCGCCGGCCTGGTGCTGCTGTGCGCTGCCGGCACGCTGTGGATGCTGGGCGAGTTGATGCTGATCCGTGCGTTTTCCGAGATCGCCGTCCTGCTCATGATTCCGTCGGCCGTACTCGCCGTCTTTGGCTGGGAATGGCTGAAGGCGCTGATGTTCCCGCTGTTCTTCCTGATGTTTGCGGTGCCGTTGCGGGGTCCGCTGGTCGATTGGCAAGTCGCGCTGACCGCAGATTTCGTGCATCTTGCACTGCGCGGCACAGGCATCCCGGTACATCGCGACGGCGCGTTTTTCGAGTTACCCGGGCGTTCCTGGTCGGTGGCGGACGAATGCAGCGGCGTCGAGTACCTGAGCGCATGCCTCATGTTTTCCGCCTTGTTTGCGTGGATGATGTATGCAGGAACGCGGAAACGGCTGGTGTTCCTTGCGGGCGCGGTCCTGATCGGCCTAGCCGGCAATTGGCTGCGGGCCTACCTCACGATTGCATTGGCCCATGCATCGGGAAACAGGCTGTTCGCCCATGGGCATGGGACCTTTGGATGGCTGCTCTTTGCGGCCATCCTGTTCTTGTTCTGTTGGGCCGGTTGGCGCTTTCGGGATTCCATCGTGGCCCCGGCACGTGCCCATGCCTCCGCCACGAGCGGATTCGGGCCTTTCTCTTGGCGCGGCACAAGGGCATCCGCATGGATCGTTGCGGGCACCGTATTCCTGATCCTGGCCTGGCCCGCATTGATCAAGCTCGCCACGCCGGCCGAGGCCAGTGCTTTACCGTCGTTTGTTGCTCCGAGCCTGCCCCCGCCATGGGTTCCGGCAGAAGCTTCACGTTGCCCATGGCGCCCGCAGATGAAAAACCCGGTCTGGACAGAAAGCGCGTGTTACGCCTCAACGGCGGCTGGCAGCGCTCCTGCCACCGCCCAACTGTTCGTCGCGGCCTTTGCCAACCAGAATTGGAACTCGAAGCTGGTGTCGTCCATTCACGGACTCGCGCCTGAGGGGTGGTCGCTCGTCAAACGCGAAAGCGTTTCGATGAACCTCGGCGAACAACCCGTCACTGGCCGCGCGTTCGTGGTCCGCCGGGCGGGTGAGCGCTTCCGCGTCTGGCAATGGTACGCAGTAGACGGGCAATACGCGGGGTCTGACATTCGCGCCAAGCTCCTGCAACTCCGATCCAGGTTGGCCGGCAAGCCCGACGTCTCCTTCTGGCTGGCGGCAGCCACTCCAGTGGTGTCGGACGTCGATGCCGCGGATCGGGTGCTTCAGGAGTTCGTCCTGATGGGCGGCAACGCGATCCGCACGTCAATTTTCCGGTAGACGCGGTGACTGCCAGCGGTCACGTGCCTGGTCATCGCTGGCGCGCGCCTCCACCCAACGCATGCCTGCCGGCGTCCCCTCCTTTTTCCAGAAGGGCGCATCCGTCTTCAGGTAGTCCATGATGAACTCGCAGGCACGGAAAGCATCTCCGCGATGCGCGCTTGCCACAATCACCAGCACAATCTGATCCAGCGGCTTCAGTTCGCCAATGCGATGAATGACGAGCGCGTCAATCAGGTTCCAGCGGTCCATGGCCTCCCGGGTGATCCGGTCGAGGGAGCGCTCGGTCATGCCCGGATAATGCTCTAGCACCATCGCGGCAACGCCTTCGCCTTGGTTGAGGTCGCGCACCAGGCCAATGAAGGTCGCAATCGCGCCTATGCGAGGGTTCCGGGCGCGCAGTTGCGCCACTTCGCACGAAATGTCGAAATCTTCGGTCTGGACTCGGATGGTGGGCATTTTCAGGGTCGACCAGCCCTTCCCGGTTTCCGCGAGAAGTGCCAGCAGGGAAGTTCAACCACCTGTCACGGGTGGAAAAAAGGCCACCTCGTCGCCGTCGGCAAGGACTTGATCGAGGGGGCTCATCTCGTGGTTGACTGCCACGCGCCAACGCCGCCCGGGGGCGAGGCTGTCACTCCACGGAGTCCCGCGCTGGCGCAGTTGGTCGATCAATTGCGTCACCGTCGGCGGGGCCGGCAGCGCCATATCTTCGACCTCGATGCCGAAAGTCTCGCGCAGCCCGGCAAAGTACAGGATGCGGATCATGTCACCTGACCGCGTGAAGGTGACCCTTCCGAAGGCCCAGGTGCTGGACGATAAACTTGGACACACCCTCGGCGTCGTCGAGCGCGAACTGCGGCAGGTCGGTGGCCAGCGACTCATCCGTGGCCACTGCCACGACGGCAGGATCATTTGGAAACAGCAAGGGCTTGTCGTTGAGCCTTCGGTGCACTTCGATCTTTGGCAGGGCATGGAACTTCCACCCCTCGACAATCACCAGATCGCAGGGCGACAGGCGCGTCAACTGTTCTTCCAGCGTCGGTTCCGAGGCACCGCGCAATTCATGCATCAGCACCCAGCGGTTGGACGAACTCACCAAAACCTCACTGGCGCCCGCCTCCCGATGGCGGTGCGAGTCCTTGCCGGGGCGGTCGATGTCGAACTCATGATGCGCATGCTTGATGAGGGAGACCCGGAATCCCTCCATTACCAGCTGCGGAATCACCCTTTCGATCAGCGTGGTCTTGCCTGAGCCGGAGTACCCGGCAATACCGATGATCTTCATGCTGCGGCGGCTGTCCAAATGAAAAGCACGCGTCAGGATACCTCAGCTTCCGCAACATGCCTTGCCGGACGTCAAGCCGGCTGACGGCCGGTCAACGCACCTCCAGGCCCACCGCATGGGCAGCAAAGGCCAGGATATCGCTGCGCTCGGCAATGATCATGGACGTCGGCTTGCCGGCGCCATGGCCGGCGCGGGTCTCGATCCTGGCCAGCACCGGGCCCGTAACCTTTCCGGACTTGGAGAATTCGATCGCGGCAGCCTGCATCTCGGCGGTGTACTTGAAACTGTGCGCAGGCACCACGCGGTCGTCGTGATCGGCGGTGGTCACCAGTACCGGCGGGTAGGCCTTGTCGCGATTCACGTTGTGCAGCGGCGAATACGCGTACAGCGCCTTGAATTCATCGGCCTTGTCGACCGTGCCGTAGTCAGAGGCCCAGGCCCACCCGATGGTGAACTTGTGGTACCTGAGCATGTCCATCACCCCCACTGCCGGTATGGCTGCGCCAAACAGCTCCGGTCGCTGATTCAGCACCGCGCCGACCAGCAGGCCACCGTTTGAGCCGCCATTGATGGCGAGGCGCTTCGCCGACGTATATTGATTGGCAATCAACCACTCGGCGCTGGCAATGAAGTCGTCAAAGACATTTTGTTTCTTGAGCTTGGTGCCGGCATCGTGCCACTCGGCGCCGTACTCGCCGCCGCCGCGCAAAGCGGCCTGCACATACACCCCTCCCATCTTCAGCCAGGTGGCAAAAGTGACGGAAAAGCCGGGGGTCATCGGCACGTTGAATCCGCCGTAACCATACAGCAGCGCCGCATGGTTGCCGTCGCGCTTCAGACCCTTGCGGTGAGCGATGAAGATCGGCACCTGGGTGCCATCTTTGCTCGTGACGAACTCGCGCTTGACTTCAAAGTCGTCCGGGTTGAGCGCCGTCTTGGGCCGCTTGAACAGCGTGGCCTTGCCGGTTGCGATGTCGTAGCGCCAGATCTCCGACGGCGTGGTCAGACTGGTATAGCTGAAAAAGGTCTCGTTGTCCTTGAACTTGCCGCCGAATCCGGAGGCGGTACCGATCCCCGGCAGCGCCACGTCGCGGACTTTCTTGCCATCCAGCGCGTAGACCTCTACGGCGCTTGAGGCGTCCTGAAGGTACTCGGCGATGATCTTGCCGCCGGTGAGGTTTGCGCCGGTCATCGCATGGCGGCCAGTTGGCACCACGGTGCGCCACTTGTCCGGCGCCGGATGCTTGATGTCGATGGCGATGATGCGGCCACGCGGTGCATCTTTATCGGTGCGCACAAACAGCTTGCCCTTTTCGATGCCCAGCGGCGCGTACTCTGCGTCAAAAGTGAGCGTGAGCGGCGACGGCGCGCCTCCCTTGTACGCGCCCTTCGGCAACGCAAGGTGAAGCAACCCGTTCTTCCGCCCGGAGCCCTTCCAGACAAAGATCGTCAGGTGTTCACCGTCGTCGCTGACACTGGTCCCAAATCCCCACTCCTTCTCCATGCGGTTTTCGGCCACCAGCACATCCTTGGACTGGTCCTCGCCGACGCGGTGGTAGTACAGCTTCTGGAACACGTTGGCGCCGGTGAGTTTCTCGCCGTCCTTCGGCGCGTCATACCGTGAATAGAAGAAGCCCTTGCCATCGGCGGTCCAGGTGGCAGATGAGAACTTCACCCACTTGAGCTTGTCCTGAAGGTCTTGGCCGGTCTTGAGGTCGCGGATCTGCCACTCCTGCCAGTCCGATCCGCCACCGGACGTGCCGTACGCCAGATACCGGCCATCGCGGCTCACCGCGGTGCCCGTCAAAGCCACCGTGCCATCCTTGGAGAACCCATTCGGGTCCAGCACCATTTGCGGTACGTCGTCCAGCTTTTTCACCGAATACAGGACGGCGTGCTGCTGAAGGCCGTCGTTGCGGGTAAAGAAATAGCGGCCCCCCTCCTTGAAGGGAATGCCGAACTTCTCGAAGTTGTAGAGCTCGGTGTAGAGCCTCTTGGTCGGCTCGCGCTGCGGCATGGCCGCAAGGTACTTGTCAGTGATGATGTTCTGCGCCTTCACCCAGGCCTTGGTTTCTGCGCTATTGTCGTCCTCGAGCCATCGATACGGATCCGCCACCGTCACGCCGTGGTAGGTATCGGACTGGTCGACTTTTCGGGTCTCAGGGTAGGTCATTTGGGCGTGGGCCTGGGCGGTCAGCGTCGCGGCCACAACCAGCAGTGCAGTCTTGCGGTTCATGGGCATCCTTGGGGCGGTGTTCGGTGAGCAGCTCTAAAACGCCGCATTATGCCCAATGCCGGTTCAACCGTTCTCGCCAGTTTGTATCAGCTTCATGGCCGGATTTTGAGCCGGCTCCGGAAGTGCGGGATCGTCCAATTCGGCTTTCTCGATCGCGGCAAACCGGTCGCTGATCTTCTTCGAGGTGATGGCCACGTCATCCACGTCCTTGTTGGCCTGGCGAATATGTTCGGCCAGCTTGCGCATGCGCTCGTCGAAGCGCCCAAACTCGCGGCCGAGCTTGCCCAGCTCGTCCTTGATGATGTGGATCTGTCTGCGGGTTTCGACGTCCTTGAGCACCGCACGGGCGGTGTTGAGCACCGCCATCAGGGTGGTGGGGGAGACAATCCACACGCGGCGCGTCTGCGCGTATTCCACCACGTCGCGGTGGTGCGCATGGATTTCGGCAAACACCGCCTCGGCGGGCACGAACATCATCGCGCCATCGCTGGTCACGCCCGGAACGATGTACTTGCCGGCAATGTCGCTGACGTGCTTCCTGACGTCGGCCTTGAACGCGGCCGACGTGGCCCCCTCGTTGACCATGCGCTCGTAGTTTTCCAGCGGGAACTTCGCGTCGATGGCAATCAGCCCGACCGGCTCCGGCAACTTCAGGACGCAATCGGCGATCACCTTGGTCCCCGCCTGCGAAATGCCGAACTGGAACTCGAACGAGGTCTCCGGCAGCACATTGCGCACGATCTGCTCGAGCTGCATTTCTCCGAACGCGCCGCGCGACTTCTTGTCGCCCAGCAGTTGCTGCAGGCTCACCACGTTGCTGGTCAATCCATCAATCTTTTTTTGCGCCTCGTCGATGGTGGCCAGCCTGGCCATCACGTTTGCAAAGGTCTCGTTGGTTTTCTTGAATCCCTCGTCGAGGCGCTCATTGACCTTGCCGCCGATCTCGTTCAGGCGCGTGTCGGTGGTCTTGGTCAGGCCTTCGATGGCCGTGGTGATCTGCCTGGTAACCAACTGCATGGTGCTGTCGATCTGTTTCTGCGTGACCAGCGCCTGCTCGTTGATCTTGTCGAGCGTGCCCATCAACATGGCCGACTTCAAGGCATCCTGGCGCTGCTGCAAATCGAGCTTCAAGTGCCCGAGCTGGCGCACGATCTCCTCGCGTTGCGTCGCCAGGCCGCTGGTCTGCTCGCTTTGCAGGGCGGCCAGCGCAGCGCGGGTGCGCTCGGCCGCATCGGTCTGGTTGGCACTGATGCGATCGCCCTGCTTCGCGAGCCCGTCGTGCAGGTCGGTGAGCATGGCGCGGTGCCGCGCCTCGCCCGATTGATCGATGAGCGCCGGGTCGTTTTTCCTGACCGCAAAGCCGACCCAAGCCACGATGCAGATCAGCACCGCCACCAGAACGGCAAGAATCATCAGGATCAGACCGGCGTCCATCGCTCAGGGCATCAAAGTCAATGACTGGCGCGGCCCTTGGGGCATTTTTGGCTCAAACGGCGCACCAATGCTAGGGTTCAGAATATTTTACCCACCACGCCTTCCACAAGATGCAGGGCGGCAGGGTTGAACTTCGGTACGACTCTACGCCGCTTCGCGCATCGCCCGCTTGCGCTCATGCTCCAGCAGGAAGCGCTTGCGGATGCGGATGCACTTGGGCGTGATCTCCACCAGTTCGTCGTCCTCGATGAACTCGATCGCGGATTCGAGCGTGAGCTTGATCGGCGGCGTGAGCGTCACCGCTTCATCCGTGCCGGAGGCGCGCACGTTGGTGAGCTTCTTGCCCTTGATCGGGTTCACCACGAGATCGTTGTCCCGGCTGTGCACACCGATGATCATGCCCTCGTAGAGCCGCTCGCCCGGCGAGACGAACATGCGGCCACGATCCTCCAGGTTCCACAACGCGTAGGCGACCGCCTCGCCCTGCTCCCCGGAAATGAGGACCCCGTTGCGTCGCGCCGGCAGGTCGCCCTTCACGGGGGCATACTCGTCGAACACATGGCTTTTCAGGCCCGTGCCGCGCGTCATGTTCATGAAATCGGTCTGGAAGCCAATCAGGCCACGGGCCGGGATGCGGTAGTCGAGGCGCACACGGCCGCGACCGTCCGGCACCATGTCGAGCAGGTCGGCTTTGCGCTGGCCGAGCGCTTCCATGACCGCACCCTGGTGGGACTCCTCGACATCCACGGTGAGGTTCTCATAGGGTTCGCACTTCACGCCGTCGATTTCCTTGAGGACCACGCGCGGCTTGCCGACAGCCAGTTCGTAGCCTTCGCGGCGCATGTTTTCCAACAGGATGGTCAGGTGCAGCTCACCGCGCCCCGAGACCAGGAAGACGTCAGTGTCCTGGGTTTCCTCGACCCGCAGTGCCACGTTGACCAACAGTTCCTTGGCCAGGCGGTCGCGGATCTGCCGCGTGGTGACGAACTTGCCTTCCTGTCCGGCGAACGGCGAGGTGTTGACCTGGAAATTCATGGTCAGCGTGGGTTCGTCCACGCCCAGCAGGGGCAGCGCTTCGGGCTGGTCGACTGCAGCCAGCGTGCAGCCGATCGACAGGTCCTCCACGCCGGTAATGGACACGATCTCGCCGGCTTCTGCCAACGGCAGGTCGACCTTGTTCAGCCCGGCGAAACCCTGCACCTGATTGATGCGCGCTTTCTTTTGCCCGCCCGCGGCCATGACCATCACTTCCTGGCCGGGCTTGATCGCGCCGCGGCGGATGCGCCCGATGCCAATGCGGCCGACATAGCTTGAATAGTCGAGCGCGGAAATCTGCAGCTGAAGCGGACCAGCCACGTCCGCGGCAGGCTCCGGGACATGCTTGAGCACGGTTTCAAACAGCGGGCGCATGTCCGGCCCCGGATGCTTCCAGTCCAGCGTGGCCCAGCCGTTCAACGCTGAGGCGTACACGATGGGGAAGTCAAGTTGCGCCTCGTTGGCACCCAGCTTGTCCATCAACTCGAAAGTCTGGTTGATGACCCAATCGGGCCGCGCGCCATCGCGGTCGATCTTGTTCACGACCACGATCGGCCGCAGGCCCAGCGCCAGTGCTTTCTTGGTGACGAAGCGCGTCTGCGGCATCGGCCCCTCGACGGCGTCCACCAACAGCAATACGCTGTCCACCATCGACAGAACGCGCTCCACCTCGCCACCGAAATCCGCGTGCCCCGGGGTGTCGACGATATTGATGTGGACGCCTTCGTAATCGATGGCGGTGTTCTTGGCCAGGATGGTGATGCCGCGTTCCTTCTCCAGGTCGTTGGAGTCCATCACCCGTTCGGCGATGTGCTGGTGCGCGGCAAACGTGCCGGCCTGGTGCAGGAGCTTGTCGACCAGCGTGGTTTTTCCGTGGTCGACGTGGGCGATGATGGCGATGTTGCGTAACGGGCGAGGCATGAAAGGGTCTCGATCTTCAATCAGCGATGACAGCCTGAAATTCTACCCGCTGCACCGCACAATGGCCAGAAAAATCGTCAATTTTTCATATATTTAGCTGATGGAAGCGGCACAACAACCCGTGAGTCGGACTGTGGAGATTCAGTGGATTGCCGGCCGCTGCCGCACACCGGCCGGCAGATTTCCGATACTGTCGGGGCCATGGATGAAGGCTTCCCGAATCGAATTTCCGCTGACCGATGGTCGCGATGAAGCTCCGGCTCTGGCAGCGCTTGTTTCTCGCGCTCGCCGCGCTTGCCGTGGCGGCGGTCGGCACCATGTTTGCCGTGCAGCAGCGTACCTTCCGCCAGGATTTCCTCGAGTATTCGGACCGGCTGATCCTGGTCCGCCTGCAAGGCGTTGCGACCAGGATGGGCGACCGGTATGCCGAGGCTGGCGGATGGGATTTCATTGTCCGCAGGCCGCAGGTGTTCAACGACCTGCTCGACGGCGGTGATGGACGTGCGGCAAGCCGGCGACCGGAACCGGGTTATGGCCCTGGGCCGCCGCCCGGACGGATCACGCCGGAGTCCGCCAGAGGGGGCCCGCCGGATCGCGACGGCCCCGCCGCCCGACCCGCGCCGGAAAAAGGGCCGCCCAGGAAGGAACTCGACCCGCTCAACTATCGCTCGCGGGTCAAGCTTGTCTCAGCGGAAGGCCATCACCTGATCGGCAATCCGGCGGTGCTTGACGGCGGGCCGGCCATTCCCGTGGTGTCCGGCGGGCAACAGGTCGGCCGCCTGATTTTCTCGCCCGCGCAGGGCCTGGCCAGCGACGCCGACCTCGCGTTCGTGGCCAAGCAGGCGCGCCATGCCCTGGGGGCTGCGCTTGGCGTGCTTGCCGTGGCCCTGCTCGTCGCCTGGGCCTTGGCGCGCTGGATCCGCAGGCCCCTGTCCGCCTTGGCCGACGGCGCCAACCGGTTGGCCGCAGGTGAGTATGCGATGCGTATCGATGCGCGTCGCCAGGACGAACTGGGCGACCTCGCCCGTGACTTCAACCGCCTGGCCGAAACCCTGGAGCAAAGCCGGCAGGCGCGCCGCCGCTGGGGCGCAGACATCGCGCATGAATTGCGTACGCCGCTCGCGATCCTGCGCGGCGAGATCCAGGCGATGCAGGATGGCGTGCGCCCGCTCGACGCCAGGGGCCTTGCTTCGCTGCAAGCCGAGTGCGACCGGCTGGCGCGGCTGGTGGAGGACCTCTACCAGTTGTCGGTCGCGGAAGCCGGGGGGCTCGAGTACCGGTGGGAGCGCATCGACCTCGCAGCCCTGTTGCGCGAGGTCCACGAGGATCATGCACCGCGCCTGGCCCTGCAGGGGCTCGAATTCCAACTTGAGCAAATGGGAGGCGTTTCGGCGCACATCCGCGGCGACGAACGGCGGTTGATGCAACTGTTCGCAAATCTTCTGACCAATGTCCAGCGTTACACGGACGCGCCAGGACAGGTCGTCATGCGAATCATGCGGGCCGGCGATGCCTGGCGCGTGGAGCTCGATGACTCCCCGCCGGGTGTTGCACCCGAGCACCTGCCGCACCTTTTCGATCGCCTGTACCGCGTGGAAGGTTCCCGCAACCGCGCGGAGGGCGGTGCCGGCCTTGGCTTGTCGATCTGCCGGAGCATCATGGAGGCGCATGGCGGCAGCATCGAGGCCGCGTCGTCACCGCTCGGCGGCCTGCGCATCTGTTTGTCGTTTCCCGTTCCGGACTCCAAGGCATGAAGCTGATCGCCATCGTCGAAGACGAACCGAAGATCGCCGCACTTCTCACGGATTACCTGGTCCGTGAGGGATTTGCCACGCGCCACCACGCGGAAGGGCTGGGGGTGGTCGAAGCGGTGCGCCGGGAACCCCCGGATCTGTTGATCCTCGACATCATGCTTCCCGGCAAGGATGGGCTTGCGATCGCCCGCGAAATTCGCGCGTTTTCGGACCTGCCGATCATCCTGTTGACTGCGCGCGTCGAGGAAATCGACCGGCTGCTCGGCCTGGAAATCGGCGCTGACGACTACATCTGCAAGCCGTTCAGTCCGCGCGAAGTGGTCGCGCGCGCCAAGGCCATCCTCCGGCGCACCGCACGCACTGCAGGCCTTGCGCCGGCGCAACCCGACCCGATCCACCTGGACGAGGCGCGCTACGCGGTCGAGGTCCGGGGCACGCCCGTGACGCTGACGCCGGTGGAGTTCCGATTGCTGGCCACGCTGATGGGGCGTCCCGGGCAGGTGCTTTCGCGCACCCAGCTCATGGATTCGCTCTACCTCGACCACCGCGTGGTCAGCGATCGTACCGTCGACAGCCACGTGAAGAACCTGCGCAAGAAGCTCGTCGATGCCGGCGGCGACGAGGAGTGGCTGCGTTCGATCTACGGGGTCGGATACAAGATCGATTGGTAGGCCTGCCGGGGCAGCGCGAAGCCGATAGAATGCCCGCACCCCGCCCGGAGACACGCGGGGACCCTGGAGACCCGCGCATGACGCTCAACGCCCATCGGCCCTGGCTGAAGCACTACCCGCCAGGCGTTCCCCCCGAAATCCCGGTCGACACCTATCCGTCGCTGATCGCCCTGGCCGAGGAAAGCTTCGCGCGCTACGCGAACCGGCCGGCCTTCACCTGCATGGACAAGACGCTCACCTATGCCGAGACCGACCGGCATTCGCAGGCCCTGGGGGCCTGGCTGCAGTCGCGCGGTTTGCCGAAGGGCGCGCGCGTGGCGCTGATGATGCCCAACCTCCTGCAGTACCCGGTGGCCATCCTCGGCGTGCTGCGCGCCGGATACGTCGTCGTCAACGTCAACCCGCTCTACACGCCGCGCGAACTGGAACACCAGCTCAAGGACTCGGGCGCCGAAGCCATCATCGTGCTCGAGAACTTTGCCGCCACGGTGGAGGCAGTGGCCGCGCAGACGCAGCTCAAGACCATCGTCGTCGCCAGCGTCGGCGACATGCTGGGCTTCTTCAAGGGGATCGCCACCAACTATGTGGTGCGCAACGTGAAAAAGGCGGTCCCGGCGTTCAACCTGCCGGGCGCGATTCCGTTCAAGTCGGCGCTGGCCGCAGGCCAGGGCATGACCCTCAAAAAGGCCGATTGCGGCCCCGAGGACCTCGCCTTCCTGCAATACACCGGGGGCACGACGGGGGTGGCCAAGGGCGCCATGCTGGTGCACGCGAACATCACCGGCGGCGTGCTGGTGTCCGAGGCATGGTTGACACCGGCCATGACGGATCAAACCAAGGGCCCGATGCCCGAATCGCCGGTGTTCATCTCGGCACTGCCGATGTATCACATCTTCTGCCTGGTGTCCTGCATGTGGCTGGGCTTCCGCATGGGCGGGCACAACGTGCTGATCCCCAACCCGCGCGACATGGATGGCATGGTGGCGACCCTGGGGAAGTACCGCTTCAATGTCCTCCCGGCCGTCAACACGATGTTCAATGGGCTGGTCAACCATGCGGGATTCCAGCAGCTCGACTTCAGCAGCCTGCGCGTGTCCAATGGCGGCGGCATGGCGGTGCAACGCGCGGTGGCCGAGAAATGGCTGGCGCTGACCCGCACCCCGATCGTCGAGGGATTCGGTCTCACCGAGACCTCGTCGGGCGCCACCTGCAACCCGATCCTCTCCACCGAGTACAGCGGCGACGTCGGCATGCCCATGCCCAATACGGACATTTCCATCCGCGACGATGACGAAAACGTGGTCGCCGACGGCCAGCCGGGGGAGATTTGCATCAAGGGCCCGCAGGTGATGCGCGGGTACTGGCAGCGGCCGGATGAAACGGCCAAGGTCATGACCCGCGACGGGTACTTCAAGTCCGGCGACATCGGCATCCTGCTGCCCAACGGCCACGTGAAAATCGTCGACCGCAAGAAGGACATGATCCTGGTTTCCGGCTTCAACGTGTATCCGAACGAGATCGAGGACGTGGTGGCCAGCTGCCCTGGCGTGCTGGAATGTGCGGTCATCGGCATCCCGGATGAAAAGGCCGGCGAGGCGGTGAAGCTCTTCGTGGTGAAGAAGGATCCCGGGCTCACGCTGGATGCGGTCAAGGCATACTGCCGGGAAAACCTGACGGGCTACAAGAATCCGAAGGCGATCGTGTTTCGCGATGCGTTGCCGAAGAGCAACGTGGGCAAGATCCTGCGGCGCGAGTTGCGCGACCTGGACCGCGCCGGGAAATAATTCGCCGCGCCCTATTGGCGCCCGTCGCGCAGGATTTCACGCGCGGCATTGTGGCCGGGGATGCCCGTCACGCCCCCGCCGGGGTGCGTGCCCGAACCGCACTGATACAGCCCGCGGACCGGCGTGCGATAGTCGCCGTGCCCGAGCACCGGTCGCGCGGAAAACAACTGGTCGAGGGACAACGCGCCGTGCATGATGTCGCCCCCCACCAGCCCGAACTTGCGTTCCAGGTCGAGCGGCGAATGGATCTGCCGTGCGATCACGCTCGCCTTGAAGTTGGGCGCGTACCGGGTCACCGTGTCGATCATCAGGTCGGCCACCGTGTCGCGGCAGTCGTCCCAGCTGCGCGCCCCCGGCAATTGCGGCGCAACGTGCTGGCAGAACAGGCTGGCCACATGTTTCCCGGCCGGCGCGAGGGAGTCATCGACGGTGGAGGGAATCAGGATTTCGACAATGGGTTCCCTGGACCAGCCAAAGGTCTTTGCGTCGAAATACGCCTGTTCCATGTAGCGCATGGTGGGCGCCATGATGATTCCCGACGACAGGTGCGCACCCGGCTCCGGCAGGCACAGGAAGCGTGGCAACTCGGACAGCGCGACGTTCATGCGAAACGTGCCGGATCCGACCTTGTAGGCATCGATGCGGCGGCTGAAGTCCTCCGGCACGTCCGTGCCGGCGACCAGCTTGCCGAACAACAGCTTCGGGTTCAGGTTCGATACCACGCAGCGGGCGCGCAGGACCTCGCCACTCTCCAGTTCGACACCCACGGCGCGTCCGCCTTCGACCAGGACACGCTTGACCGGTGCCTCGAGGGAAATCGTCACGCCGCGGTCGGCCGCCTCGGCCGCCATCGCCCGCGTGATGGCGCCCATGCCGCCCACCGCATGCCCCCAGATGCCCTGCTTGCCGTTGACTTCGCCGAACACGTGGTGCAACAGCACATAGGCTGAACCGGGCGTGTACGGCGAGGCATAGTTGCCGACCACGCTGTCGAAGCCGAAGCACGCCTTGATGGGGTCGGATTCGAACCACTGGTCGAGGACATCCCCGGCGCTCTTGGTGAACAAGTCCATGACATCGCGGCGTGCGGCCATGTCGAGCTGCTTCATGCGCTTGCCGACCTTCCAGGCTTGCAGCATGTCCACAATACCGCCGCCGACATTCGGCGGTGTTTCCAGCAGCACGTCCTTGAGGACCGCGGCCACCCGGTCGAGCATCGCGTAATAGGCCGGAAGCGCATCCGCGTCTTTGCGGGAAAAACGCGCCACTTCCGCCTGGGTCGCGGCCAATCCGCCGCCCACCTTGATGTAATCGCGTTCATTGAGCGGAAGGAAATTCGAGAACGGCCGCTCAATGACACGCAGGCCGTGCTTGGCCAGCTGAAGGTCGCGGATCACCTTCGGATTGAGCAGGCTTACCGTGTAGCTCGCGGTGGAATTGCGAAACCCCGGGTGGAACTCCTCGGTCACCGCCGCGCCGCCGACCACGCCTCTGCGTTCCAGCACCCGCACCCGCCAGCCGCGCGCAGCCAGGTAGCAGGCGCAGACCAAGCCGTTGTGACCGCCGCCGATGACGATCGCGTCGTCGCCGCCGGTCGCACTCATGGTCCAACGCCCCGCGTGTACAATTTTCCCAACATGAACAGATCGTCGATTTCCATGGCGCGACATTATGCGCTTGCCGTTGCGTTGCTCGGCCTGCTGGCCGGCTGCGCGGGCGGCATCGCCGAATACAGCGGGCCGGATGCGCCGCATTTCCAGCCCTACCCTGCGGAGCACAAGCCACGCGTCGCGTTGGTCCTGGGTGCCGGCGGGCCGCGCGGATTCGCGCATGTGGGCGTGCTCAAGGTGCTGGAGGAACACGGCATCGAGGCCGACCTCGTGGTCGGCGCTTCGGTGGGCGCCATGCTGGGCACGCTCTATGCGCACCGCGTGCCGGCCGCGGAAATGGAGCGGATTGCCCTGGAACTGGATCCGACGCGCTTCATCGGCGTGTCTTCCTCAGGACTGACCGGCAACGGCAACGCCGTCGAACAGTTCATCTTCGACCACACGCATGGTCGCGCCCTGGACATGTTCGCGCGCAAGCTCGCCGTCACGGCGGCGCGCCGCGGGGATCGTGCACTGACGGTGTTCAACCGCGGCCTCACGGGCGCGGCGGTGCGCGCGTCGGCGGCCACGCCGCGACAGTTTTCGCCGGTGCGCATCCGCGGCGTGGAGTACGTGGATGGCGACGAAGCGGAACCGGTGCCGATCAAGGTGGCGCGCGACCTGGGTGCGGCGGTGGTGATCGCGGTCGATGTCTCGGCGCACGTTTCCGCCATTCCGCCGACTGCGCCCGCCGAGTGGACGGTGCGCGATCGTGCGCGGGCGGCCAAGGTGTCAGCCCAGTCGGCCTTTGCCGATGTTCTGATCCATCCTGACCTCGGCTACTACGCCGACATTCGCGAACCGTATCGGCGCATGTGCATTTCCCGCGGAGAAGCGGCCGCGCGCGCTGCATTGCCAAGAATCCGCGAGGCCCTGGCCAAGGCCGCGTCCTGAGATCAAGACCTAAGCGCTGGCGCGGTGACTAGGGCAGAAATGCCTGGAACGCCTTGTCCCGCAAGGACTTTGCCTGCTTGCACCCAGGAAAACGCCCAGAACGGCGAATTTACTTGCCGTCTGGCAGCGGCTCAACGCGTCCGTTGTTAATGATGGCCGGGGTGCGCTTGCCGTCCTTGCCGATCGATACGCCCTTTGCCTTTCCGCCGTCCTCGAACGTACCCTCAAACCACGAGCCATCATTGAACACGAACATGCCCTGGCCCTTGAGAACGCCGTTGACATAGTTGCCTTCGGTGCGCAGGCCGTTGGAATAGAAATATTTGCCCTTGCCGGTCAGCGCGCCGGCGTTGAACTCGCCTTCGTAGCGGTCGCCGTTGCTGAAGTGGTAGGTGCCGACGCCCTGCGCGACACCGTCCACAAAGGTGGCCTCGCGCCGGTCGCCGTTCTTGCTGGTGTACACCCCCTGCCCGGCCAGCTTGCCGGCTTTCATCTCGCCGTCGTACTTGTCGCCATTGGCAAACACATAGACGCCTTTGCCCTGTTGCAGGCTGTCGACGAACGACCCGGTGTAGCGGTCGCCGGCCTTGGTGGTCAGCGTTCCCTTGCCATTGAACTTGCCGCGGGCGATCTCCCCTTCATAGCGATCTCCGGACGCAAACTCCCAGATTCCCCGCCCTGCCGGTTCATCGGCGATGAATTCGCCGTCATATTTGTCGCCGTTCGCCCAGATGTGCACGCCGCGGCCATCTTTGCGATTGTCGCGGAATTCACCGGTATACCGGAACGCCTTGGACACGAACTCACCCTTGCCGTGCATCAACTGGTTCTTGTCCTTGTCCTCCTTGTACTCGCCGACATAAGTGGCACCATCGGCAAAGTCGATCTTGCCGGTCAGGAACTTGGGGAACTGTGGCACGGGTGGAAGCGCGGTCCTTTGTTCCGGCGACAAGGCGGCCACCTGTACGGGCGGAGGGGGGGCGGGCTTGGACTCGAGGCTGCGGGATTCGCCCGCGATGGACGTGGCGGCAGTGGCCGCAGGCTGCGGCAAGCCCGCAGATGCCACTTGCACCGGCGGTGCGGCCGCCGGTACCACGGGTGCCGGTGCAGGTCTCGCCTCGGCAACCTGCGGTGACGCCGTTGGGGTCACCAAGGGAGCGGCCGGCTGCGGCGCGGCATTGACCGGCGTTGGGCGAACCGTGACCGGTGCCCGGTCGGCGACCAGGACCGGTGCCGCAGCCTGCCCTGCGCCAAGCGGCGTGGCCGCCACTTGCGACTGGATCTGCTCGCGTTTCAAGTCATCGATGCGGTTGCGGGCCAGCCGCGCAAACACGCCGCTGGGGAATTGTTCCAGATAAGCCTGGTAGTCGTCGATGCGCTTGCTGTCCTTGACGCTGGCCCAGAACTCGCGTTCGGCCTGCAACGCGGTATCTGCTGAAGGACCGCCCGCTGCGCCGGCGGCCGCCGCGAGGGCGCTTTTCTCGGCAAAGAAGAACGGCTTCCCGCCGGGAAACGGCGTGGAGTAGAACTCGGGCAACTGCTTTCCGCCGGTTTCCTGGCCGACTGCGGAGCCGGCATTCTGGAATACCAGGGTGGCCTGCAAACCGGGGGTCCGCAGCTCGCGCAACAAGTTCTTGGTGTAGATCCCGTTTTCGGCATTCGGGTCGCCATCGTAGGCCACCGCCCCGGGGGCGGCGGCAAACGAGACCACCGTACCGGGCGGAACGCTGGACATCTTGGCCAGGCCGGTCTGCGTGAAGACGTTTCGGAACGGGTTGTTGCGGCAGGCATCGAGGATCACGAACTTGTAGCGCACCTTCGCGTCGTCCATGTAGTCGATGATCTGCCGAACATCGATGCCGCCAAACGCGATTTCGGCTTCGGACGTGAACTTGGCGTCGATCGGGATCAGGTAGTTGCGGTCGCGGTGCTGGATGCCGTGTCCCGCGTAGTAAAACACCGCGGCAGTCGCCCCATCGAGGATCTTGGTGAACTCGACCGCCGCCGAGCGCATCGACACGGTATCCGCATTCGGGCGGAACACGACCTTGAAGCCCAAATCCTGCAGTGCCTTCTGCATCGCGCGCGCATCGTTGACCGCGTTCTTGAGCGGTTCGTTCGGATACTGGTCGTTGCCAATCACCAGCGCGACCCGGTCGTTGTAGGCGTACAACGGCGCAGTCATGAACAGGCTGAAACAGGCCAACAGGGTCAGGAACCCTCGTGCCCAAGCCGGTTTGATTGCGATGGTGCGCATGCTCTCCAAATTCGCCGTGTCGATCGTGGGGTCAATTATTGCCGAAATCTCCTTCCAATCAATGGGATTGGATCAATTCCTCGCCGCCGTGTTCCCGTGAAACGTGGCCGGAAGGTCAAAGCGCCGGCTGGGCCGGCGCTTTCGGGCGGGACATCGGGGGCGGTTACTTCGCCAGCGCGGCCAACTCCGGCAAATCCGGCCGTTCCTTGGCCAGGCGCGCCCAGACTTCGCCCGCATCCTGATCCGCGCCGACCTCCTTGAGCGTCAACGCGTACAGCAGCCAGTCGGAGAATGGCGCCTTGTCGTCGGGCTTGCGCTGGCCCGTCACCTCGAGGGCATGCGGCGGGAGCGTCTTGAACGAGGTCATGCCCACATCCATCCCCGCCTGCTTGACGGTCCAACTGTATTCCGTGTCCGGCGCCAACTTGATCGCCTTGGGCAAGTCGAGTTGCATCACATTCACGCGCGACTTGTGCACCGCCTTGGTGTTGCCGGCCGCCTTGAGTTCGAATTCGAACGGACCCTTGGCATTGGCGGAGGTCCACTTGAAGCCCGGTTGGAGGGTCGCGACCTTGGTGTCGCGTGGGTAGATCAAGCGCTCCACGGGCAGCGGTGGCGCGTCAGTCTTGCCTGCGCCCAGGCTCCGCATGCGAATCGAGGCACTGGACGTCTGCGCCGCCTGGGCGACGACCTGCGAGGACACCTTCCACTTGGTTTCCCGCGGTGCCGGTGGCGGGCCGATTCTTGCGCTCACTTCCGAATCGCCAACCTGGTAGTCGCCCGGTCCCTTGACCAGGAATTCACGGCCGGAAACGAGGTACATCACGCCCACCAGGCACTCGCGAGCGCAGGTGATTTTGGCGCCTTTCTTGAGTTCGGCCATCAGCGATGCCTTGCCGGCATCGACGGTGACGTCTCCCTTCAGATCGCTGATGAAGGCAATGCCGCTTTGCGCTTGCGCCGCTGCAACCGGCAATGCGGCCACAAGGGCCAATGCGTACAGTTTCCGTTTCATATGGGTCTCCCGTCCTTTGATTTGTCCGTCCCGGTCACCTGCACGCTCCCGTCAATGCGCAGGCGCCTTTTCCGTGATGCTCCACAGCCGCATCGGGCTGTGCCCGCGAATCGGCTGCTCGCCAAAATCGATCAACCCGAATTCATCGCCAAGCTGGGTCTTGACCGAATCGGTCAGGACGATCGGGTGACCGAGGCGCTTGGTCAACCCCTCGACCCGCGAGGCCACATTGACCGCGTCGCCAATGGCCGAGTAATTGTGCCGCTCGGTGGACCCGATGTTGCCGACCACGACTCGTCCATAGTTTATGCCGATTCCGATGGCGATGGGGGGGAGGCCGGAGGCGGAGAATTCGTCGTTGAGCTTGGCCAGTTCCTGCACCATCTGCTGTCCGCAACGCACCGCATCGATGCAGGCGTTGCCCTCTTTTTTCGGCGCGCCGAACAGCACCATCATGCCGTCGCCCATGAACTTGTCCATCGTGCCGCGGTTGCGGTGCACGCAATCGACCATGCGGTCGAAGTAGCGTGTCAGGAGGTTGGTGACCTGCTCCGGCGGCAGGGACTCCGAGATGCCGGTGAACCCGCGAATGTCGGTGAACATCACGCAAATCTCCTCCGCCTTGGCCGAGACGCCCCCTTCCAGGTTTCCCGCGAGGATTTCCTGCAGCACCGCCGGCGACACGCTGCCCTTGAACGAGTTGCGCAGCCGGTTGCGTTGCAGGAGCGTGCGCGCGCTGTCGGCCGCCGCGCCCACCCCCACGGAAATCCACATGATCAGGACAAATGTTGCCGCAGGAATCAGGATCCGCACAGTGATCAGACTCACAGAAAGCACGAAAAACACCGCGGTGGCCACGGCGGCGGCGGCAAACAGCCGCCGGTTCGAAGGCACGAACAG
>JAEUMZ010000130.1 GCA_016790765.1 Betaproteobacteria bacterium
TGGGGCCCATGGCAAGGTGGAAGCCGATGACCAGGCCGCCGGACGCGGCGGCGCCCTTCAGGAAATCGCGACGGGTGACGGCGCCACGAGCGCCACGGGATGATTTGGGGGAAAGGAGTCCATGCATGGTCGTCTCCTCAGGCCTTGGCTTTGGCGGGGGCGTTGGCCGGCGCCTTTGCCGGGGCTTTGGCACTGCCCTTGGCCGCCGTCTTGATCGCGGCGCGCACGCGGTTGTAGGTGCCGCAGCGGCAGATGTTGCCGCTCATGGCGTTGTCGATGTCGGCATCGCTGGGGTTGGCGTTCTTGGCCAGCAGGGCCGTGGCCGCCATGATCTGGCCGGACTGGCAATAACCGCACTGCACCACGTCTTCGGCAATCCATGCCTCGACCACGCGCTTGCCCACGGTGCTGCCGGAGACTTCCTCGATCGTTTGCACGCGTTTTCCGGCCGCAGCGGAAATCGGCGTCACGCAGGCACGCGTCGGCTCGCCGTTCACATGGACGGTACACGCGCCGCACAACGCCATGCCGCAACCGAACTTGGTGCCGGTCAATTGCAGGTTGTCGCGGATGAACCAGAGCAGGGGCGTATCGGGCGCGACGGTGGTTTCGACGCGTTCGCCGTTGACGGTGAAACGGATCATTTGAAAGCTCCTTGGGGGTGGGCGGTGGGAGGTGAGGGGTGAGGAGTGAGGGATGACAATGCCGAGCGATACTCAAAGATGTCGCCCCGGCGAACCACCCATCCGGGTGGCAATGGGCCGGGGTCCAAGTTTTCCAAAGTCAAAGAAAGAATGAAATTGGGCCCCGGAACAAGTCCGGGGTGACAGAGGTGGATAGTTTCGCTTTGAGTTTACGCCGGTTGCCCGGCCTTCCGCGTGACAGGCTGTGCCGGGGAGAAGTTCCGCGGGCTATCATTCAAGGATGCCGAAAAAGGAACTCAAGCTGTTCGCCACGCCACACGACTGCGAAGCCGCGTTCTACGAGGCCATGGAGCGCGCGGACCTGAAATTGATGATGGCCGTGTGGGCCGATGACCCGAACGCGATGTGCATCCATCCCAATGGCCCGCGCCTGGCGGGCATGAGCGCGATCCGCGCGAGTTTTGCCGAGGTGTTCTCGCACGGCCCCAGCCCGGGCCTGCGCGTCAGCGAGTTGCGCCAGCATGCGGGCCAGACGCTGGCCATCCACAACGTGTACGAAATCTTCAAGGCGCCGAACCCGCAGACCAAGATCCCGCCGGTGCTGGCCACCAACGTGTACCTGCTCACGCCCAACGGATGGCGCATGATCGTGCACCACGCTTCCCTCTCCCCCCAGGGCACCACGCCGGAGGACCAGGGTGTGGGGCGGATGTTGCATTGAGATGTGGGGCTGGGGGCTGGGGGCTGGGGGCTGGGGGCTGGGGGTTCGGCGTTGAGCGTTCGACTGATGACTTCTGCAAAGATCCCGGAGTTGTCTCCCCGGACTCGTTCCGGGGCCCAAGTTTGCAAACGTCAACTTGGGTCCCGGAACAAGTCCGGGACGACAGTGTCTAGTTTTGTGCAGAAGTCCACCACCTTCATCGTTGCGGCCCTATGCGCGCTGGCCCTGCCAGCCCAAGCCGCCGACCTCAACAAGGTCTTGCGGCTGCCGGTGCAGTCGGCGGAGCGGGGGTTTGATTGCGCGCTGGAGTCCGATGCCAACACCGGCAACTTGTGCGATGCGATCTTCGACTCGTTGCTGCAATACGACCACATGGCGCGGCCGATCAAGTTGCAGCCGCGCGCGGCGGTGGCCATGCCGGAGATTTCCGCCGACGGCAAGACCTACACCTTCAGGATCAAGCCGGGCATCTTTTTCACGCCGGATGCCGCGTTCAACGGCAAGAAGCGCGAGCTCACCGCCGCCGACTACGTGTACAGCATCAAGCGCCTCATCGACCCGAAGGTGAAGGCGCAGTGGCAGTTTCTCGTCGAGGGCAAGCTGCAGGGCGGCGATGAGCTCACCGCAGAGGCCAAGCGCACCGGCACGTTCGACTACGACAAGCCGATCCCGGGGTTGGAAGCGAAGGACCGCTACACCTTCATCCTGCGCTTGACCGCGCCGGACTACAACATGCTTTACATCCTGGCCATGCCGGCCACGGCCGCGGTGGCGCGCGAGGTGGTGGAGAAGTACGGCCCGGCGTTCCCGGAGCACCCGGTGGGCACCAGCGCCTACATGCTCAAGGAATGGCGGCGCGCCTCGCGCGTGGTGCTGGAGGCCAACCCGGACTACCGCGAGGACATCTTCTCCACCGCCGCCGATGAATCGAAGCTCGACGAGACCGACCGGAAGTCGCTCGCGCACCTCAAGGGCAAGCGCCTGCCGATGATCGGGCGCATCGAGTACTACCCGGTGGAAGAAGAACAGCCGCGCTGGCTCGCGTTCCTCAAGGGCGAGTTCGACTACATCAACCCGGTGCCCACGCCGTTCATCCCGGTGGGGGTGCCGCAGGGGCGCGTGGCGCCGGAACTGGCGGCGCGCGGCATCTGGCAGCGGCCGGACGAACAGGCGTGGATCACGTACGCGCTGTTCAACTTGTCGGAAACCATCGACGGCAAGCGCAACCCGGTGGGCGGCTACAAGCCGGAGAACATCGCGCTCAGGCGCGCACTTTCGATGGCGTACCCGGTCGAGAACGAGATCGCCATCATCGAGCAGAACCAGGCCGTGAAAGCCTGGAGCCCGATCGCCGAAGGCATGGCCGGGTTCACGCCGGAGCGCTTCGACGGCTTTGACTACAACCCGGCGCGCGCCAAGGCCCTCCTGGACATGTACGGCTACCTCGACCGCGACGGCGACGGCTGGCGCGAGTTTCCCGACGGCACGCCGCTGGTGATCGACCAGTCCTCGAACGAAACCCAGCGCGACCGCAGCCGCAATGAACTCTGGAAGCGCGCCGCCAGCGCCATCGGCATCCGCATGACGTTCGAGAGCGTCAAGAAGACGCCGGATATCCGCAAGCAGGCGCAGGCCGGCAAGATCCAGATGTGGAGCTACGGCTGGATCGCCGATTACCCGGACGGCGAGAACTTCCTGCAACTGTTCTGGAGCAAGAGCATCGGCGGGGCCAACTACACGATGTTCAACCTGCCCGAGTTCGACGCGCTGTACGAAAAAATCAAGGTGATGCCGGATACGCCCGAGCGCACCGCGCTCTACCGCCGCATGGTGCACCTGCTGTGGATATACAATCCGTGGCGCGTGAATTTTGTGAAGCGCGGCACGGTGCTGATCCAACCCTGGGTACTTGGCTACCGGCGCCATCCGTTCGCGCACGAGGCGTGGCGCTACCTCGATATCGACCTCGACCGGCTGGCGGCCGCGAAAGCCGGCGCCGCAAAGAAGTGACCGGATTCACGCCCACTTTTCCATGACCCGCACCGACAAACACCTCGAAATCATTGGCCGCGCCTTGCAGGTGACGCTGCTGGTGGCCTTGGGGCTCCAACTCGCATGGTGGGGATGGCGCCTGCTGTTTCCGCCGTGGGCTGCGCGCGAGATCGCGGTTGTTGAGACCTCCGCACCGAGCGCGCAAGCACCGGCGAAGGACCCCGCGCCGGTGCGCTCGTCCATCCGCTTGAAGGGCGTGTTCGCGGTCGATGGCAAGACGCTCTCCGCCGCAGTGGTGAACCTGGGCGGGCGCGACCAGGTGGTGCTCAAGGGCACCGACATCGCGCAAGGTACGACACTTGCCGAGGTGGCGCCGGACCACATCGTGGTCTCGCGCGCCGGCGTGCGCGAACGCATCGACCTCGACCGCCCCGGCACGCGCGCCGACGGCAAGGCCGCGCAAAGCACCCTCACCGGCGGCCCCGCGCCCACCAGCTTCCGCCTCAACGTGGACAACACGGCCAACAACACCTACGGTCTCTCCCGCCAGGAACTCAACACCGTGCTGCAGGACCCGCGCCAATTGAACTTCCTCGGCCGCATCGGCCCGTCGCCCTCCGGCGGCGTGCGCGTGGACGACGCCGCCCACGGCACGCTGGCCGCCAAGCTCGGTTTGATGGCCGGCGACATCATCACCGCCATCAACGGCCAGCCGGTGTTGTCGCAGGGCGATTTGGTGCGCATCTACAGCCAGTTCGATTCATTGGGCACGGTGCGCGTCGAGATCAAGCGCGGCGGGGCGCCGATCGCGCTGACGTATCACGTGCGGAACTGAGGGCGCGAATAGGGAAAGCCCCCTTTGAAAAAGGGGGCCGCGCCAAGAGGCGCGGGGGGATTTGCGGTCGTTGACATGCGCATGCGCACGCGAATCGGAACCACCTTCAATCCCCCGCTCGCTCTCGCTCGCCGCCCCCTTTTTCAAAGGGGGCATGAAACGAAAGCCGCAGGTCAGGTTGCCGCAGGCGATCTGACAACTCCTATATCAAACGCCTCGCGACCTGATACATCCCCCTCTCCCCAACCCCTCCCCCACGAGGGGGGAGGGGCTTGATCGCACGGCGGCGCACGAATCGCGCTTTTCTTCCCTCCCCCCTCGCTGGGGAGGGTTTCGCTGGGGTTTCGCGGCGCATGCGCCGCGCCAGCGAAACGGCTGGCCGATGCAGCGGCCAGCGCGTCCTGCAAGGACCGAGGGAGAGGGGGATGGTTCAGCAGCGAGACTGCACGCGCAGCCATGTAGGTCAGGTTGCCGCAGGCTACCTGACACCTCGTACCTCAAGCGATTGTCACGTAGCGCGTTGCGCAACGTGACCTACGTGGTTTCGCGCTGTTTTCGCGCCTCGCTACTCCTTCAACCGCCCCGCCGCCCGCGCCTCCGCCACCATCTTCGCCAGTTCCTCCCCGGTCTTGTAGTGCGGCACGCGGAAGGTCACGCGCTTGTAGCGTTGCAGCAAGCTGTTGCTGCCTTCGACCTCGTCTTTCCAATAGCCGTCCGCCAGCGCGATGTTGGCCTTGGCATCCAGCAGGAATGCATCGCGCGAGCCGTTGCCGCCGAAGATGTAGAGCTTGCCGTCGATCATGCGCCAGCTATCGCCATTGCCGCCCCAGGGAATGCCGTACACGATACCGTTGGCGCAGTAGCCGCCGTACTGGGGCAGGTATTTCTCCGGCGCGGCGTCGAAGCGCGCCTTGTTTTCCGCGCTGGCAAACTGGAACACGATGTCCTTGTGCGTGCTGCGATGCGCCGGCGCGCCGCGCTGGGCGCGGTTTTCGGTGAAGTAGCTCACCACGTCGTACCCGCCCAGCATCACGCGGCCGCCCTCGCTCGGCTGGGCATTGACCGGGCCATAGCCCGCCCCCGGGTTCTGCGCCTGCATCGCGGCACAGCCGCCCAGGGCAACAACGGCAAACACGGCCAGCAGTACCTTGCGCATCCCCATCTCCATCCGTTTGATGACTGTGCCGCCGATTATGTCCCAGCGCGCGAAGTCGCCGGGCGCGGAGCTTGACGCCGCAATCGCGCCGCCATGACCACCGGTTCGGCGGTATGTTGATGGTTTTTCAAGCACCGGAGTTCCCATGCCCAGCACCCAAGCCGAACGCGCACAACAATTCCACCGCCTGCACACGCCCGGCAAGCCGCTGGTACTGTTCAACATCTGGG
>JAEUMZ010000144.1 GCA_016790765.1 Betaproteobacteria bacterium
GATCGGCAACGGCGCGCTGATCCTTGCGCGCTGGCTGGGCGCGATGGCGTTCCTGCTGGTGCTGGTGGCCGGCCTCATGGTCACCATGATGGTGATGCAGGCGGTGCGCGGCGTGCCGCCCATCGAGCCGCTGGTGTTCGCCCGCACCTACCTGTTGATGCTGCTGCCCACGCTGGCGCTGGCCGCGAGCGTGGCGGTGGCCGCGGACAGCACCGCGCGCTTGATGGGCAAGGGCGGCGACGTGCTGTATTTCATGCTCTGGTTCGGCCAGTTCGCCACGCTGCCGATCCAGATCACGCGCATGGAAAGCGGCACGCCGCTGTCCACCAGCCTGCTGGCGATGTTCGATGTCAGCGGCATGGCCGCCATGATCACGCGTTTCGAGCAACTGTTCGGCACCAAGAGCTTTTCCATCGGTGGCGGAAAGTTCGATCCCGCGCTGCCGGCCATGGTCATCACCGATTTCTGGACCGCCGAGCTGGTAGCCGCGCGCCTGGTGTGCACACTGATTGCCACCCTGCCGCTGGTGCTGGCCGTGGCCTGGTTCCACCGCTATTCGCCGGACAAAGTGCGCCCCGCCGCGCCGGGCGCCGGGCAGGGAATGTGGGCGCGCATCAATCGCATCGCGTCGCCGGCCACCCGCCTGATCCGGCCGGCCTTCGGTGCCGCGCAGCGCCTGCCGGGCGTGTTGGGACAGGTCGTTGCCGATGCCGCGCTCGTCCTGGCAGCCAACCCCCTGCTGTTCGCCGTGCTGGGCGTGCTGTTCCTCGGCGGCTGGTTGGCCGACGGCAGTGGCTTGAAAACCATCACCTTGCTGGCCCTCGCGGCCTGGGGCGTGCTGGTCAGCGACCTGGCCGCACGCGATGCGCAATCGGGCACCGATGCATTGTCCGCAGTCGCACCCGGCGGGCCGGTGCGCCGCTACGCACGCCAACTCGGCGTCACGTTCCTGATCGGCGCCGTCGCCGTGCTGCCGGCTTTTGCGCGCTGGATTCCCGCCGACCCGGTCGCCGCGCTGACGCTCGCCATCGGCCTGGCCCTGCTGACTGCATTTGCCACGCTGCTGGCGCGCCTGACGCGCGGCGGCCGCACCTTCCTGGGCATCTTCCTGCTCGGCCTGTACCTGTCCACCCAATTGAAGGGTGTGCGTTGGTTCGACGCCGTCGGTGTCTACGCTGCCGCCGACGACACCACGCGGTTGACGTATTTCGTGACCGCGGGGGCGATGATGGCAGCGGGCTGGTTCGTCACGCAAAGGACGTTGAAATGATCAAGTTTCTGCTGTGGTTGTTGCTGCTGGTGTTCTGCTGGCCGCTGGCGATCCTGGCGTTGATCCTGTATCCCATCGTCTGGCTGATCACGCTGCCGTTCCGGCTGGTCGGCATTGCGGTGGAAGGCGTGTTCGCGTTCTTGAAGTCGCTGGTGATGCTGCCGGCGCGCGTTCTGGGCGGCGGGCGGTAGGCAGCGGCCATTCAAGGCAAAACCCCAGACGGGGCGCGGCGTTTGGGGCGAAAGTGGCCCGAACGCCGCACAGGTTCCAGATCTTGCCGCCACGTGCAGCCATCGGGTCACCTGTTTCGAAGAGCGGACAGTTCGATTGGGATGCGTTTGACTCCGATTTGCGCTCAGCCGGCATCGTGGTCCGCAACCCATGTTGCAATGGTCCCTTACGAGTTTTGTGCGCGAATGTCGCCATCCTGATCGCGGTATGGCAATCGCGTTTCACGGCCACTAGAGTGCCTGCGCGTTGAACGCGTACTTCAGGTCCCTCATGGATTGTCAGCCGCCTTCGCATCGCGGAATTTGCCAGTCGCAATTTGGTATCGATTTGCGCAGCAATCGCTCGTTTCCCACCTGCATGGGTGGGTTTTTTGTTGGCTGGACTTCCTACAATCCTGTCACAAACCCGCACCACGATGCGGTACAACACAAAGTCAGGGACGGACCTATGCAGAAAGCGATGATGTGGCTTTGGGACTCTTCAGTCCAAATATTGCTGTTCCATTCTGACGGCCGACGCCTGGTTCGGAATTTCCTGCGAATCGCGATGGCCACTCTTTTGCTGCACGCGACGGCAGCGCAAGCCACCATCTCACTTTCCTACTCGCACGCCATCCCGCCGTATCCCGGCATTGATTTCGGCTCGGTCAATGCCCATGCGGTCCCGCCGAACCAGGTCAAGGACGTGGTGCTGACCGTTACCAATTCCGGGGACGAGGGAACGCAGCTCACCCAGTTCGTCTTCCATCCCTATCCGTACAGCCTGCAGGCCAACAACTGCACGCAGTGGATGAACCCCGGCCAAAGCTGCACCATCACAGTGCGCTTCAATCCGGCGGGCTGGGGCAACGGCAGTGTCAGCGGTACGTTGAGCATCGCCGCGTATGGGGCGCCATACTACTTTGTGTTGCAACTGGCAGGCACGAGCTATGTGCCGCCCGGTACGCTCACAGTCCAGACGGCCAACACCGCTTTCAACACACAATCCTACGGCAGGCCTTCCAACACCCAGAGCATCGTCCTCAGGAATACCGGATCCACCAGCGTTGAGGCCAGCTCCCTCAACGTGAGCAGCCCGGATTACAACGTCATCAGCAACAACTGCACCGGCACGATTGCGCCAAACGGTACGTGCACCATTGACGTGCAGTTCATCCCCAGCCAGACGGGTAGCTTGCCGGCCACGATCACGATTCCGCACAACGGCACGGGGTCGCAGGTCAATGTGACAGGGACGGGAGAGGGCGAACCGGGGCTAAATTTTGGTGGTGGAGGAACGCCGCAGACGGGGGGTTCAAACGCAAATGACAAAAACCTTGGCGGTGGTGAAACTGCCAGAACTCATATGTCCGGATCTGAGAGACCGCAGACGCACTGTGAAAGAAATCCTGGCGCGTGCGTAAATGTCACAGCACGTAGACTCGTAGGTCTCGATGACGATTTGGCGTTGTCTACCGACATCGGAAATTTGGGCGGGGGATGGCTGCCAGTTACTCTGCCGCCCAAAGGCCCAGAAGTAGAGAAGTGCGACACGATTGGGTGGGTAGACCAAAGTCCAAGCGTCATGGTCGCGCAGGCTGACTTGGGGTTGAATGCGCATCCAACGTCGACCCTGTTTGTCGGCGACCCCATCAACGCCGGCATCGGCAGCAAATCGCATCCCCAAACCGACTACGCCGCCCGCGGCGGCTACTGGCTCGCTTTCGTCCGCACGTACCAAGCCCAAGCCCCGCACGCCTCAGCCCTGATCCGCCAAAAAATGGGCCCCGGCTGGTACTCCAACTGGGATTCCCGCATCGCCACACTTTCGGCGACTCAACGTCGCATCACCCGCGGCGACGGCAGCTCCATCGTCTTCAACAAGGTTGGCAGCGTCTGGCAGCCCGAATCCCCGGAAATCACCGACAAACTCATCCCCGTCCTCAACGGCATGGGAGACCAGACCGGCTGGAAATATCAAGTGGCCGACAGTATCGAGAACTACGACCTTGCCGGCCGCCTCAACAGCATCGCCCTGCCCACGGGTGAGACCTACACCCTGAGCTACAACGCCAGCGACGTCCTGCTCTCGGTCGCCGACCCGGCGGGCAGAACGCTCACGTTCACATATGACGCCAAGGGCAGGCTCTGGAAGCTCACCGACCCCGCCGGTGGCATCACCACCTACGAATACAACGACACCGTCAGCGCCATGGATCCGGGCCTGGGCCGCCTGGTCAAGGTAACCTTCCCGGATGGCCGTGCCCGCCTGTACAAGTACGGCATGAGCGAGCGCCGTTATGCCCTCACTGCCATCGCCACACTGGAGGGCGGCGTCGAGCGCACCTACGTCACCTTCACCTACGACCCCGCCAACGGCCGCGCCAAGGCCAATTACTTTGGCAACACCACCGATGAAGCCAACGGCACCGGCCGGGTCAAGGTCAGCTACAACGCCAACGGCAGTTCCGTCTCCTATGATTCAGCCAGCGTCACCCGCTACAGCCCGGCCTCGTCCGCGCCGGGCGGATGCGTGGCTGGGTTCCACGACACCGAACTGGACGATCACGCGGAAGTCGCGCAACGCAAGGACGCCAAGTACTGCGTCAACAGCGCCAGCGCATACCCTGCCTATGCCACCGTCAAACGGACGTTTGACAACATCCAGGGCCGCATCCTGCCTACCCGCATCGACTACAAGCACGTCTGCGCCGGCTGCACGGACAGCTTTGAGACCTTCACCTACAACACCGACGGCCGCCTGCTCAGCCACACCGACCGGAACGGCATCACCACCACCACCAGCTACACCACCGATGGCCGTGGTCTGGTCGCCAGTACCACTCAAGCCTCCAACACCAGCCTGATGCGCACGGTGACTACCACTTGGCACCCCACGCTGAGTGTGCCCACCCAGATTGTCGAACCGGCTACCGGCGGCAACCGGGTGACCACCTTCACCCACGACTCGGCCGGCCGCGTCCTCACCCAGACGGTCACCGCCGGTGGTATCTCCCGTACCAGCACCAACACCTACGACACGCAAGGCCGGCTGATCTCAGTCGATGGACCGCGCACCGATGTCTCCGACATCACCACCTACACCTACCAAGGCACCTCCATCCTGCCCCATACGGTCACCAACCCCAAGGGGCAGGTGACCACCTACCATTCCTACGACACCCACGGCAACCCGCTGCTGGTCTTCCTGCCGGACGGTTCCAGCGAAACGATGACCTACGACGCGCGCGGGCGATTGATCGCCAAGTACCACAATGCCATCCGCACCGTGCTCAACACCTACGGCATCAACGGGGTGCTGACCAGCACCACTGACCAGCACGGCGGAGTGACGACCAACCTCTACGACGACTCCCTGCGCCTGATCGGCAAGGACCTCTCCAATGGGGAGAAGATCCGCTTCACCCTGGACAACGCCGGCCGCACGATCCAGTCCCAGACTTTTGATGCCCAGGACCTATTGGCCAGCACCGCCAGCACCGGCTACGACGGCCTGGGCCGGGTGTTGTGGAAGAAGGACGCCAACGACAAGGTGACGACGTTCAAATACGACGCCAACGGCAATGTCACCGAAGTGCTCGATCCGAACAACAACAAGACCCAGACCCAGTACGACGTCTTGAACCGCCCCATCCTGGTCAAGGACCCGAACCTGAAGGAAGTGGCCACTACCTATACGCCGGACGGCAAGATCGCCACCATCAAGGACCCGAACAACAACACGACCACCTACGGCTACAACGGCTTTGGCGACCAGACCCAGATCGTCAGCCCCGATACCGGCACGGCCACCATGATCCACAACGCCGCCGGGCAGGTGATCCAGAAGACCGATTCACGCGGCCGCAGCACCACCTACACCTATGACGTGTTGGGCCGGGTGGTGAGCATGTACCTCAATGACGGCAACAACACCTATACCTACGACGTCGGCGCCAACAGTGTTGGGCGGCTCGTCAACGTCAACGGCTTCGGCAGCAACACCACGTTCTACTACGACACCTACGGCCGGGTGACCAGCAAGGTGGTCGGCATTGCCGGGCTGGGGGTCAACCTGACGACCAGTTACACCTACGACAGCGTCGGGCGCACCGCCACCATCACTTACCCCAGCGGCAATGTGCTGGGCATGACCTACAGCGAAGGGCGTGTCACCAACATGACGCTGACTCCCACTGGAGGCAGCGCCAGCCCGCTGATCTCGGACATCCGCTATTTCCCGTTCGGCGGGCCGGAGAGCTGGCTGATGGGACCCAACAGTGCCAGTTCGATGGCGTACCTGCGGGAGATCGACCTCAATTCAAGGATCGAGAAGTACAGTACGCCAACCGGCTACCGGCAACTCGGGTTCGATGATGGGGGCAGAATTACCAGCATGAAGAATTGCAGCGGGACCACGGCACCATGCCCCACACAAGACATCCTGTGGACGAACAGCTATGGGTACGACACTGTCGGTCGGCTCACTTCATTCTCAGGCACCACCAGCAACGGGGACGGGCTGGCGAACATCACCCAGACGCAGAGCTTCACTTACGACAACAACGGGAACCGGCTGACGGCCACTTTGAACGGCGTCACGAGTACCTACAGTTATCCGGGAGGGAACCCTAACGCTAACCCGCCCGTTCCGCCCACCAGCAACAGACTCTCCAGCGTGACCACGCCGGGGGGTGGGTTCAGCATGACGAACACGTATGACAACGCGGGGAACCTGACCAGCGATGGCGCAAGGAGCTTTGTGTATGACTCGCGGGGGAGGATGACCAGTGCGACAGCAAGCGGCACAACGACGAGCTACTTGTTTGATCATAGGAACCTTAGAGTGAAGAAGTCGAACGCCACCGAGACAAAGTACTTTGTGTATGGCGACTCGGGGCACATGCTGGGGGAATACGATGGGAGCGGAAACGCAATTCAGGAGATGTTTTGGCTGGGCGATACGCCGATCGCCGTGAGAGGAACGATGCCTTGTCTCTCAGGGGGCACCTGCACGGAGACAGCAACGGCTTTCGTTTGGGCCGATCATCTGAATACGCCGCGGGAACTCACGCGCGTTAATGGATCAAACCAGCATGTGAGTCTATGGAAGTGGGACTCTTTGCCGTTCGGGGAGACCACACCCAATCAGATTCCGTCGAATCTTGGGATGCTGAACTTCAGTCATCGGCTTCCGGGGCAGTATCGGGACATCGAAACAGGGCTTTATCAGAACTGGAATCGAGAATATGACGCGAGACTGGGGCGGTATGTTGAGAGTGATCCTATTGGTTTGTTTGGTGGAATCAACACATTTCTGTACGCGTTAGCAAGTCCAGTTCAACATGTTGACAAAAATGGACTAACTGCCTTTTCGGAATCTCAATGCGAAGAACTCGACAAAGACATCGCGGCCGAAAAGGACGTCATCGCCAGAATAGAGAACCTCATGGAGAACTGGCAACCAGGTCAAGGATTCGCTGACTACGGGTTGCGGGCAGATGCTTCGTGGACTGGATTTAGAAGCGATACTTTTGTCGGCCGCTCTCCAACCTATCAAAACATTGTGAATGCATTGGAGGCAAATTGGGGGCTTGCGTTTGGGCAAATGCTTGGAAACATCGTTGTCGGTGGTGTTGGTTATTACACATTTGGTTTGCATGGGTTAATTCATGGAACCAATGCGGCCCGGCAACAAATGCTAACGATTGCCTACAATGAAAAGATGCGTTCAATGTACGTTTTGAGCAAATTGCAGAAAGCCAAAGCCGACAACTGTAGGAAAAAGCCATGTCCATAGCGATTCGCGTCCTTCGACTACTCGTTAAATTCTTTGCGTTCCTGATTGTCTTTCATTTTCTTTCTGGGATCGCATTTAGCGTATACGTAGTGTTTGACTTATCGAAAGTTGGCAAGTTGTCGGCGCTTCAGTTTCATGCTCTGGTACTGGTGGTCTCGATCCCGCTGGCATTGCTCTATCTCAATAAAGCTGAAGTGAATCGCCCCGGAAAATCTACACAGCTTTGAGTCCATGGTGGAGTTTCCCTGGTTCCGTTGACGCTTCCTGGCCAAAGAGTGGGGTCACGCCCAGAGAGGGACATTCGCAGACAGACTGAGCTGTCCCGACTTATGCAATTGCCAAGGACTGGCGGCTTCCGATCTTGGATTGGGCCCCGGCGCTGTACCGGTGTGCCTGCCGAAGGGCCGGTAGAATCGCCGGCCTGTTCCCCGTCGCGATTGAACGCCCACCATGCCCACCGCCATTGCCCTCATCAACCGCCTGTTCACCGCCGACCAGGATGAACGCATCAACCATCCGGCGTTCGGCACCGAGCCGTACCTGAAATTGCGCGAAAACGATGCGCGCCGCCGCGATCAACTGCGCGAGGTGTTGGCCAGGCGCGAAGTCAACGATGGCCTGGCGCTGTATCGCGCGGCGATGATCTTCCAGCACGGCGAGACCCTGGACGAGATCGACACCGCCTACCGGTTGGCGATGCGCGCATCGGAGGCCGGCAACCGGTCTGCGCGCTGGCTGGCCGCCTGCGCGCGCGACCGCTGGCTGATGTACCAGGGCCTGCCCCAGCAATACGGCACGCAGTTCGTTCCCGACGGCAAGCGCCAGCGCCTCTGGCACGTCGATCCCGCAACAACGGACGCCGAACGACGCGCATGGGACGTCTCCAGCCTGGCCGAACTGGCGGTGGAAGCAGATCGCCTCACGCGCGCCGAACCGGTGCCGCTGCTGGACAGTGCGCCGGAGTGGCTCAAGGCCGGGGTCGAGAAGTGGAAGGCGGCGGGGGAGTGGTGATCGCGTGACCGCCGCCTGCGCCACGCCTGAATGGATCGCATTCTGCTTAGAATCAGGCATTTGGCTTTCACGCGTTCACGCGTCGGCGCGAACCCCACCGTGACAATTCGTGGCCAGGTCCCTGGCTTGTCATTCCCGCGCAAGCGGGAATCCATGGCCTCGCCAACGCGAGGTGGATTCCCGCTTGCGCGGGAATGACATAAAACCATCAGTTCACATCTTTGAACGGGAGTAGAGCGCGCCTCCATGCCCGCAATCCGCTGCGAGATCGATTTTCCAGAGCTGCCCACGCTCACCCCCGCCGAGCGGCTGCGGAAAACATTTGAGGCACCGGTGGCGGTGCATGTGGCGCGGCGCGTGGACCAAGTGGCGGGCGTGCTGGCCGCCGTGGAAGCCGCCGCAGCGCGCGGGCATTGGTGCGTGGGCTTTGTGGCGCACGAGGCGGCGCCCGCATTCGACGCCGCACTGGAGGTGCAGCCGCCGGGCGATGCCCTGCTCGCCTGGTTTGCCGAGTTCGATTCAGCCCAGCCGGGGGAGGGCCGCCCCGAGTCCCCGCCGGATTCCTTCCACATGGGACCGCTGGAGGGCGATACGCCATACCCGCGCTACGCCAGCAGCATCGAATCGATCCGTGCCGACATTCGCGACGGGCGCTTCTACCAGGTCAACTTCACCTCGCGCCTCACGGCGGCGTTCGAAGGCTCGCCGCTGGCGCTCTACCGCGCCTTGCAGGCCGAGCAGCCCAACGGCTACCACGCGTACATCGACACCGGCGAGGGCACGTTGCTGTCGCTGTCGCCGGAGCTGTTCTTCGCGCTGCACGGCGACCACGTCACCACGCAGCCGATGAAGGGCACCGCGCCGCGCGGCGACACCGCCGCCGAGGACGACCGCATCGCCTGGGCGCTGACCCACTCGGAGAAGGAGCGCGCCGAGAACCTGATGATCGTGGACCTGCTGCGCAATGACCTGTCGCGCATCGCCAAGCCCAACACGGTGGAGGTGGCCGCGCTGTTCGCGCTGCAGCCGCTGCCCTCGGTGTGGCAGATGACCTCGACCATCCACGCCGACCTGCGCGCCGGGCTGGGCCTGACCGAGGTGTTCCGCGCGCTGTTCCCCTGCGGCTCGGTCACCGGGGCGCCAAAAGTGGAGGCGATGCGCGCCATCCGCGACCTGGAAGTGCAGCCGCGCGGCGCGTACTGCGGCGCGATCGGCTTCGTTGCGCCGGGCGAG
>JAEUMZ010000147.1 GCA_016790765.1 Betaproteobacteria bacterium
CCCCATCGCACAACCCCCACATTCGGAGCCCTGCATGTCTTCCACAAAGCGCATTCAGTTCACCGCCACGATCAACGCGCCTGTGCCGACGGTGTGGCGCCTCATGATCGGTCTTGAGGGCTACAAGCGCTGGGCGTCTGCCTTCGCGGAGGGCTGTTACTTTGAAGGCGCGTGGGAGCAGGGGGCGAAGATCAAGTTCCTCTCCCCGCCTTCCGGGGATGGCATGGTCTCGGAAATTGCCCAGAACCGGAACCATGAGTTCATCTCCATCCGGCACCTGGGCTTCATCACCAACGGCGTCGAGGACACGACCAGTGAATCCATCCGCGCCTGGGCGCCCGCGTACGAGAACTACACGTTCATCAGCGTTCCGGACGGCACCAAGCTGGTCATCGACATGGACGTCGCTCCCGATTGGGAGCAGCACATGAACGAGGCTTGGCCCAAGGCGCTGGTGCTGCTCAAGCAATTGAGCGAGTCCGGGGGTGCGGCTTAAACCGTCGCCCGAACCGAACCGCCGCAGCCCCCCGCCATTGCGCGCATCCAGCCAATGATGATGAAACGAACACCACCGTTTGACACTCAATGGAGGAGAGGCCGCCGCGAGTCGCTGCGATCCCTCGGTGCGTTGGCCTTCGCGGCTGTCGCCGGCAGCTGCACGACCATGCCAGCCGCCCAACGCAAGGGTTTTGACGTGGTCGTCATCGGCGCCGGTGTCTTCGGCATCTGGGCGGCTTTCAAGCTGCATATGGCGGGCCTACGAGTCGCCGTCGTGGAGGCCGTCGGTGCTGCGCACAGCGGGGCGTCGTCCGGCGGGGAAAGCCGCGTGACGCGGTGCGGTTACGGCGAGAAGGACATCTATTCCGAGTGGGCCTGGCGATCGCTCGGCGAGTGGCAGGCGCTTTCCGCGCGCGCCGGCCTGCCCATCTTTCATCCGACGGGCGTGCTGTGGGTGCATGCGCAGCCCAACGAACTGGTGCAGTCCAGTGCGCGCGTGTTGTCGAGGATGAACATTCCCTTCAGCTTGCTGCCGGCCCCGGAGCTGAGACGCCGGTTTCCGGTCATGCGGGTGGGGAGCGAGGAGGCGGGCTTTTTCGAGCCGGCGGGCGGTGCGCTGATGGCGCGTCGGGCCGTCCAGTCGCTGGCTGCGGAACTGCGCGCCAAGGGCGTTGCGTTCCTGTCGGGCGCGGTAGCGCCGATCCGCCAGGAACAAGGCCGGCAGGGTGCATTGGCCGCCGTCACCACGAAGGGCGGCGAGCGGATCGAAGCGGAACAGTTCGTTTGCGCTTGTGGGCCCTGGCTGGATCGGGTGTGCCCCGATGCGATGGCGAAGCGCCTGTTCGTCACCCGGCAGGAGGTTTTCTACTTTTCGCTGGAAGACGGCGCCACCGGTGGCCTTCCGGTCTGGGCGGATCTGCCTTTCTATGGCTTTCCAAGCCTGGAAGGCCGCGGCTTCAAGGTGGCCAACGATACGCATGGACCGCAGATGGATCCGGATACCGCGGATCGCCGCGCGAGCACGGCCGGTGAATTGGCGGCGCGCGATTTTCTGGCGCGGCGATTCCCGTCGCTGGCGAAAGCCCCGCTGAGCCAGGCGGAGGTGTGCCAATACGAAAACAGTTCGGACGGCCACCTGGTCATCGATCGGCACCCGGGCCTCGACAATGTCTGGGTGGTCGGCTGCGGCTCCGGGCACGGATTCAAGCATGGGCCGGCCGTGGGCAGCCACGTGGCCGAACTCGTCACCGGCAAGGCAAAGCCACGCGAACCCTTCCTCATCGCCACCAAACAGCGACAGCAGGATCGGGCTGTCCAATGAATGGCACACTTCGAGCAGCCTACGAGAAAGTAATCGCCGCCGCCGAGGCCGCGGCCGCTGCACGCGGCACCGAGCGGGCATTCGACCACCTGGCCCGCGCCCACATCCTGAGCCAGCGCCACACGTTCCAGCACGTTTACGTTCACTGGCGCATGCTCAGGCTTGGGGCGTCTGCATGCCGGTGGCAGGAAGTATTTGGCCAGGCATCGCGCATCGTTGCGGCGGCGATCTTTTCGCACATCTGGGTGCCCGTGGGAAACACCGGGCGCGCAAACGTCAGCGCGCTGAAACCGATGCCGGTTCCCTGGGACCTGAAAGCGATCCTGGAGGACGGCAATGCCTGACCTTGCGCCACACCCGCACCTCACACCGTCACTTCTCGCCAAGGAAAGCGCTCCATGGCCAAGTACCTGATCTCCTTTCCCGCCGCGGCGATGGTCGTGCCCGAGGCCGACATGGAAGCCGTGGGCCGCGACGCGCACGCCGTGATCGAAGAGGCAAAGGCCGCCGGCGTTTACGTCTTTGCCGGCGGCATTGATGAAGGGGTGCCGCCCGTGCTTGTTTCGGCTGACGGCGCGGTCGCCGAGGGCGGCTACCCGTGGGCGCCTTCGCTGGACGGCGGCTTCGCCGTGCTCGAACTGCCCTCGCGGGAGGCGGCCATCGCGTGGGCCGCACGCATCGCGAAGGCCTGCCGGTGCCAGCAGGAACTGCGCGTCTTCGGGTTCGACCCGCGGGCCTGAGTCGGAGAATTCAGTTGATCCAACTTCCCGTAAAGGACCCCTGCGACCTGTGTGAAGGCATGGCCGGTCGCGAAGAACGGTGGGCGATCATCGAGGAAGGCGAACATGCGCTCACGGTGATCAATCCGTGGCAATTCGAAGTGGGCCAGTGTTGCGTCATCACACGCCGGCATGTCGCGACGCTGCTCGATCTTTCCCAACCGGAATGCGTGGCCATCATGGTCGCGGCGCAGCGGGTCGCGGCGGCGCTGGTCAAAGCCTACAACCCCCTCGGGATCCTCACGTTCCAGAACAATGGGGTCTATAGCGGACAAGAGACGCCGCACTTCCATTTCCATGTCGTGCCGCGGCAGGAGGGCAGTGATTGGGGCATCGGGCCGCCGCAGCTCGCAACGTTCGAGGGCGCCGGGCGCCGGAAAGGGACTTCACACGATCCAAGTGGAGATGCGCAGCGGCGAGCGCGGGTCCAGGCGTCTGCGCGGCAACTTGCTGAAACCGCGGACCGCATTCGTGCGAATCTTCAGAGGTCGCCAAGCTGACCAATGTGGATCGGCGGGTTCACGCCGAATGAAGGCAACTGGGATGCGCAGACGTATCCCATTGAATCGGGACGACGGCTCGGTGTGAATTGGATACTATTGAGTCCAACAGGCATCGAAGGCAAATTGACTTTGCATTCAGCGGAGACGAATCCATGGCGTTCCTGGTCGGTCTCACCATCGCAGTCGTCGTCGGTGCACTCGGCCGCCTGTCCGGGATGGAGCGGCAGCGGGCGTATTACACGACAGTGACCATCGTTGTCGCGCACTACTACGCCTTGTTTGCCGTCATTGGGGCATCGACTCAAACGCTTGTCATCGAGGCCCTCGCAGGGCTTGTGTTTGCCGGGGCGGCGGTCTTGGGTTTCCGGTCGTCGTTCTGGCTCGTGGCGTTCGCACTTGCGGGTCACGGCGTGTACGACCTGTTTCACGGCTTCATCATCGCCAATCCGGGCGTTCCGGCGTTCTGGCCCGCGTTCTGCCTGTCGTTTGACCTCGCCGCCGGTGTATATCTTGCGTGGCTGTTGAAAAGCGGGCGCATGCCGGCCAACCATCCCGCACCCTAGGGCCCGATCACCGGGCAGTACCTGACGCCGCGCGCTTGCCGGTACACTTGGGTCATGCGAACACTCCACAACTCCACCAGCGTCACCCTCGTGGGGCAAAGTGCGTTCGAGTCGATGATCTGCATGTCGTCCATTGCTGCAACCAAGGCTGTGCGCCACGAGGTCGTGCGGCCGCGGTGTTGCGTTTGCTTGAGCACGCTCTGACCCTTTCCCAAGGAGGATCCATGTTCGACCACGTCAAATTCGGCGTCAGCGACTTTGCCGCCAGCAAGAACTTCTACGTCCGGGCGCTCGAACCGCTCGGCGTCACCAAGATCCGGGATTGGCCGCCGGACGGCGTTGAGATTTGGGATCCCAGAGGCATTGCTTCGCTGTGCCTGTACCAGACGGCAGAGAAGCCGGCCCACTTGCACCTGGCATTTGTGGCGGAGCGCCGCGAACAGGTGGACGCCTTCTATCGCGCGGCCCTGGAAGCCGGCGGCGAGGACAACGGTGCGCCCGGCCTGCGGCCCCACTATCACGCCAATTACTATGCGGCGTTCGTCATCGGGCCGGACGGGCACAACATCGAGGCGGTGTGCCACGCCCCGGCGGCCTGAGTGAATTGCAAGAATGATCACGCAGTGGCTTCAACCGGTGCGCGACGCGATCTTCGATCCGAAAACCCGGGAACCGACGCCGGTTGCGTGGGGCCTGGTGGGTTTGATCCTCGCCGTGGTAGGGCTGGTGATCTTTGCCATGGACTTTTGGGCAATTCTGAAGGGACAGCAGACGGTACTCGTGTCGTCGCGCGGCCGCGCCGCAAAATACATGCCCGCCGACCTCCGGGCGCTCATCATGCTGACCGTCGGCATTTGCGGACTGGCCACGCTGTGGCGGGCGCTCACCTTGCGCGTGCCGGCGTTTTGCGAACGCAACTGGGTGCGCGGGATGGCGCGCTTCATCATGGCACCACTGGCCCTCGTGTGGCTGGCCCTTGCCGCCTTCGCGTTGCTGGTCCGCACCGGGATGTTGGGATAGGCCGGCGCGCCCTGTTCAAGCGTAGCCTTGCGGAGTCAACGATGAGAACCCGATGACCCTCGAAACCGATCACCTCGTCACCTTGCATATGCGCATCGGCGGGAACGGGCCGCAGGCGCTGCACCACATGCCCGATGCCCCTGGGCCGGCCTGGGCCATGCGGCGTACGCCCGTCGCGGTGAGGCGGCGTTGAAGGAGGGCGCTGTGCAGTCCCGCTCGAGACCGTGGTTGCTTGCCGCCGCGCTGTATTGCGCCCGTTGGCCCGCGCCTGACTGCGCGGCCGCTTGATTCCCGCACACAGATCTCTTACGTTTCCGCCATGCCCATCATCCCCACCCTCCGCTGCAGCAACATGCGCGCGTCCGTCGCCTTCTACACAACCGTCCTGGATTTCCGGCAGCTGGATGCGCGCGAGCCGCTCGACGACCCGGCGTTCGTCGTGCTGGTGCGCGAGGATGGGTGGATCCACCTCTCCAGCCATCGCGGCGACGGCACGTTCGGGCAGGCGGTGGCGATCATCGTCAAGGACATCGATGCGCTGTTTGCGCGTTTCCGGGCCCGCGGCCTCGTAACCCCCGGCAACCCGCAGTCGCCGGTGCACGAGGGGCCGCTCGACCAGTCCTGGGGTACGCGCGAGTTCTATGTCAATGACCCCGATGGCCACACGCTGCGGTTCATCCAGTTGGGCGAATGAAGCCCAATTGATCCGCGCCTACCGACCTGCAGACCTGCAGGATGTGCTGCGCGTCTGGGCCGTTGCATCGGCGCAGGCACACGCGTTCCTCGATCCGGCATTCCTGGCCGTGGAGCGAGAGAAGATTTCGCGCGAATGGCTCCCGAAGGCCGACACCTGGGTGTGGGAGGCAGGCGGCCGCTTGACCGGATTCCTGTCGCTGATCGGCCAGGAGGTGGGCGCGCTGTTCGTGGACCCGGCCGCGCAGCGATCGGGCATCGGCAGCGCGCTGATCGGGCACGCGCGCGCCCTGCACGGCGAACTTGAAGTGGACGTGTTCGCGGACAACCCCATCGGGCGGGCGTTCTACGTGCGGTGCGGTTTCGAGGTCCTGCGTTCGGGCATCCATCCGGAGACCAGACGGGGCATGCTCAGACTTCGGAGCCCGGCGCGCGAGGGCGTTGTAAGCGCGGCGGGCCTTGTGTAAATTCGACTGCGTTCAATCCAGCGGGAATCAGCATGAGCCATGCAGGCGGGTGCCTTTGCGGCGCCGTTCGGTACGAAGTCTCGGGCGATCCCAACTCGGTGTCGATTTGCCATTGCCGGGATTGCCAGCGCAGCGCCGGCGCACCCATGGTGACCTGGGCCGAGTTTCCGGATGCGCAGTTCAAGGTGACGCAGGGCACGCCCAGGACGATCAACTCGTCCGGCTCGGCCATGCGCACGTTCTGCCCGGAGTGCGGCAGCGGGTTGTTCTACCGCAACGCCGAATACCTGCCCGGCATGGTGGAAGTGCAGGCCACCACCCTCGATGACCCTGCCGCGTGGCCGCCCACCTTTCAGATCCAGACCGCGGAACAGCAGGCCTGGGTCGGGCACCTGGGCACGATCAAGGCGTTTGAACGGTTTCCGTGAGTACTCGAACGACGGCGCGTGCCGATCGCCGCATGCCATGACCCCACGCTTCCCCGCCGAGGGCGGCTGCGATTGCCGCACCGTCCGCTACCGGCTCGAAACCGCGCCGCTGTTCGTCAACTGCTGCCACTGCCGATGGTGCCAGCGCGAAACCGGCTCCGCGTTCGTCATCAACGCCATGATCGAATCGGACCGCGTCACGGTTCTCGGCGCGCCGCCGGAAATGGTCCCCACGCCGTCGGCCAGCGGACAGGGACAGACCATCGCGCGTTGCCCGAAGTGCCGCATCGCGCTGTGGAGCCACTATGCGGGCGCAGGCCCGCTGGTGAGCTTCGTGCGCGTGGGCACGCTCGACGACCCGGACCTGCTGCCGCCTGACGTGCACATCTTCACCGCCACCAAGCAGCCGTGGGTGCTGCTGCCGGAAGGCACGCCTGCGGTGCCGGAATACTACGAGCGGGAAAAACTCTGGCCGGCAGAGAGCCTGAAGCGGCGGGAGGCGTTGCGGCCGCGCATCGAGGCCTACCTGGCCACCCGGCACAAAGGCGCATGACACGCCATCCGTCCGTCGTTTCATCGGCGCGGTGCCCATGATCGACGGCACCTGTCATTGCCAGCGCATCCACTGGACCTTCGACGGCCTGCCCGACGGCGCCACGGCCTGCAACTGCACCGTCTGCCGGCGCTATGGCGTGCTGTGGATTTACGACTACGAGGGCGAACGCATCCGCGTGTCCGGCGCCACGCAGGCCTACGTTCGCGGCACTTCCATCGAATTCCACTTTTGCCCGGTGTGCGGCTGCATGGCGTTTTGGCGCGCACAGCGGCTGGATGCAAAGGGTCGCCGCCGCATCGCGGTAAACGTGCGGCTCAGCGAGCCCGAACAGGTGGGGGCGATTCCCATCGATCACTTTGATGGCCTCGACACCTTCGAGGACCTGCCGCGCGACGGGCGTTGCGTGGCGGATTACTGGGCTTGAGACGTATAGCGAGACAAACTCAAGCGCTGGTGCGGCGTTCCGGCCAAAACAGGCTGGAAGTGCGCGCCAGTGCTTGGGTTTGCCATTGGGGACCTTCTTGGAACCGTCGCGAGCGGCCAAAGTTCACGTCGAGGAGCGGACACGTACCCAGTGTACGGCGAGCACCGGAGACGCGAAATTTGGCCGCGCAGTCGGTTGCAAGAAGTACCCATTGAAAATCACGCGGGAGGGGAATCATGCCGCAGGTGCGCGTTTCAGCGTTCGCAATGTCCATCGATGGTTTCGGCGCGGGACCGAACCAGAGCCTCGAACACCCGCTGGGCGAAGGGGGTGGCGCGCTGCACGAATGGTTTTACCCGACCCGCACGTTCCAAAGCACGATGGGCACGGGAGACGGCACCACCGGCGTCGATGACGAATTTGCCGCACGCAGCTTGGCCAATGTCGGCGCGTGGATCCTGGGGCGCAACATGTTCAGTCCCTCGCGGGGCCCCTGGCCGGACGATGGCTGGCGCGGCTGGTGGGGCGACGAGCCGCCATACCATGTGCCGGTGTTCGTGCTGACGCATCACGCGCGCGCGCCGCTGGAGATGCAGGGCGGCACCACGTTCCACTTCGTGACCGGCGGCATCGACGAGGCGCTGATGCGTGCGCGCGATGCCGCGGGCACGCGCGACGTGCGCATCGGCGGCGGAGCGGCCACCGTGCGGCAATTCCTGCAGGCCGGCTACATCGACCAGATGCACCTGGTGGTCTCCCCGGTGATCCTCGGGCGCGGCGAGCCGCTGCTCACCGGCATCGACCTGGCCGCGCAGGGTTTTCGCTGCGTGGAACGGGTGACGACGGAAAAGGCCTTGCACGTGGTGTTGCAGCGCGGCGGCGCCGGCCCGGCCTGACCATGGCATCCGACGTTTCCGTGCCGGGCGGCATCATCCGATGGCGGCTGTACCTGCCGGCCGCGGCCGCACGCGTGTTCGATGCGTTGGCCACCGATGCCGGACGTGCCGCGTTCTGGGCCGAATCGGCGATCGAGCGCGAGGGCGCGGTGCATTTCCGGTTCATCAACGGCGCGACGGAGGTGGCGCACATCCTCGCCCGCGAGCGGCCGCACCGGTTTGCGCTGGAGTATTTCGGCTCGCCGGCCGAGTTTTTGCTGGCTGCGGCCGGGCCGGACGCGACCGACCTCACGCTCACGCAGAACGGCGTGGCGATGGCGGAGTGGCACGCGGTGCATGCCGGTTGGCTCAATGTGCTGCTGCCCCTGAAGGCGTGGCTGGTGCACGGCGTGGACCTCCGGAACCACGATGCGGCGCGGACCTGGGACCAAGGGTACGCGGATCAGTAAACCTTGGCGCAGATGCCGCCGGGGCCTCGGCAGGGGCTTGCAAGCGACAGGGTGGTATCGTCGCGAATCCCGAAGCCCTCGCGCAGCCGGCGCCCATGCCCACGCCCCGCCCCGTCGATCTCCCCGAACGTTCCCTGCTGGCGGCAGTGCGCGCGCGGGGCGACTACGCCGATTGCTATGCCGTGGACGTCGATGCGCACGTGTCGCAGGCGCAGTTCGTCGAGGCCTTCTACACCACCGCCCTGTTCAAGGTCGAGCGGGCGATCCTGCGCGTGGCCTTGGGCAGTCCGTCCACGGACCGGGACGCGCGCCATCTCGCACTCGGCGAGGCCCGCGAATTCGCCTACTGGCGTGTGGCGCAGCGCGACGCCACGCAGTTGATGCTCACCGACAAGTCGGGGCAGACCAGTTCCTGGCTGATGGCGCAGGCGCTCGAAGCCGCCCCGGGCGCGCGCACGCGCCTGCACTTTGGTTCCGCGGTGTACGCGCGCGCCGACCCGAAGACCGGACGGCGGTCCATGGGGGCGGCGTTTCACGCGCTGCTCGGGTTCCACCGGCTGTACTCGCGGGCACTGCTGTGGTCAGCCGCGCGGCGCGCGGTGCGTCTCACAAGCACTTAGCCCCGATCAACGTCGCCTCGTGCAGCCACGGCGCCGGGTCACCTGTTGCCCACCAGGCCGGTGAGCACGGCGATCATCAGGAGGAAGAGCAGCAAGAAGATGAAGCCGAAGGCCCGTGCCAACGCGTTGCCGGTGCGCGAACTTCCTGAGTTCACGCGGTTGATTTCGACGTAGAACGGGCGCGGATCCGATTTCCGGTTTCGCCAGCCGCGCACCACGCGCCCCATCCGGTCCCGCGCTTCGGGCCAATAGAGCGCGAACCGCAGCGCCAGCCCGGCATAGGCAACGAGCAGCACGACATTGTCGAAACCGAAGTCCCCCGACCACAGCGCGTCGATGCTCTGCACCAGCAGATAGACCCCACCGGCAAGAAACACGCACACGCCGAAGGCGAGGTACAGGAAGGACATGCTCCAGGCAAAGTAAGTCATGAACCGGGGCTTGCGGTCGTCTGGGGGAGCGACGTTTTCGTGCGGGTCGGTCATGGGAGTGCCCTTTTGGAGGAATGCTCGCATGAATGGGGGGATTTGAATGCGCCGCTTTTCCGGGGTGCGTTCGATCCGCGCCGGTTCGTACGGCGTCGAGCCAAGCGCAGGTCTTCTTCCCTCTCCCCTCGTGGGAGGTGAGGACGGACACAAGACAAGGCCTGCGCCTTGTCTTGTGCCACCGCAACGCCAAGCCGATGCAGCGGCTTGGCGGGACCGAGGGAGAGGGGATGGTCGGCCTTGGCACTGTTCGTCGGACGCGTGACGCGCTGTCTTCCCTCTCCCCTCGTGGGAGAGGGACCGAGGGAGAGGGGGTGTTCGGCCTATGCGGCGCTCTTCCCATGGCACCTCAAAGACGCGCCGGATTGCTCGGCGCTACCCAACTTCACTCCACCATTGATCGACGACCCAGCCACGGCCGGAGGCCGTGCCGTTCGTGCGGCGCGCCATGAAGCAGTTCATGGCGCGAAACCCCGCACTCACCCCAGGAAGGGACTCGGTCACCTCGCGCACTCGCTACGCTCGTGTCGGCTCCTCGTCCACGGCGCGCCGGAGCCGCGCCGGTTCGAGCGGCGGCAAATGAAGCAGTTCATTTGCCGAAACCCCGCTCTCACCCCCGGCGCGCCCTGCATGGCGCGGCTTTCGAGTCCCTTGCGCGAATGCCGCAGGGCATTCGCTCCTGGTCACCAAACGAAAAAAGCCGCTTGCGCGGCTTTTTTCTTTTTTGGTGCCCAGGAAGGGACTCGGTCACCTCGCGCACTCGCTACGCTCGTGTCGGCTCCTCGACCCCGGCCCGCCCTGCATGGCGGGCCTTTCGAGTCCCTACGCGAAGTCCGCAGGGACTTCGCTTCCTGGGCACCAAACAAAAACGGCCAGCTTTCGCTGACCGTTGTTGTTTGGTGCCCAGGAAGGGACTCGAACCCCCACAGTGTTGCCACCGCTAGGACCTGAACCTAGTGCGTCTACCAATTTCGCCACCTGGGCTTGGGTGTTGCTGTGTTGCCTGTTCTGCCGGGATGGGCCGGGAAATCGGGACCCATCGCGTAAAATGAGGGCGCATTATAGCCAATTCGGCATGCCCCGCCAATCCCGGCGCCAGCGGCCGAACGGCGCGCAAAGAAAGAACCATTTGAAAAACAAGAACAAGAAATCCGCCCCTGCTGCCACCCGCCAGTCCGATCCGCACCGCGATCGCGAGGCGGCGCGGTACGAGAATCCCGTGGCCAGCCGCGAGTTGATCCTGCAGGTGCTTGAACAGGCCGGCGTGCCCATGAGTCCGAAGGCCCTGGCGCGCGCGCTGGAGATCGGCGAGGACGAGGAAGAGGGATTCGCACGGCGCCTGGCGGCCATGGAACGCGAAGCGCAGGTGATGAAAAACCGGCGCGGCGACATCTGCCTGGTGCAAAAGCTGGATCTGAATCCCGGCCGCGTGCAGGGCCATCCGGACGGCTTCGGCTTTCTCATCCCGGACGACGGCACCGACGACATGTTCCTCGGGCCGAAGGAAATGCAGAAGGTGCTCGATGGCGACCGTGTCATGGTGCGCGTGGTCGGCACCGACCGCAAGGGCCGCCGCGAGGCCGCCATCGTGGAAGTGGTGGAACGCAAGAATTCGCGCGTCGTCGGGCGGCTGTTCGTCGAGCACGGCGTGCTGTTCGTGGTGGCGGAAAACAAGCGCATCAACCAGGACATCCTCATCGAGCCCGGCCACGACGGTGGCGCCCAGCCCGGGCAGGTGGTGATGGTGGAACTGGTGGCGCAACCGGCGCGGCATTCGGAACCGGTGGCGCGCGTGATCGAAGTGCTCGGCAACTATGCCGACCCGGGCATGGAAATCGAGATCGCGCTGCGGAAGCACGACCTGCCGCACATCTGGCCCGCGGCCGTCGAGGCGGCAGCAGCCAAGGTGCCCAACAAGGTTGGCCGCGCGGAACTGAAGGGCCGCGAGGACCTGCGCTCCTTGCCGTTCGTGACCATCGATGGCGAGACCGCCAAGGACTTCGACGACGCGGTGTATTGTGAAAAACAGGGCAAGGGCTTCCGGCTGATGGTGGCAATCGCCGATGTTTCGCACTATGTGAAGGATGGGGACGCCCTCGACCGCGAGGCGCGCCTCAGGGGCAACTCGGTGTATTTCCCGCGCCGCGTGATCCCGATGCTGCCCGAGGCGCTGTCCAACGAGATGTGCTCGCTCAAGCCCGAGGTCGACCGCCTGGCGCTGGTGTGCGACATGTCGATCTCCATGACCGGCGAGATCAAGCGTTACCGCTTCATGGAGGCGGTGTTCCATTCCAACGCGCGATTGACCTACACCCGGGTGGCCGATGCGCTGTACGGCACGCACCAGGACCACAGCATCGACAAGAAGCTGCTGCCGCACCTGATGATGCTCGACAACGTGTTCAGGGTGCTGCTGGCGGCGCGCAACAAGCGTGGCGCCATCGATTTCGACTCCACCGAGACGGCGATGGAGTTCGATGCGGACGGCAAGATCGTGCGCATCGTGCCGGTGGTGAGGAACGATGCGCACCGCCTGATCGAGGAATGCATGCTGGCCGCCAACGTCTGCGCGGCCGATTTCCTCATCGAGCACTCCCAGGCCACGCTGTTCCGCGTGCACGACGGCCCGAGCGAGGACCGCCTGGAATCGCTGCGCGCGATGTTGAAGGACTTCGGACTGCAGCTGGCCGGCGGCGCCGAACCGCAATCGGGCGACTACGCGCAACTGCTGGGCAAGATCAAGGGCCGCCCGGATGCGCCGCTGTTGCAGACGGTGCTGCTCAGGTCGATGAAGCAGGCCATCTACAGCCCGGACAACATCGGGCACTTCGGCCTGGCCTACGACGCGTACGCGCACTTCACCTCGCCGATTCGCCGCTACCCCGACCTGCTGACCCATCGCGCCATCAAAGCGGTGCTCAAGGGCGAGAGCTATGACCCGAAGGAGCCGTGGGCGCAATTGGGCGAACTGTGCTCGATGACCGAGCGCCGTGCCGACGAGGCCACGCGCGACGTGGCGGCGTGGCTGAAGTGCTACTACATGAAGGACCGCCTGGGCGAGGAATTCGCCGGCACCGTCAGCGGCGTGACCAGCTTCGGCATCTTCGTCACCCTCGACGAAGTGTTCGTCGAGGGACTGGTGCACATCTCGGACCTGGGACAGGACTATTTCCATTACGACCAGGTGCGCCACCAGATCGTCGGCGAGCGCACGCGCCGCAAGTTCCAGCTGGCCGACCGCGTCAACATCAAGGTCGCGCGCGTGGACATCGAGACCAGCAAGATCGATTTCGTGCTGACCGGCGAGCGGCTCAAGAAGGCGCGCGAGGATGCCCCGCAGGCGGCGGCCCGGCCGTTGCAGGCCGGCGTGGTCGCGCCCACCAAACCACCCTTGGCGGCGGCCCTGGAGCGCGTGCCGGCCAAGCCGGTCGACGTGGCCGTCAAGGAACCCGCGCCCAAGGCGGAAAAGCGCATCGTCAGCTTTGACAGCGCCAATCCGCCCACCACGCCGATGGAAGGCCTGGTCGAGCAGGGCAAGTCGAAGACGCCGCGCCCGGCGCACGCGCCGAAGGCCTCGCGGGACAAGCCGCCGGCGTCCCCGGGTGCGCTGCTGTCGAAGAAGACGGCCAAGAAGAAATAGAGATGAAATCGCAGACCCTCTTCGGCATCCACGCCGTTTCGGCGCGCATCCGCATGAAGCCGGAGACGGTGCACGAGATCTTCGTCGACCAGTCGCGGCGCGACCACCGCATGAACAAGGTGCTGGAGATCGCCAAGGAGAAGAACCTGCGCGTGATGGGCGTGTCCGGCGAGCGGCTGGACGGCATGACCGGCCACGCGCGCCACCAGGGCATCGCGGCAAACGTGGAACCCGCGCGCTTGCCGCAGTTCATCGACGACGTGCTCGACACGCTCGAAGTACCGCCGTTCCTGCTGGTGCTCGATGGCGTGACGGACCCGCACAACCTGGGCGCCTGCCTGCGCGTGGCGGACGCAGCCGGTTGCCACGCCGTCATTGCGCCGAAGGACCGCAGCGTTGGCCTGACCGCCACGGCAATGAAAGTGGCCTCCGGCGCGGCGGAATCGATGCCCTACATCGTGGTGACGAATCTCGCGCGCACGCTGCTGCAGTTGAAGGAACGCAACGTGTGGATCGTCGGCGCGGACGAGGGCGGCACCACGCCGCTGTTCAGTGCCAAGCTCACCGGCCCGTTGGCCTGGGTGCTGGGGGCCGAGGGTGAAGGCCTGCGGCGCCTCACGCGCGAGCGCTGCGACGAGATCGTGTCGATCCCGATGTTCGGGTCGGTGGAGAGCTTGAACGTGTCGGTGGCGTCGGGGGTGTGTTTGTTTGAGGCGCGGCGGCAGAGAGAGATGTCCGGAAAGTAGGCGGACGCGGGGTCCTTCCAAATTGTCGCCCCGGCGCAGGCCGGGGTCCAAGTTCGCCAACTACAAATTGGACCCCGGCCTGCGCCGGGGCGACATCGGAAAGTTCCCGCTGTGGTTGATTGCCTTCATCCACTCTTGCGTGAGTGACAACTGCAACAACAATCGGTCGAATGCGATTCATGAACACTCCAGCCCCCACCTTCCAGCCCTACATCCCCGCCGACCAGCATCCGGCCGAGTTCACCGCCCGCGCCGTCATCATGGGCGTGCTCCTCGGCATGGTGTTCGGCGCCTCCTCGTTGTACCTGGTGCTCAAGGTCGGCCTCACCGTCAGCGCCTCGATTCCCGTCGCGGTCATCGCCATCACGCTGTTCCGGCTGTTCGCCAAGGCCGGCGCACGCGATTCGACCATCCTGGAGAACAACATCGTGGCCACCGCCGGTTCGGCGGGGGAGTCGATTGCGTTCGGCCTCGGCGTGACCATGCCCGCCATCCTGATCCTTGGCTTCGACCTGGAGATCGCACGGGTGATGCTGGTGGCGGTGCTCGGCGGCCTGCTCGGCATCCTGATGATGATCCCGCTGCGCCGCACGCTGATCGTGGCGCAGCACGGCAAGCTCAAGTACCCCGAGGGCACCGCGTGCGCCGAAGTGCTGAAGGCGGCGGACATGGCCAAGGCGAGCGGCGCGGGTGACGACAACGCGGCGCGCGCCCGGCTGATCTTCGGCGGTTTCCTGGCCGGGCTGGTTTACAAGACCGGCAACATCGCGCTCAAGGGCTGGAAGGACGTGCCGGAGACGAGCTTCGGCGCGCCGCTCAAGGGTGGCTCGGTGGGGATCGAGGTGTCGCCGGAGTTGTTGGGCGTGGGCTACATCATCGGCCTGCGCATCGCCTCGATCATGTGCGCCGGCGGCGTGATGGCCTACCTGCTGTTGATCCCGATGATCAAGTTCTTCGGCGACGCGCTGTCCGCGCCGCTGGCGCCCGGCGCAAAGCTGATTTCCGAAATGAGCCCCAACGACATCCGCAGCGCCTATGTGCTCTACATCGGCGCCGGGGCCGTGGCGGCCGGCGGCATCGTGGCGGTGGTGAAGGCCTTGCCGATGATCTGGCTGAGCCTGCAATCGAGCCTCGCCGCCATGCGCGGCACCGCGGGCGTGGAGTCCGGCGGCGTGGCCATCCCTCGCACCGAGAACGACATCCCGATGAAGTGGGTGCTGATCGGCAGCATCGCCATCATGGCGGTGATCGTGATGGCCACCCCGCTGCACATGAACCTGCTCGGTGCACTGCTGATCGTGGTGTTTGGGTTCCTGTTCTCCACCGTCTCCTCGCAATTGACGGGCCAGATCGGCTCCTCCAGCAACCCGATTTCCGGCATGACGGTGGCGACGCTGCTGTTCACCTGCCTGGTGTTCCTGCTGGTGGGCTGGACCGGCGGGCCGTATTACGTGACCGCGCTGTCGGTGGGTGCGATTGTCTGCATCGCCTCGAGCAACGCGGGCACCACTTCGCAAGATCTCAAGACCGGGTTCCTGGTCGGCGGCACGCCGCGCTTGCAGCAGTACGCCATCCTGGCCGGCGCGCTGGCCTCCGCGCTCATGCTGGGGCCGATCCTGTTGAAGCTCAACGAGACGGCCACCGTGTATGTGCCGGCCGCGCAGGTGGCGCCGGGGCTCTCCACCGATGCCGCGCAGCTCAAGGACCGCGAAGGCTTGATCGGCCCGCAGGCGGCGGCGGACGGCAAGACCTATCGCGTCTGGCACAAGACCGACACCACGGGCGGCCCGGCGGGCAAGTACCTGGTTGATGACGCCGGTGCCGCGGTGTACCTGGTGGATCCGGGCATCAACGGCGCGCACAGCAAGCGGCCGGATGGCACCGAGGTGCGCAAGTACGATGCGCCCAAGGCGGTGCTGATGTCCTACATCATCAAGGGCATCCTCGACCAGCAACTGCCGTGGGCGCTGGTGATGTTCGGCGTGATGATCGCGCTCACGCTGGAGATGGCGGGCGTGGCCTCGCTGCCGTTCGCGGTGGGCGTGTACCTGCCGCTGTCCTCTTCGATGCCGATCCTGGTCGGCGGCCTGCTGCGCGGCTGGGTGGACCGCCGGCGCAACCTGTCGCCCTCGATGAAGGATGCGAGCCCGGAAGAATGCATTGCGGCGGGCGACAAGAGCGCCGGCGTGCTGTTGAGTTCCGGCTACATCGCTGGCGGCGCCTTGGCCGGCATCCTGATCGCCTTCTCGGCCGGCGTCATGACGGACTTCGACAAGGCGGTGGGCGACTGGTCGGCGGCCCACAACCCGTTCTTCGAAGGCCCGTATGCCAACCTGCTGTCGTTGTTGCCGTACGCGCTGCTGGTCTGGTTCATCCTGCGCGCCAGCCGTCGCGAGGCGCGCGTTTGAAGGCCCTCCGGGTGTTTTGAAATTTCGAGGCGCAGAAACCCGTCAACGTTGACCACGATTCACATTCGCCCCCTTTGAAAAAGGGGGCGGCGAGCGAGAGCGAGCGGGGGATTGGCGATCGCTCCAAGGGGAGGAGCTTCACGCAGCCCGGCCACTGCCAATCCCCCCGCGCCGTTCGGCGCGGCCCCCTTTTTCAAAGGGGGCAGTTTCACGCTACGGAAAACCCGGAGGGGACGCGTTTGATTTGTATCATCCCCTTACATTTTTTCCACTTTCGCTGCACATTGGCGGCGTAGCATTCCTTCATCGCAAGCCGTTTGCGAGCCATTCGAAGGAGACCCCGATGAAGAAATTTGCCGCTTTGACCGCCGCGCTGCTGATGGGCCTTGCCAGCGCATCCTTTGCCGAACCGCCCAAGGGTGAAGGCCCCGGCCCGGGCAGGCATCCGCCACGCGACTGCAGCAAGGCGCCGGATGCGGAAAAGAAGGCGCGTTGCGAAGAACACCAAGCCGCCATGAAGGCCGCCATGGAGAAGTGCAAGGGCAAGGAAGGCGATGCGCGCAAGTCCTGCATGCAGGAGAACATGCCCAAGCGCAAGAAGGACGGCTGACTCGCCACCGGTTGAGTGCAGTGAGTGAGTTGGGCACGCGCAAGCGTGCCCTTTTTGTTTTGCCGGCCCGTTTTGCGCAACAACATCAAGCCAAACCCAATGACTGGCGTGCCGACTCAGCCGTTTTTGCCCTAGATGCCGCATCCCGCTTAGACTTCGACCCATGAATGCACGCAAGGCGTTGGATCTCGACTGGGTGCGCCGCCAGTTTCCGGCACTGGCCACCGATGAGGTGTTCTTCGACAACGCCGGCGGTTCGCAGGTGTATGCGGGCGTGGCCGACCGGATCCGCGACTACCTGTTGACCACGCCGGTGCAGCTCGGCGCGAGCTACGCACGCTCGGAGGAGGCGACTGCCAAAGTGCTCGCCGCGCGGCGCGCCGTTGCCGCATTCATCAACGCCCCGCACGACGAGGCCGTGGTGATGGGCGGCTCGACGACCTCCCTGCTGTTCCAGTTCGCGTCTGCGCTCAGGTCCACGATCCAGCCGGGCGACGAAGTCATTGTCACCGACACCGACCACGAGGCGAACGTGGGCTGCTGGAAGCGGCTCGCGGAAGCAGGCGCCGTCCTCAAGACCTGGCGCGTCAATCGCGACACGCTGGAACTCGAGCTCGGCGACCTCGATGCGCTGCTCACGTCGCGCACGCGTTGGGTGGCCATGACGCAGGCCTCGAACGTGCTGGGCACCGTCAACGATGTGCGTGCCGTGGCCGATCGCGTGCATGCCGCCGGCGCGCGCCTGGCCGTCGATGCGGTGGCCTATGCGCCGCACCGCCTGCCGGACGTCGCCGCCAGCGGGGCGGATGTGTACGTGTTCAGCTTCTACAAGGTGTTCGGGCCGCACTATGCGGTGATGGCGGTGGAGCGCGGATTGCTGCTGTCGCTGCCGGGCATCAACCATTTCTTCATCGGCCCGGACGACATGCCCTACAAGCTGCAGCCGGGCAACGTGAACTTCGAGCTCTCGCATGGCGCGGCGGGCATCCCGGAGTACCTCGACGCGGTGGCGGCCCACCATGGGGCCGGCGGCATGCCGCGCGAGCGCTGGCAGGCGGCGTATGCGCTGTTCGCGGCGCAGGAGGATGCGTTGTCCGCGCGCCTGCTCGAGTACCTTCGATCGAAGCGCGGCCTCCGCATCATCGGGCGGGACCGCGTGGCCCGCAGCGACCGCGTGAGCACCATCGCCTTCGTCAAGCCCGGCACCGCGTCGGAGTCCCTCGTGCGCCACGTGGACCGCGCGCGCATCGGCATCCGCTTCGGCGACTTCTACGCCAGCCACCTGATCGATGCGCTCGACTTGCGCGACCTGGGGGGCGTGGTGCGCGTCTCGATGCTGCACTACAACACCCTGGACGAACTGGATCGACTGATCGTGGCCCTGGAGGGGGTGCTCTGAATGCGCGCGGGGTTTGCTGCCGTTCTCTCTGCTGCGGTGCTGGCGGCCGCTTCGGTGGCCGATGCCTTTCCCGAACGGCTGCTCGCGCCGGAGGAGACGGCACGGGATCTTGCGATCCTCCAGCACGCGCTGCAGGAGACGCATCCGGGCCTGACCCGCCACGTGGCGCGCGACACGCTCGACAAGGCGTTCGACCAACTGGTGCAGCGTGCCCGCCAGCCGATGGGGGAGATCGCCTTCTATCGCGAAGTCTCGGCGTACCTTGCCATGATCCGCTGCGACCACACCAAGGCCGAGCTGCCGGCGGCGATGACGGCGTGGCGCGAGAAGAACGCCTCGCACCTGCCGTTCCGCTTCCGCCTGTTTGGGGAGCGCATGTTCGTGCACTCGTCCGATGCGCGCCAGCCCGCGCTGGCGCGCGGCACTGAGATCGTGGCCCTCAACGGCGTGCGCGTGGCATCCCTCCTCGCGCGGCTCCGGCCGGCGATGTCCATCGACGGCCGCACGGAACCGTCGCGGGCGGCCAAGCTGGAGGCCGACAACGACCTGATGGGCAGCGGATTCGATCACTTTCATCCGTTCCATTTCGGTTTCGCGCGCGAATGGACGCTCGACATCGTGCCGCCGGGCGATACGGCGATCCGGACCGTGGCGATGAGACCGCTCACCTATCCCGAATGGCAGGCGCTGCCGTGGACGGCCGAAGTCCGGGGCGGCGAGTTCTACAAGAGTGTGACCTGGCGCATCGCGGGCAGGAATGCGGTATTGCGCGTCGATACCTTCGTGAACTACCGAAATCCGGTCGATGCGCTGCGCTTCTATTCGGCTTTTTTCGCTCAACTCCAGCTGGCAAAGGTGGAACACCTGGTGATCGACCTGCGGCACAACGCCGGCGGCTCCGACGAGGCCGCCACGGCACTGGCGGCGCACCTGCTGGCCGAACCTTTCACTTACACGCTGCCGGCGCTGCAGAAGTCCATCCGCTTCGGCGACTGGCAGCAGCATGTGGAATCCTGGGGCGACCGCAAGGCGCTGTTCGAGCCGCCGGAGACCGATTTCCGCAAGTTGTCCGCTGTGGGCTACTTCGAGCGCACCAATCCGGTCCGCCGCCATGCCATCGCACCGGACCGGTTTGCCGGCCGGGTGAGCGTGCTGACCGGCCCGCGCAATGCCTCGGGCGCCACCATGCTGATCGCCAAACTGAGGGATGCCAGGCGCGTGACCCTGGTGGGCGAGGCCACCGGCGGCAGCGCCGAGGGGCCCGCCGCCGGGCGGCTGTTTTTCGTCAAATTGCCGGCCTCCGGTATCGTCGCGCGCATTCCCGTGCAGTGGAACCGCATGGATATCGGTGCGTTCCAGCCGGGCCTGGGCGTGGTGCCGGATGTGGAGGTGGCCCCCACGCTGGCCGAGTGGCTGGCCGGCAAGGACCCGGTGCTGGACGTGGCCCTGGGGCGGCCGCGCTGATGTCGCAAAGTGTTTCAAAGATTGTGCTAAAACGGGCCGCACCATCCCTGTTTTCAGGAGCAACCCCATGATTTTGAAACCCATTGCCGGCCTGGTCGCAGCGGCCTTGCCGGCCCTGGCGCTGGCCCAAAGCGACGCGCGCGCCATCAGCGCCAAGGATGCCTTTGCCTCCCCCGTGCTGGTGGTGGCGCCCAAGCCGCCGGCGCGCAGCGCGTCCGACGCGGCCTCGGTGGAAGTGCGCGTCACCGGCAGCATCGGCACCAACGGCATCCTGTCCAACCCGGTGTTCGAGAACGCCCAGGGCAAGGACAAGTACGTGCAGGCGATCCGCGAGGTGTTGCACCTGTGGCGCTTCAAGCCGGCGGTCGATCTCGAAGCCTGCAAGCCGGCCGCCCGCAACGGCACCGTGGTGGTGTGGTTCGACGACAAGGGCGGCAAGTCCAGCGTGGCGGTGTCGATGCCGCAGGTCGGCGGCAAGGCCGAGGCCGCACGCGCAGGGGGCGAAGGTGCCATTTACAAGGTGGCACAGCGGCCGCGCGCCATCTTCCCGCAGGAGGCGCGCGACATCGGCGCCGAGGGTGCGGCCGAGGTGCTGGTGAAACTGAACGACAAGGGCGACAACGTGCAGCAGACGCTGCTCTACGCCACGCCGCACAGCATGTTCGGCGAATCGGCCATGGCGCGCGCAGGCGAATTGCGCATCGCGCCGAACGGATCGCGCGCGCAATGCGTGGCGGTGCCGTACCACTTCTGCATGGACGGCGACGTGAGCTTTCCGAATTCCGCCTGCGAAGGCAAGCGTTCGCGCCCCGCGTCCTGATTCATCGTCCATGCCGCGCCCGCCGGTCGACGCCGCACGCAGGTCGCTCTTGGCCGCCGGGGCCGCCGGGGCCGCCGGCGCGGCGGTGATGGCCGGATCCGGCGCCTGGCCGGTGTCGGCCGCCAGCCCCATGGCGCGCAAGCCCATCCCGGGCAGCGGTGAATCGCTGCCGGTGATCGGCATCGGCACCTGGCAGTCGTTCGACGTCGGGGCCGAGGCGATGCCGAACCTCGCGGCGATCCTCGGCGCCTTTGCCGAGGGCGGCGGCACGGTGATCGATTCCTCGCCCATGTACGGCCGCAGCGAAAGCGTGGCCGGGGAACTGATCCAGCGCGCAAACCTGCGCAGGAAACTGTTCGTCGCCACCAAGGTGTGGACCACCGGGCGCGAGGCCGGCATCGCGCAGATGAACGATTCGCTGAAAAAGCTCAGGGCCGACCCGATCGACCTGATGCAGGTGCACAACCTGCAGGACCTGGATACCCACCTGGCCACGTTGTCCGACTGGAAAAAGGCCGGCCGCGTGCGCTATGTGGGCATCACGCACTACACGGCCGGCGCCTACGCCAGCGTCGAGCGGGCGCTGGAGAAGCACGCGGTCGATTTCCTGCAGATCAACTACTCCATCGGCGAGCGCGAGGCCGAAAAGCGCCTGCTGCCCATGGCGCGCGAGCGAAAAATCGCCGTCATCGCCAACCGCCCGTTTGCCGGCGGCGACCTGTTCCGCCGCCTGCGCAGCACGCCGCTGCCCGCCTGGGCGGCCGAGATCGACTGCGTGAGCTGGGCGCAACTGATGTTGAAGTTCGTCGTCGCGCACCCGGCCGTCACCTGCGCCATCCCCGCGACGTCCAGGATCGAGCACTTGCGCGACAACCTGGGCGGGGGAATGGGAAGGATGCCGGACGAGGCGATGCGGGGGCGGATTGCCGGGGTGGTTTGATCAGGTGCCCTTCGGCGGCAGGGGTGTGAAATATCGCAATTGAGATACAATAGGCGCATTTCACAGAATGGCGTGACCACCATGTCCACCCAAACATCCATGCTCCACGTCCGTGTCGAGGAGGATATCAAGGCGCAGGCCTCCGAGGCGCTCACGGCCATGGGCTTGACGGTCTCGGATGCGGTCCGGCTTTTCCTGCACCGGGTCGTGGCCGACCAGGCGTTTCCACTCGAACTCAAGGTCCCCAACGCCGAGACGCGCGCGGCAATGCGCGAGGCGCGCGCGCGGGTCGCTGCGCGCAAGGCGCGCCACGCCAAGCCCCAGGACCTGTTCGATGACCTCGAAAAGAAGCGGCGCAAGTAAGCGTGCGAATCCACCCTTGTCCTCGGACGCCACCAAGGCGTTCCGAAAGGACTGGGCTCGCCTGACAGCCTCTGGCCGGTTCGACCTCCAGCGCCTGAAGGAAGTCATGCTGCTGCTGATCGCCAACGAGGCGCCCTTGGGTCCGGAGTGGCTGGACCACGCATTGAAAGGCGAGTGGGCCGATCATCGCGAATGCCACATCGGCGGGGATTTCCTGTTGATCTACAAGTCGGGCGAAGATCAGATCGTGTTTGTGCGCGCCGGGACACACGCAGACCTCTTCAGGGAGTAGCGTCGATTCGTCAACGGGGCCGGGAACGAACGCGTGCCGATTCGTTGCACGCTACGGCAACGGGCAACTTGCTCCCAGCGGCACCAGGTCGTCCAGCGGGCCGACGAAGGACACTTCCATCACGTACAGGCAGGCCGGGCCGGGGTACGACGGCGAGTAGGTGAGCCTGGTGATCGTGCGCGGCGGACTGACTTGCCGGAACCGGTCGATCTTGCGCAGCGTCACCGCACAAAAGCGCACGCGCGCGCAATCGCTGCCGCCGATGACCTGCGCAGCGCGGCTGCGCAAGGCGGCCTCGTTGCGGGCGAGAAACAGGAAATCGGCATCGGGCAGATGCCGGTCAACGTCGATCGGCGGCAGGGAGGCCGCGCAGGCGCCGTCCTTCGCCGGCCACGCGGTGTGGCGCGTCAGTGCGTCTTCCGGGCGCCAGCGGCCCGTGCCGGGTTCCAGCGAAAACCGGTATTGCCCGCGCCGGCAGGCGCCCGCAGCCGTCAAGACAATGTCGCTGGTCAGCGTCACGGACACCGCCAGGCGCTTGCCGCCGACCGACGGAACGAATGCGTCCAGGGTCTGCCAATCGAACGCCATGCCGGGCCAAGCCTGCGCCACGTCGCGCTGCAAGGAGGCGCGTTGGGCGGCGCTCAGCGTGACCGACTTGAATCCGATCGTTTGCGCGTGGCCGGCAGCGCCGATGGCCAGCAGGCAAAGCGCCCATCCGCGGCACCAAGCCCTTGGCTGGAACCTGCACGCCACGCGCGCGGGCTTGGCCGTTGCCATGGACGCGATCACGGATAGTCGTGCCCCGCCATGCGCAACGAAGCGCGAAACTCCTCGACCGAGATTACGCGGTCATGGTGCGACTCGACGATCGAGGCGAGGTCGGTGATGCCCAGCGACACGAGCCGCCGCGCGAAGGCCACCGTGATCGGCATCGCCGCATTGACCTCCGGCCCGATCGCCGGCGAGAACACCAGGTCGGCCTGCCACAGAATGCGTTGCGCGGGCAGCCAGGCGAAGACCAGCGTGTCGGAGTGCGCGTTCGGCCCCAGGTCATGCAGGTCGAGGGTCTGCGTGCCATCGGTGATGCGACGATAACTCTCGAAGGTCTCGATCCGGGGCGCGCGCTTCGATGCCGACCACGGGTCCGGGCTGATGGTGTGGCGGACCTTGGCCAGCCGGCGGTAAAACGGCACGTTTGCGGGCGTGGTGAGCAGCGTCGCGCCCAGGTGGAAATAGGCGCGCGCGCCGCCACCGTGGTCGCCGTGCGTATGGCTGGGCACGACATAGCGGATCGGCTTGTCGGGGAACCTTGCCCGTGCCGCATCGATGGTCGATTGCGACATTGCATGGTCTCCGGGACACTCGACAACCACCAGGAAGTCGCGGAACTCGACGATCATCACGCCGCCCATGTCCGTGTCGAGGTACACGCCCTCGCCGATGCGTTTCAGGCGCCCACCGGCAGGCGCGCCGTGATGTGCACCGTGTGGCGGCCCGTGGGCCGGCGTGGCCGGCGCGCGCACATCGCGCGGCAACTCGAACAAGGTGTCGGGCAGCGGCGCATTCACCTGATACGCAAGGTCCAGGCGGCGCGCCAGCGCGCCGTTCAGGAAATCGGTGCGGACGCCGGGAAACATCACTCCCGCGTGACGGCGGTAGCCGTCGAAAGCTACGGTGTCGAGGACATCGCCGTGCACCCCGTCGCCACGCACCGATTCGAACGCGGCAAGCCGCGCGGTCGCGCGGTCGATCAGCAGGGTCAGGGTTTGGCGATTGCGCTGGGTGAAGACCACGGCATCATGGGCGCGCCCATTGCGCCGGACCACTCCGGCGTGGCGCAACTGGGTGTGGGCCTGCGCGGCGGCCAGCAACAGGAATGGCGGCATCCAGCGCGGCACGAACGCCCAGGGTTCCTCGGCATCCGCGCCTGAGTACTTCATCATCCACTCGCGGCCGTGGCTGTTTCCATGCAGGTCCCAGTGATAGCCCTCGTTGCCCTTGAGCGCCCAGGCGGCGGAAAAACGGCCGATGCCCGGATAGTGGTTGTGGTTCTCGGCATACAAACGCGTGCCTTTGCGGTCGAACACGACCCTGCCGGATGAGGGTTCACGGTCCCAGGGGCCCAGCGCCCTGCGGCTTTGGTTGATCATCGTGCGCAGTCCGGTGTACTCCAGGCTGACCGATTCGAGCGCCTCGATGCGCTCGCGGCCGCCATGCGCCTGCAACGCCTTGTCGATGGCCAGGCGTGC
>JAEUMZ010000179.1 GCA_016790765.1 Betaproteobacteria bacterium
AACGAACTGGTGGCCGTCGACGTGCAGACCGGCGTGGCCAGCAACCAGTTCACCGAACTGGTCTCCGGCGATATCAAGCCCGGCGACGAACTGGTGATCCGCGACACGCTGGACAAGAATGCAAGGAAATAGCATGCCAAACTCAAGCACTGGCGCGGCGTTTGGGGACATTTGTGCCGGAACGCCGCGCCCCGCCTAGGGTTTGCCTCTGAATGCCCGACCCAGCCATGTCCGCACAGCCGAAATCCGACCCCCATCCGCTGATCCGCATGCAGGCGATCCGGAAGAGCTATTTTTCCGGCGACATCGAGACGCCGGTCCTGCACGGCATCGACCTGACCATCGAGCGCGGCGAGTTCGTCGCCATCATGGGCCAATCCGGGTCGGGCAAGTCCACCCTGATGAACATCCTCGGCTGCCTCGACACCCCCACCAGCGGCACCTTCAACCTCGATGGCGCGGAAGCGGCGCAGCTGTCCGACAACGACCTGGCCGCGGTGCGCAACCGCACCATCGGCTTCGTGTTCCAGGGCTTCAACCTGTTGAAGCGCATGCCGCTGGTCGACAACGTGGCCCTGCCGCTGCTGTACGCGGGCGTGTCGATGCGCGAGGCGCGCGAGCGCGCGATGAAAAAACTCGCGCTCACCGGGCTGGGCACGTTCGGCAAGCGCCTGCCCAACCAGATCTCCGGCGGCCAGCAGCAGCGCGTGGCGATTTCGCGCGCGCTGGTCTGCGACCCGGCGCTGATCCTCGCCGATGAACCGACCGGCAACCTCGACACCACGACCAGCCAGGAAATCATGGAACTGTTCACGCGGCTGAACCGGGAGCAGCGCATCACCATCCTCATCGTCACCCACGAGCCGGACGTGGCGCGCTATGCGACGCGCCTGGTGCGCCTGAAGGACGGCCTGGTCACCTACGACGGTCCGGTGGCCGGCGCGCACTTCTAAGGGAAACGCATGGGCATCTGGCAGGTGATGATCGAAGCATTCCGCGCCATGGGCATGAACCGGCTGCGGGCCGGATTGACCATGCTGGGCATCATCATCGGCGTCGGCGCCGTGGTGCTGATGCTCGCGATCGGCGAATCGGTGCGCGGCGACATCAACCAGCGCATCACCGCCATGGGCTCCAACCTGTTCATCGTGTTTCCGGGCTCCTCCACCGCCAACGGCGTGCGCGCCGGCCGCGGCGCCGCGCAGACCCTGACCCAGGCCGACGCCCAGGCGCTGGCCGGCATCGAGAACGTGGAGTACAGCGCGCCGATCATCCAGCAGCCGTTCCAGGTGGCCGCCGGCAACAACAACTGGAACGCGATGGTCTATGGCGTGACGCCGGAGTACTTCTCCATCAAGGCCTGGGACACCGAGGCCGGCAGCCTGTTCGGCGACATCGAGATGCGTTCGCTGTCGCGCGTGGCGGTGCTGGGCCGCACCACGGCGCAGAACCTGTTCGGCGACATGAACCCGGTGGGCCAGACGGTGCGCATCCGCAACAAGCCGTTCGAGGTCATCGGCGTGCTGGCCGACAAGGGCAGCGACCTCGGGGGTGGCGACCAGGACGACGCGGTGTTCGTGCCGCTGGCCACCGCGCGCCAACAGGTGATCCGCACCTGGTTCCCGGGCAGCGTCAACCTCATCATGGTGCAGGCCGCGCGCGCCGACCGCATGAAGGACGTCGAACAGGACATCGTGCAGACGCTCAGGATCCGCCACCGCATCCGCGAGGACCAGGAGGACGACTTCACCGTGCGCGACCTGTCGGCGATCGCGGAGGCCGCGCAGGGCATCGCCACCATGCTCACCCTGCTCCTGGGCGCCATCGGCTCGATTTCGCTGGTGGTGGGCGGCATCGGCATCATGAACATCATGCTGGTGTCGGTCACCGAGCGCACGCGCGAGATCGGCATCCGCATGGCCATCGGCGCCAAGCGGCGCGACGTGCTGCTGCAGTTCCTCACCGAGGCGGTGGTGATCTGCGTGTGCGGGGGCGCCATCGGCATCGCGCTGGCCTACGCCGGCGGACTGGCGGTCTCGCGATTCTCGCCGTTGGCGGTCGAAATCTCCTCGTTTGCCATCGCCATCGCCTTCTCGTTCTCCGCGATGGTTGGGGTATTCTTCGGGTTCTACCCGGCACGGCGCGCCGCAGGACTGAAACCGGTGGAGGCATTGCGGTACGAATAATGCTTTAGCCTCTGTTCCGAACCTGACGGCCCAGAACCCATGATCCTCTACGCGGTCACGATCTTCCTTTCCTCATTCCTGCTGTTCCTCGTCCAACCCATCATTGCCAAGCAGTTGCTGCCGATGTTCGGCGGCTCGGCGGGGGTGTGGGCCACCTGCCTGCTGTTTTTCCAGGGGACCCTGCTGGCCGGCTACGCCTATGCGCACGCTTCATCGCGATGGCTTTCGGCGATGCGGCGATCGGTGCTGCACATCGGCTTGGCGGTCCTGTCGCTGGTCAGCCTGCCGATCGCCATCGCGGCCGGCAGCGTCCCGATCGACGGCTCGGACCCGATCCTGCGCATCCTGCTGGTGCTGGGCGCCACGATCGGCCTGCCCTACCTGCTGCTGTCGACCACCGGGCCGCTGGTGCAGCACTGGTTCTCGCAGGCGTACGCCACCGCGCGTGTCTACCGGCTGTTTGCGCTGTCCAACCTGGCGTCGATGGCGGCGCTGCTGGCCTATCCATTCCTGATCGAACCCTGGATGAGCACGCGCGTGCAGGCGTTTGCCTGGAGCGGGTTCTTCGTCCTGTTTGTCGCGCTGATCTGCTGGATCGCCTGGATCAATCGCCACCAGGAACTGGCCGGCGGCAATGCGCTGGCCGCCGAAGGTGCCGAAGCGGCGCCGCCGCCGAAGATCGCCTTCCGGACGATCTTCAAGTGGCTGACGCTTTCGGCCATGGGCTCGGTCATGCTGCTGGCGGTGACCAACCACCTGTCGCAGAACATCTCGGCCGTGCCGCTGCTCTGGGTGCTGCCGCTGGTGATCTACCTGCTGACTTTCGTGTTCTGCTTCGACAGCGACAAGGTCTATCGTCCGAAGGTGTTCGTGCTGGCCATGGTCGCCATCCTCGGGGCGATGCTCTACACGACCCTGGAACGGGACCTGCACCATTTGCTCGCCTGGCAGGTGTTTCTCCACCTTGCGCTGCTGTTCTTCGCCTGCATGCTCTGTCATGGGGAGTTGGCCGCCTCCAGGCCGGATCGGCGCCAGTTGACGGCGTTTTATCTGGCCATGTCCGCGGGCGGCGCCTTCGGCGCGTTCCTGATCGCGATCGTCGCGCCCACGTTCCTGCGCGCGCATTTCGAACTGGAAATGGCCATCGTGGTCCTTGCGCTGATTTGCGCGGCCGTGCGCTGGTCGCCGCGCAAGTCCCTGCGCCTGGGCGTCGGGGTCGTGGCCGTGCTCGTCGCGCTGACCTCGTTTGCCGTCACGTTGCTGCGTTCGAGTGAAAACGTGATTGCCCAGGAGCGCAACTTCTACGGCGCATTGCGGGTGAAGGAATACGGGCCGCCGCTGATGAAGGACCGCCGGCGTTCGATGATCCACGGGACGATCCTGCATGGCGACCAGTACATGGACCCGCCGTACGAGCGCGCCGCGACCAGCTATTTCAAGCCCAGTTCGGGCGTCGGCATGCTGTTGATGGAGCGCAAGAAACAAGCGGGCACGCGACCCCTCAAGGTCGGCATCATCGGCCTCGGCGCCGGCACACTGTCGGTGTATGGCGGGCCGGGGGACCTGTATCGCTACTACGAGATCAACCCGCAGGTGCTCGACCTTGCCACGCGGTATTTCACGTTCATCAAGAACAGTTATGCAACGGTGCAGGTCACGCTCGGCGACGCCCGGCTGGTCCTTGAGCGCGAAGCGCCGCAGAAGTACGACGTCCTGGTGATCGACGCCTTTTCAAGCGACTCGATCCCGGTGCACCTCATCACCCGCGAAGCCACGGCCGTCTACGCACGCCACCTCGCACCGGACGGCGTCATTGCGTTTCACGTGTCCAACCGTTACCTCGACCTCATTCCGGTGGTCCGCGGCCTTGCCGATTCCGCCGGCCTCAAATGGCGCTGGATCCACGAGGCCACGGAGGAAGGCTCCATCGTCAGCGACTGGTTCCTGATGTCGCCGGTTGAGAGCAGCCTCCAGGGCGAAAAGCTCGACAAGTCGTCCAAGGCGATTCCCGCAGGACAGAAGCGGCTGCTGTGGACAGACGACAACAACAACCTGTTGTCGGTCCTTCATTGACCACAAACTGGCGGCGGCGGACCGCGCCGCAGGGCACTCCCGGCGGCGGCCGCCGCCGGATCACTTGGGCCAGGGATCGGCGTCCACGTATCCAAGCACCGCGCCGGATTGGCGATCGACGATCAGGCCGGCGTCGCGCGCACGGCCGACAATCGGGATCACGCCGAGGTCCGTGTTGCCCCCCCCTGCAGACGCATCGAAATACGTGATCGGCGCCGGTACCACCGGCCCCCAGACCTCCGAAATCGGCTTGGCCACCTTGGCGATGTCCGTGCGCGCCTCTTCGAGGGGGCGATAGTAGCGAGGATAGTGATCGATGTCGACGCCGCCGGCGGCAGCCGCCATGGTGATTTTCAGCGCTTCGGAATCCTTGAGGTTGGCGTCCAGCGACACCCATCGCGGGCCGCCATGCTGCAGGATGCGGTACTCGTGCACGGTCGCGGCTGCCAATGCACTTGCATCGAGGTCGCTGGCCCGCACGACCGAGAAGCGGTCCTTGGCAAACACAACGAACGCCGGCCGCGCGCTGTGCAGCACATGAACGCCGTACACCAGCGCGAAGACCTGCACGCCGAGGATGATCGCATAGTCGAGGATCAACAGATGCCTTGGCTTGGACGGATTGAACGCGACCAGGGTCAGGACCGGGCCCAGGGTGACATCGGCCAACAGCAGCAAGACGAACAACGGGCCGCCGCCCATCAGTTCGAGCAGGGGAACCGGATACCAGAGGTACCGAACGAGGGCCCAACAGGTCATTCCGACGACCACGCACCCCGTCAAGTGGATCGCTGCGGCGCGCACTTTGGCTTTCAACAGGAGTGTATTCATGACAGGCAAAAAGAAATAAGGCGGGACCAGCCCGCCTTATCCTACAACTGAATCGGCCGCTTGATCAGCGGCAATTGGCCGGGCGATACTTGGCCTTCACGGTGCCGCCCTTGCAGTTCCACACCAATTGCTCACCCGCCTTGGTGGCGTCGTTGGCCAGCGGAGCCGGCGTGAACAGCACGGTGTTTTCTGCCGCCGGGACCGTTGCTGCCGTGTAGGTGACGGTGATGACGCCGTCAGCTGCGGATTGCACGCTCGTCACGTGCTGGGTGGCAGCAGCGTAGGTCGCGCCGATGTTGGCCGCGCAGGTGGCTGCGTCCGTGCAGGTCATGGTGCCCGGGCCCTTGGCCTGGAAGGTCTCGGTAATCGCCGTCTTCAGCTGGGCGGCCAGGTTGATGCCTTCCGTCACCTTGGCGCGGATCGTGTAATCCGAATACGCCGGGATGGCAACAGCGGCCAGGATGCCGATGATCGCAACGACGATCATCAGTTCGATGAGGGTGAAGCCCTTTTGGAAAAATGCCTTCATTGATGGTCCTTTGTTCTTGAGGTGAACAAACAGCACGTACAACTACATGAAAAATCGCGGACGGGCGATGCCCGTCCGCGAACGATACTCAGCTTGCTGCGATTAACGGCAGTTGGCCGGGCGATACTTGGCCTTCACGGTGCCGCCCTTGCAATCCCACACCAGTTGCTCACCAGCCTTGGTGGCATCGTTGGCCAGCGGGGTCGGCGTGAACAGCACGGTGTTTTCCGCCGCCGGCACCGTCGCTGCGGTGTAGGTCACGGTGATGACGCCGTCAGCCGCGGCTTGCACGCTCGTCACGTGCTGCGTCGCGGCAGCGTAGGTCGCGCCGATGTTCGCCGCGCAGGTCGCCGCATCCGTGCAGGTCATCGTGCCCGGGCCCTTGGCCTGGAAGGTCTCGGTGATCGCCGTCTTCAGCTGGGCGGCCAGGTTGATGCCTTCCGTCACCTTGGCGCGGATCGTGTAATCCGAGTATGCCGGGATGGCGACTGCAGCCAGGATGCCGATGATCGCAACGACGATCATCAGTTCGATGAGGGTGAAACCCTTTTGGAACAATTTCATTTGCTTCTCCTTAACTAGTTGGGGAACCAAACACAGGGTCTGTGTTCGCCCGACTACTGGAGCAATGGGCGTGCCAACTGTAGGCCGATTCCGCAAATCGCCACGGCACATGGGGGACGACGCACGATGGTAGTTTTTTTGTTTGAAAATCAACTAGTTACGCATTGACCTTTGAGGGCCCAAAGTTCCCAGGTCGCGAAGCGACTCGGTGCCGCAGGCAATTGCTGGCTCAAGCGCGCGGAATGGACACAATGGTCAAGTTTGCGTTTGACATGCGCGCGGCAACGACCGCACATTCCGGCACTTCTGACAATTCCCGTCACCCCGGCCCTAGGGGGAATACCCCGGAATGCGTGTCTCGTCCACCGTATCGACCTGCGTCGGGTCCATGAACTGGCGGGCGTACTTCAGGTAGATCTTTTCACGCACGAAGACATCGAACAGGTCGGGGTCGATGTGGCCGTTGAGTTTGAATTTGCCGAGGATGTCCAGCGACTCTGAGAGGGTCTTGCCCGGCTTGTAGGGGCGGTCCTTGGCGGTCAGCGCCTCGAAGATGTCGGCGATGCCCATGATGCGCGCCTGAACGCTCATCTGGTCGCGCGTGAGGCCCTTCGGATAGCCCTTGCCGTCCATGCGCTCGTGGTGGCCCCCGGCGTACTCCGGCACATTCTTCAGGTGCTTGGGCCACGGCAGGGCCTCGAGCATGTTGATAGTGGCTTCGATATGGTGGTTGATGATCTTGCGTTCTTCGGGCATCAGCGTGCCATATTGGATATTCAGGTTGGCACGCTCGTTGTCGGTCAGGAATGGACCGACAGCGCCGGCGGCATCGCGGATCGGATAGGCAGCGATGCGGTCTACCCTTGCCTGGTCCTCCGGGCTCATGCGCTCGCCGCCGATGTTCATGCGGCGGAGAAACTCGCGGTCATCGTCATACTGGCGGACCGCCTCGCCGTGCTGCGCCTCGGCAGCGCGCGCGGCCGCCGCGTCCCCGCGCGCCAGGGCGGCGGATACCGCACGCAGCATGTCGATCTCCGACTGCAGCTTCAGCATCTCGAAGCGCTGGGACACATGCTGGATGCGGTCGAAGATGGTTTCCAGCTTGGTCGCCTTGTCCACCACATGCACCGGCGTGGTGATCTTGCCGCAATCGTGCAGCAGGCCGGCGATCTTGAGCTCGTAGCGGTCCTTCTCGGTCATGTGGAAACCGGCCAGCGGTCCATCGGTCGTCGCTGACACCGCCTCGGCGAGCATCATGGTCAGGGCCGGCACGCGCTGGCAATGGCCACCGGTGTAGGGCGATTTTTCGTCGATGGCGGTGTTGATCAGGTCGATCAGGGACTCGAACAGCACCTCGAGCTGGCTGATCAGCATGCGGTTGGTCAAGGCAATTGCCGCCTGGGAGGCCAGGGATTCGGCCAGGCGTTGGTCTTCGAGCGTAAAGGGCACCACCTTGCCCTGCGCGTTCTGGGCGTTCAACAATTGCAGGACACCGATGATCTCCGCTTCATGGTTCTTCATCGGGATGGTCAGGAACGACGCCGACCGGTAACCGGTCTTCTTGTCGAAGTTGCGCGTGCCGGAAAAATCGAAGCCGTCCGCCTCATAGGCGTCGGCGATGTTCACCGTTTCGTCGCGCAACGCCGCATACGCGGCGACCATCGACAGGTTTTCGCTGCCGTCGGCCTGGTTGAGCGGGATGGGGTAGAAGGGGATCTCGTTGCCCGACGTGCCGCCCATCGCGATCTTCAGGCTGTCGTTCAACATGATCTCGAACTTGAGCTTGCCGTCGATCAGGCGGTACAGGGTGCCGCCATCGGCGTGCGTGATGGTCTTGGCGGCCGTCAGGATGGTCTCGAGGAGTTTGTCGAGGTTGCGCTCGGCCGACAGGGCGACGCCGATCCGGTTCAGGTATTCGAGCGCCGTGAACAGGCGGCTGCTGCCGTCCGGGCTCGACAGGGCCCGGTAGGCGCCGGTCATCGCTCCGATGTCGGCGCGCCCGGTCATCTACTTGATGCAGACCGCGCGGACCTGCTTCATGTCGGTGGTGCCCATCATCACCTTTTCCATGCCGTCCATTTTCAGGGTGGACATGCCGTCCTCCACGGCCTTGACGAAAATCTCGGCCACGCGCGCCTTTTCCTGGATCAGCTTCTTGACCGGATCGCTGGCCACCAGCAGCTCATGCAGGCCCACGCGGCCCTTGTAGCCGCTGCCCCCGCAGGTGTCGCAGCCCTTGGCCTTGTAGAAGGTCAACTTGCCGTCCTTGCCGTACTCCTTGAGCCAGTAGTCGTACAGCTTCTTGGCCTCGCCCGCCGGGTCCTTTTTCCAGCGCTCCGACTGGCGCAGGTCGGAGGTGAATTCATGCATGAACTGCTTGATCTCCTCGGCGTCGGGGGTGTAGGGCTCCTTGCACTTGCCGCACAGCCGCTTGGCCAGCCGCTGCGCCAGGATGCCCACCAGGGCATCGGCGAAGTTGAACGGGTCCATGCCCATGTCGAGCAGGCGGATGATCGCCTCCGGTGCCGAATTGGTGTGCAGCGTGGCAAACACCATGTGCCCGGTCAGCGACGCCTCGATGCCGATGTGCGTGGTCTCCGCATCGCGCATTTCGCCCACCATGATGATGTCCGGGTCGGCACGCAGGAACGCTTTCATCACCGCGGCAAAGTCGATCACTTTGCGGTTGACCTGTACCTGCCGCAGGCCCTTCTGGGTGATTTCGACCGGATCCTCGGCGGTCCAGATCTTGGTGTCCGGCGTGTTGAGCGAGCCCAGCACCGAGTGCAGCGTGGTGGTCTTGCCGGAACCGGTCGGCCCGCACACAAAGAACAGGCCATAGGGTTTGGCGACCGCCGCCACCAGGTTGTTCTTGTTGTTGGTGGTCAGGCCCAGCTTGTCCAGCGGAATCGGCTCGCCCGCCGCCAGGATCCGCATCACGACGTCCTCGACGCCGCCGGTGGTGGGAATGGTCGCCACGCGCAGCTCGATGTCGAGCGGCCCGTACTTCTTGAACTTGATCTTGCCGTCCTGCGGCTTGCGCTTCTCGGAAATGTCGAGGTCGCACATGATCTTCAGGCGTGCCACCAGCGCGTTGCGGTAGCTGGCCGGGACCTCGATGTACGGGCCCAGCGAACCATCCTTGCGGAACCGGATACCGGTCTTGCTCTTGCCCGGCATCGGCTCGATGTGGATGTCCGAGGCGCCCTGGTTGTAGGCGTCGATGATGATCTTGTTGACCAGCTTGACCAACTCGTTGTCCGCGGCCGCCGAAGCGTCGTCGCCGCCGATTTCGCCCGGCTCGGCCTCGTCATCGAGGCTCGACAGCAGGTCGCCGATGTCCTCGGTCTGCACCTGGCCATCCGCGCTGCCGCCGAAGAACTGCGTCACGGTCTGCTGGAAGTCGCGTGCCGTGCAAATCCGGTACACCGGCTTCGCCTTCGGGAAGATGTTGTCGACCACGCGCGAACTCTTGACGTGCTCGGGGTCGGTCGTCATGACCACCAACCCTTCCTTGGTGTCCTCGATCGGGATCCAGTTGGCCGATTCCACGTAGTCGCGCTTCAGGTTCTTGAGCAGGTCGAGCGGCCTGATGCGGTCCGGCTTGTAGGGTTCGTAGGTCACGCCGAAGTACTTGCCCAGCGCCGTCCCGAGGGCCTGCGGCTTGACCTGGAACTCATCGACCAGGATGTCCTCGACGTTCTTGTTTTTCTTGCGCGCCGCGCGGGTGGCAAGTTCCAGCTCGCCTTCCGAAATGACGTTGTCGACGATCAGGTACTCGAACTTCGACTTGATCTGGCCGGGAATCTGCTGGCGGACGCGGAAGGCGATGGCCAGCGTCTTGGACAGCTCGACCAGGCCCTCTTCGGCCAGCTGTGAGAATGGCGTGCCCGGCAGGTGGTTGATCACCTGGATCACGCCCAACAGGTCGCCACCGCCATCGCCGCCGACGATGGGGGCCACCATCATCTGCTTGGTGCGGTAGCCGGTGCGCTGGTCGACCGCCTTCAGGAACGCCAGGTTGGGCGAGAAACTCTTCAGTTCCGCGTCGTCATACACATCCTTGATGTTCATGAACCGGCGATTGAGCGCCGCACAGCCGGCCACCGAGCTTTCGGACAGCGGAAGCTTGATGTCCTTGAACGAATTGAGCCCGGACTTGACCTTGGAGACGATCGCCGAGCCGTCCTCGGACAGCGTGTAGATGGTCAACCGGTCGGCGTCGAACAACTGGCAGATGTCTCGCGTGACATCGAGCATGATTTCGTCGACGTTGGTCGTCGAGTGGATCCGGTTGGTGACCGCCTGCAGCTTTTTCGAGAACGCCAGTTTCGACGTGACGTCAGCCTCCTTGGGCTGACTACCGGGACGGGAATCGAGTACCGCGCTCATGACATTCCTCCAACGAACGATGCGCCAAGGCCGTTTCGGCCGACATCCTTATATGCTCAACTCCATGCCGTTCTCCAGCATGCGCGGCCGCCATTTCCCGGCATTGCGGCCGATCTCGCTCATGGTGAGGTGAATCTCGCCGGGTTTCAGGTGCGTCACCATGACTTCCACGGGCCGGTTCAGTTTGGCCAATTCCTCGGCCAGCATGCTCGGACACAGGTGCTTGGACAGCACCGCGATCTCGCGTTCCTTGTTCGGGAAGGCGGTCTCGATGATCAGGTATTTCAGGTTGTTCGCGCGATTGGCCACTTCCCACAAGGCGTCGTTGTAGGTGGTGTCCCCGCTGTAGATGAGGGTTGCGTCCCCGCTGTCGAGCATGAATCCGATCGCCGGCACGGTGTGCACCGCGGGGATCGCCGTGATCTTGCGCCCTTCCGATTCGAGCGTCTCGCCAAGGGAGATCTCGCGGAAGTTCATGCACATGACGTCGCCATTCGGAATCTGCGAAAAGTCCGGCCAGATCTTCCAGTTGAAGATGTGCTCCTTGAGGATCTGGATCACCTCGGCGGTGCTGTACACCGTGATCGGGCGGTCGCGCATCCAGCACACCGTATCGACCAGGAACGGGATGCTGGTGACGTGGTCGAGGTGCGAATGGGAGATGAAGATGTGGTCGATCTTGACCAGCTGCTCGATCGAGAGATCGCCGACGCCGGTGCCGGCATCGATCAGGATGTCCTCGTCGACGAGCATCGACGTGGTGCGCAGATCGTCACCGATTCCCCCGCTGCAGCCGAGCACCCTGATTTTCATTCTTGCTCCGGATTGACCGATCCCGCGAAGGCCGGTTCGCAGGCGCCGGCCACCGACCGATTATGCGCTGGATCGGTGGGGGACGCAGTGGTGCGCATCACACTCCGCAAGCGGTCACGGCTTGTAGAAGAACTCCATCTTGACCCCCGCGATTTCGATCAGGTCGTGGTCCTTCAGTTGCTGGGCCTGGGCACCGAGCTGCGAGCCGTTGATCGTCGGGTACGTTGCACCTTCGACGTGCGTGATGAAGAAGCCGGTCGGGCGCCGCGTGATCACGGCCACCTGGACCCCGGGCTTGCCGATGGTGGTGAGGTTCTTCGTCAAGTCCAAGGTACGGCCTGCGGCCGCGCCCGAGAGCACCTGGATGGCGGCGTCGCGCGCCGGGCCGTCCTGGGCGGGGGCCGCGGCGGCAGCCGGGGCCGCTGCAGGCGCGGGGGCTGGAGGCGGCGGTGGCGCTGCGGCCGCGGCGGGGGCCGGGGCGGCTGCTGCGGGCGCGGGCGCAGCCGGCGCCGCGGGCTTGGCCACCGGTGCAGGTGCCGGGGCACCGCCGCCTGCCGGAGCGGCGGGCGGCTTGCGGATGATCATGGTCTTCTCGAAGTCGCCCGCGCCGCCGCCGGCCGCCTGGGCCGGCGTGTCATTGAAGTACTTCAGCTTGTGCTTGCCGATTTCGATGACATCGTTGTTCTGCAGGAAATGCTTCTTGATCGGCTTGCCGTTGACGAGGGTGCCATTGGTCGAATTCAGGTCCTCGATGAACGAGTCGTTGAGGATCGTGATGATGGCCGCGTGCTCGCCCGACACGGCCAGATTGTCCACCTGGATGTCGTTGTGGGGTTTGCGCCCGAGGGTGGTGCGTTCCTTGGAGAGCGAAATCTCCTTCAGCACCGTTCCGTCCACGCTCAAGATCAGTTTTGCCATAGCCGTAATCCCAAGAAAGTCTTACCGATTCATTGCCTCGAGGCCTGCGTTCATGCAAACCAGGACTTGATTCGCGCCCAGAACCCGCGTTCCACGGGAAAGGGCTTGTTGACGCGCACCAGGATGACCGAGACATTGTCCCGCCCCCCGGCATCGTTCGCCGACTGCACCAGCTGCTGCGCGGTCAACTCCAGGTTCGATCGCAGCGCAATCAACGTCATCTGGATTTCCTCGTCCTCGATCATGTCGTTCAGGCCATCCGAACACAGCAGGTAGATGTCGCCGTCCTGCACGTCGTAGGTGTGGATTTCCGCCTCGACCTCCGGGTCGATCCCCAGCGCGCGCGTTACGAGATTCTTGTTGTGGGAGGAGCGCGCGTCCTCCTTGGTGATCAGGCCGGAATCGATCTGCTCCTGCAGCAGCGAGTGGTCGCGCGTGACCTGCTCCATGGCGTCGGCGCGCATGCGGTACAGGCGCGAATCGCCAATGTGGCCCACCGTGAGGAAATTGTCGTAAAACAAGCATGCGACGAGTGTGGTTCCCATGCCCGCACAATGCGGGTCTTTCTGTGCCGCCTCGTAGATGGCCTTGTTGGTCTTGGCCACCTCCGCCTGCAGGGTGTTCTGCGACATCGCGATCGCACCTTCGCGATCGAGTTTCTTCAGGACGTTGGGCGTCCATGCGGCCGCCAACCCACCCGCAATGATGGAGGTCGCCATTCCGCTGGCCACTTCGCCGGCGTTGTACCCGCCCATGCCGTCAGCGAGGACCACGATGCCCGAATCGGGGCGTGATTCGACGCAATCCTCGTTGTGTCCCCGCACCCGTCCCGGGTCGGTGACCGACACAATTTGCAGTGCATCGCTGATTGCCACGTCCCCCTCCCCAACGGCCCAATTGCGATTTCTTCACCACGTTAGCACGCGCAGCATGGCGCTGCCATGCACTGCGCCGCATCCGATTCAACGCTCCAAAACCCGTTCAATCGGCCCAGAGCGTCCCGGCACGATCATAACTGAAATCAAATATTTAGGAAACACTTCCAAAAATAGCGCAATGTGCCTGATTTTTCAAGAAGATTCCCCTTTTTTTGGCGTCCAATTCGCGTCGCTTCCTGAATTTCCGGCGTTTTTCGTTTTTCTGGTCCTCATTCCGGGTCCAGCCGACGCGCCGCGGACGCCACTGGACATCGCCATCGAGTGACCTGCGAAGTGCGCCGCGTGATCCGACGGCTTGTGCCGGAACACGTTTCGCCGAACGATAGCGCATAGAATCGCGATTGGTGGCCGACAAAACAAACACCCCGGCGCCCGGCATCCGGCGATCGTGGCAGCCATCCGAGAACAATTCCATTACGAGGAGCCTCACCATGGATCGTCCCGCCTTTCTCCAGAACGATGCCGACCCGCAGGAAACGCGCGAATGGCTCGATGCCCTGGAGGGCGTGCTCGACGTCGAAGGTCCGGAGCGTGCCCACTTCCTGCTCGAATCGCTGGTCGACAAGGCCCGCCGATCCGGCGCCCACCTGCCCTATTCGGCGAACACGGCGTACATCAATACCATTCCGCCCCACGCCGAGGACCCGCTGCCAGGCGACCAGGAAATGGAACACCGCATCCGCTCCCTGATCCGCTGGAACGCGATCGCGATGGTGCTGCGCGCGAACAAGGAAAGCTCCGAACTCGGCGGGCACATCGCCAGTTTCCAGTCGGCCGCGCTGCTCTATGACATCGGCTACGACCACTTCTGGCACGCCCCGTCCGCAAATCATGGGGGCGATCTGGTGTTTGTGCAGGGCCATTCGGCGCCCGGCATCTATGCGCGCGCGTTCCTCGAAGGACGCCTGACCGCCGATCAACTCGAGAATTTCCGCCGTGAAGTGGATGGCAAGGGGATCTCCAGCTATCCGCATCCCTGGCTGATGCCCGATTTCTGGCAGTTCCCGACCGTGTCGATGGGTCTGGGCCCCATCCAGGCCATCTACCAGGCGCGCTTCATGAAGTACCTGCACAACCGCGGCATCCTCAACACCGAGGGCCGCAAGGTCTGGGCGTTCATGGGCGACGGCGAAATGGATGAGCCGGAGTCGCTCGGCGCGATTTCGCTCGCCTCGCGCGAGGGCCTCGACAACCTGATCTTCGTGGTCAATTGCAACCTGCAGCGGCTCGATGGCCCGGTGCGCGGCAACGGCAAGATCATCCAGGAACTGGAGGCCGACTTCCGCGGCGCGGGCTGGAACGTGATCAAGGTCATCTGGGGGCGCTATTGGGATCCGCTGCTCGCCAAGGACAGCGAAGGCATCCTCACGCGCCGCATGATGGAGGCGGTCGACGGCGAGTACCAGAACTACAAGGCGCGCGACGGGGCCTATGTGCGCAAGCACTTTTTCGGCAAGTACCCGGAAACCGAGAAGATGGTCGCGTCGATGTCCGACGACGACATCTGGCGCCTGAATCGCGGCGGCCACGATCCGTACAAGGTCTATGCCGCGTACGCGGCCGCCACCAAGCACAAGGGACAGCCGACGGTGATCCTCGCCAAGACCATCAAGGGTTACGGCATGGGCAAGGCCGGCGAAGGCCAGATGGCCACGCACCAGCAAAAGAAGATGGATCTGGAGTCGCTCAAGCAATTCCGCGATCGCTTCAACGTCCCGGTGTCGGACGACGTCATCGCCGACGTGCCGTTCTACAAACCAGCCGATTCAGCACCGGAAATGCAGTACCTCAAAGCCGCGCGCGACAGACTGGGCGGTTCGTTGCCGGTGCGAAATGCCAATACGCCTGCGCTCAAGGTGCCGGACCTGTCGATTTTCGACGCGCTGCTGAAAAGCAGCGAGGAGCGCGAGATTTCCACCACCATGGCCTTCGTGCGCGCCTTCACGGCGCTGACGCGCGACAAGGAACTCGGGCCACGCCTGGTGCCCATCGTCGCGGACGAATCGCGCACGTTCGGCATGGAGGGCCTGTTCCGCCAGCTCGGCATCTATTCCAGCCTCGGCCAGTTGTACGAGCCGGTCGATGCCGGCGAATTGATGTTCTACAAGGAGGACAAGGCCGGCCAGATCCTACAGGAAGGCATCAACGAGGCCGGGGCGTTCTGTTCCTGGATGGCGGCTGCGACCAGCTATGCCAACCACGGCCAGCACATGATCCCGTTCTACATCTTCTACTCGATGTTCGGTTTCCAGCGTATCGGCGACCTGGCCTGGGCGGCCGGTGACATGCAGGCGCGTGGCTTCCTGCTCGGCGGCACGTCGGGCCGCACCACGCTCAACGGCGAGGGTCTGCAGCACGAGGACGGTCACAGCCACCTGATGTCGGCGACGATCCCCAACTGCGTGTCCTACGACCCGACCTTCAGTTACGAGGTGGCGGTCATCCTGCACGACGGCCTGAAGCGGATGTACGAGAAGATGGAGCACATCTACTACTACATCACGGTGATGAACGAGAACTACACGCATCCGGCGATGCCGAAGAATGCGGAAGCCGGCATCCTCAAGGGCATGTACCTGTTCCGGGAGGGGCCGGACGCGAAAAAGGCGCGCGTGCAACTGATGGGCAGCGGAACGATCTTTCGCGAGGTGATCGCGGCCAGCGAGTTGCTGGAACTCGACTGGGGCGTGGCCTCCGACGTGTGGAGCTGCCCGTCGTTCACGGAACTGCGGCGCGACGGCCTGGCCGCCGAACGGCACAACCTGCTGCACCCGGAGGACTCGGCGAAGGTGCCCTTCGTGACCCAGCTCCTCAAGGGCCGCAAGGGGCCGGCGGTGGCCGCCACCGACTACATGCGCAGCTTCCCGGAGCAGATCCGGCCGTTCGTCGATCGCCGCTTCGTCACCCTGGGGACCGACGGCTATGGCCGCTCGGACACCCGCAAGCAGTTGCGCAAGTTCTTCGAAGTGAACCGCTACTACGTCGTGGTGGCGGCGCTGAAGGCGCTCGCGGACGACGGGGCGATCCCGATGAAGACCGTGTCGGAGGCGATCAAGAAGTACGCCATCGATCCGGCAAAGCCGGCGCCGTGGACGGTGTGAAAATCGGCAAGCGCGAAACCCTGCCGTTGCCCGGCTGAGCCCGTCGCCATTGCCGGCCGTGGTTGATCATTGCGACGACAATTTCGGCACCAAGAAACCAAGGCGGAACACCATCGCAGTTTGAGGAGAATTTGCGTGGCAAATCTGGTTGAAGTGAAAGTCCCGGACATCGGCGATTTCAAGGACGTACCCGTCATCGAAATCCTGGTCAAGCCGGGCGACGTGGTCAAAAAGGAGCAGTCGCTGGTCACGCTGGAGTCCGACAAGGCGACCATGGAAGTGCCCTCCTCGCACGACGGCACGGTCAAGGACCTCAAGGTCAAGATCGGCGACAAGATTTCCGAGGGCGTGGTGGTGGTCACGCTGGAGGCATCCGCCGGCGCGCCGGCGGCGCCTGCAGCGGCGGCAAAACCCGCAAGCGCACCCGCCCAGGCCCCAGCACCGGCGCGGCCCCCCGAGGCGATGGCGCCAAGACCCGCGCCTGCATTGGCTCCCGCGCCGGTGGCCATGGAGAATCCCGCTCCCTCCCCCGGCGGCCATGTGCACGCGAGTCCGTCGATTCGCGCCTTCGCACGCGAACTCGGCGTCGACCTGGGCAGGGTCAAGGGCACGGCCCTGAAGGGACGCATCACCAAGGAGGACGTGCAAGGCTACGTCAAGGGTGAACTGGCCAAGCCGCGCGGCGCCGCTGCGGCGGGCGCTGGCGGCTTCAGCTTTCCCGAGATGCCGGCCGTGGATTTCACCAAGTTCGGCGACATCGAAACGCGCGCCCTGTCGCGCATCAAGAAGATCTCCGGCGCCAACCTGCACCGCAACTGGGTCGGCATCCCGCACGTCACGCAGCACGATGAGGCCGACATCACCGAAGTCGAGGCCTTCCGTGTCTCGACCAACGAGGAAAATGCCAAGTCCGGCATCAAGGCCACGATGCTGGCGTTCCTCATCAAGGCGTCCGTCGCGGCCCTGCGGAAATTCCCGGAGTTCAACGCCTCGCTCGAGCCGGGCGGCGAGAACCTGATCCTGAAGAAGTACTACAACATCGGTTTTGCGGCCGACACGCCCAACGGCCTCGTCGTGCCGGTCATCAAGAATGCCGACAAAAAATCGATCCTCGAGATCGCCAAGGAAATGAGCGAGCTTTCCGCCAAGGCGCGCGAGGGCAAGCTGGCGCCGGCCGAAATGTCCGGCGGCTGCTTCTCGATTTCCTCGCTCGGCGGCATCGGCGGCACTTACTTCACGCCGATCATCAATGCGCCGGAAGTGGCGATCCTTGGCGTGTCCCGTTCGGCCACCAAGCCGGTGTGGAATGGCCGCGAGTTCGCGCCGCGACTGATGCTGCCGATGTCGTTGTC
>JAEUMZ010000003.1 GCA_016790765.1 Betaproteobacteria bacterium
ACCGGCGGCGCGATGACGCTGTTCATCGCCACCGGGCTGGGCATCCCGGTGTCGACCACGCACACCATCACCGGCGCCATCGTCGGCGTGGGCGCGGCCAGGAAGTTCAATGCCGTGCGCTGGGGCGTGGCCGGCGGCATCGTCTGGGCTTGGGTGCTCACCATCCCCTGCTCGGCGTTCATCGCCGCCGTGACCTGGTACGTGGCGCAATTGATCGCCTGACCGCCGGCGAATACCGGGTGCGCTGCCGCCGTTCGCCATCGCCCGCACGGCGCAGGCGCGCCGATGGCCGGCTCAGTGGATCAGCCGCCCGCCGGCAACGGCCACGCCGCGCGTGTGCCCGCGCGGACCGACGTAGCCGCGCTCGACCAGCGTGGCGAACGGCTCCGGCTGGTGCACGTGGTGGCCCTGCACGAAGTCGATGCCCAGGAGCTTCATCTGGTCGAGGATGGTCTGGTTCTCGACGAACTCGGCGATGGTTTTCATGCCCATTACATGGCCGATGCGGTTGATCGACTCGACCATCGACAGGTCCGTGGAATTGGCCGCCGCACCCTTGACGAACATGCCGTCGATCTTCAGGTAGTCGACCGGCATGTTCTTCAAGTACGCGAACGAGGACAGGCCGGAGCCGAAGTCGTCGAGCGCGAACCGGCAGCCACGCGCCTTCAACTGCTCCATGAAGCGCGTGACGCGGCGCAGGTTGGAAATCGCCGCCGTCTCGGTGATCTCGAAGGCCAGGCGCGCCGGGTTGGCACCGGTGCGGTCGAACTCGTCGAGCACGAAGTTGAGGAACGCCGGATCCGACAGGCTCACGCCGGACAGGTTGACGGCCAGCCGCGCCTGGCGCACGAACGCGCCCTCCGCCGAGTCCGAAACCTCGTGGTGCGCGAGGCAGTGCAGCACGCGGCGCACCACCCAGCGGTCGACATTGCCCATCAGTTGGTAGCGCTCGGCGGCCGGGATGAAGGCCATCGGCGGCACCACGCGGCCCTGTTCGTCGCGCAGCCGCAGCAGCACCTCCACGTAATCGAGGTCGTCGAGCGCGCCGATGTTGTGCGCATGCTGGAACACCAGGAAAAAGCGGTTCTCCTCGATGCTCTTGGCCAGCCTCGACGCCCAGCCGACCTCGCCGCGCCGCGACGTGATTTCCTCATCCTCCATGTGGAACAGTTGCACCTGGCTGCGGCCCTTGTCCTTGGCGAGGAAGCACGCCGTGTCCGCCGCCGCCAGCACCGCCTCCACGCTCTCGGTGGCCGCGGAGATCCCGGCCACGCCGATGCTCGCCGAGACCGCGAACAGGCGGTCGCGCCAGACGAAACGGAACGCCTGCACCGTCTCGAGCAGCTGTTGAGCGATGCCGCGCGCGCGCTCGGCGTCGCAGCCGGCCAGCAGCACGCCGAACTCGTCGCCGCCGAGCCGCGCCAGCGTGTCGGAACGACGCATCTTGGCCTTGAGCAGGGCCGAGAGCTGCTTCAGCAGCTCGTCGCCGGCCTGGTGCCCGCAGGAATCGTTGACCACTTTGAATTGGTCGAGGTCGAGGTAGAGCAGCGCGTGCTCCTGCTGTCCGTTGCGCGCGGTCTGCAGCAACTCGCCGGCCAGCCGCTCGAACTCGCGGCGGTTCACCAGGTCGGTGAGCGCGTCGTGGCTCGCCTGCCAGGACAGGTGGTGGGCCATCTCGCGCGCCTCGGACACGTCGCGGAACACCAGCACCACGCCGGCGATGCGGCCCTGCTTGTCGCGGATCGGTGCGGCGGAGTCCTCCACGGCGTGCTCGCCGCCGTCGCGTGACAGCAGCAACGTGTTGTTGGCCAGGCCGGTCACCTCGCCGGTGCGCAGCACGCGATCGACCGGGCACTCGGCCCGCATGCGATCGACCTCGGACACGATGTGGAACACCTCGCAGACGTCGCGGCCGGTGGACTCGGCCAGGCTCCAACCGGTCAGGCGCTCGGCCACCGGATTCAGGTAGGTCACGCGGCCGTGCTCGTCGGTGGTGACGAGTGCATCACCGATCGAGGCCAGGGTGATCTGCGCGAATTCCTTTTCGCGATGCAACTGTTCCTCAGCGCGTTTCCTGGCGGTGACGTCGTTGGCGATCACGACGAACACGTCGCTGCCGCGATAGCGCGAACGCTGCGCGCGCGTGTCGGCGGTGTACACGCTGCCGTCCTTGCGGCGGATGTCGAGTTCCATGGCGACCTGCCGCACGCTGCCGTCCAGCAGGGGGCCGGCCAGGTGGCTGCGGCGCTCCTCGCTCCAGTCGAGCACTAGGTCGCCGCTTTGCAGGCGGGTCAGTTCGGCCAGCGTGTAGCCCAGGTTGCGCCGCGCGCCCTCGTTGGCGTACAGGATGTGTCGCGATGTCGCGTCGATGACCAAGATTTCGTTGAGCGATTCGTCGAGGATGTCGCCCAGCCATGCGGCGGTTTCCTCGTGCCGGCGGCTCTCGAACAGGCGCACCACCACGTCGGAGAGCTGGTGCAGTCCGGCGCGTTGTGCGGCGCTCAGCACATTCGGTTGCGTGTGTACCACGGACAGGGCGCCCAGCACGTGGCCGTTTGGGGCCAGCAGCGGCACGCCCGAGTAGAAACGGATGCGCGGGCCGCCGGTCACCAGCGGGTCGTGGTGGAACCTGAGGTCGTGCGGCGCATCGGCGATCTCCAGCGGCTCGGCGCTGTCGACCACCATGCGGCTGAAGGTGTTGTGGCGCGCCAGCTCCGCCGTGGGCAATTCGCCGGTCACCGATTTCACCCAGCTGCCGGTGTCGTCGATCAGTTCGATCAGTGCGAAGGGCACGTCGCAGATCTGCGTGGCAAGTTTGGTGATCTCGTCGTAGATGGGCTCGGGCGCGCTGCCTACCAGGTCGTAGGATCGCAGCGTGCTGAGCCGCTCCGCCTCGTGCCAGTGTGCGGCCGGCCGGTCGGGCGGCGGCGCGGACGCTTGGGCGTGGGGTGATGCGATCGACATGGTGGCGTGGACAGGCGCGAGGTGTTGAACGGGTTTCCGGCACATCGGTCGCAAATGTCGACCCTGGCTTACTTGACGCAAATCAGGCCGGCAACCGGACACGCGCGACGCCGGGGTGGCGCGGTGGCAGGCACGATAGGCGCATGCGCGGCGGCGCGCCAGCGGCGCGGGACGAAATGCGAAAGCGCGGGCCTGAAGCGCGCGCCGGCGGAACGAATCAGGTGCGCGCGACAGCGCGGTGGGCCGGCCGCGCGGCCTTGAAGCTGGGACTGCGGATGAACAGCACGCAGCCGGCGACGCTGTGCACGTTCACGTGGCGCGAGCCGCGCGGGGCCAGCTGGTAGTCTCCGGCGGAGAGGAACACGCCATCGAGGTCGCAGGTGCCGGACAGCACCAGGCATTCCTCGGGTCCCTCGGCGTGCTCGTGCGCGGGCAGCCGCCCGCCGGGTGCGACGCGCGCCAGCCAAGAGGTGGTGACGCCGTCGTCGAACAGGATCTGCATCTCGACCTTCGGGGCCAGCGGGCGCCAATGGCCTTCGCCGGCGCGCAAGGTCCGCATCGGCGGTGCGTCCGCGGCGCGGGCCGTCGACGGAGCTGGCTCGGCGGCGGCGCGCGCCAGCAACGCCTTCTTCATGCGCGCCCGGCGCGCCGGCGTGAGCGGAACGTTCGCGCCGCCCAGCAACAGCGCCTGCAGCGCCGCGCCGGGAAGGGTGGGGGGGGATTTCACGTTTTTCATGTCAGCGCCGCTTTCCGGTGGCCGGGTTCGGGGCCGCTTCCTCGCCCAGGGCATCCTTGAGCGCCGCCAGGGCGCGGCGGATGTGCGTCTTGACGGTGCCCAGCGGCAAGCCGGTCGCTTCGACGATCTCGGAATGGGTGAGGCCGCGGAAGAAGGCCAGGGCCAGCAGCTGGCGCGGCACGGCGGGCAGCGCCTGGATCGCCGCGTGCAGGGCGGTGCCGCGGCGCGTCGCCGCGATCAGGTCCAGCGGGCCGTCGCGCTCGCACGCCGGTTCCTCCACCAGGGAGTAGGGCTCCGGATGGGCAAACGCCTCGTCGTCGCGGCGCAGGGCGTCGAGCGCGCGCGTGCGCGCCATGATCAACAGCCAGCCCAGCACGCGCCCGCGCGCGGGGTCGTAGCGCGCCGCGTCACGCCACGCCTGCAGGTACACGTCGGACACCACCTCCTCGGCCATCTCGGTCACGCGCACGATGCGGTAGGCGATGCTGTACACGCGGCTCACCGTAAGGTCGTAGAACGCGGCCAGCGCGGCCTGGTCCCTGCGCACCATGCCGGCGAGCAACTGCACCAGTTGCGCATCGTCCTCGCCGGTCGGCAGGGGCTTGGGCGTCGATGCGGTGCGCGCCGCCGGTGCCGCGCCGCGCGTGCGGCGCGCCGTCCGGCCGGACGAGGGGGAGGTCGGCATGCCGCCGAGTATAAGGGGGGGCATGCCCGCCGGTGCGGTCCAGTCATGCGCCATCGCCATCTCCTCCATGGGGAACCTCGCGTGTTTCGGGTGCGGAGACTACGCCGGCCGGGCGCATTTGGATGCGCGCGGCGCCCCGGTACGGCCGATATCGGCGCCGGCCGGATCGCGCTGCGGATCCATCATCGGGCGCAAGAAACGCGAGGTGGCGGCCAGCCACCGCGTGCCATACTGCGCGCCCGCTGCCCGCTGCCCGCCGCCCCGCAACTCGCCATGACCTCCGCCAGCCTGCTGCGCCTGTTGCTGCTCGCCGCCATCTGGGGCGGCTCGTATGCCCTGCTGCGCATTGTGGCCCCGGTGCTGGGCGGCATCGGCACCATGTGGACGCGCATCGCCGTGGGGGGCGTAGCGATGCTGCTGATTGCGTGGGTGCTGTCGCGCGACCTCGAATGGCGGCGCTGGATGGGCCGCTACCTGATGGTCGGCCTGTTCAACACCGCGCTGCCGTTCGCGCTGATTTCCTGGGCGATGGCGCGATTGCCCGCGGGCTATGGCGCGATCCTCAATGCCTGCGCGCCGTTCTTCACGGTGTTCTTTTCGCAGGCGATCCTCAAGGAGCGCATCGCGCCCGCGCAGTGGCTGGGCATGGGGCTGGGCGTGGCCGGCATCGCGGCCATCGTCCGGCTCGGGCCGGTGGACGTGACGCCTGACACGCTGGCCGCCATTGCCGCCTGCATCGCCGCGACCATGAGCTATGGCTTCATCAACGTGTACACCAAGCGCCACCTCAACGGCGCGCCGGCCATGGGCGTGGCGGCCGGGTCGCTGGTGCTGCCGGCACTGCTGCTCGCGCCGGCCGGCATCGCCGTGCTGCCGCCGGCCTGGCCCTCCACGACCGTGGCCGGATCCGTGCTCGTCCTGGGTGTGGTGTGCAGCGCGTTGGCCTACGTGCTGTATTTCCGCCTGATTGCCGACGCCGGCCCCACGCGGGCAGTGTCGGTGACGTTCCTGGTGCCGGTGTTTGGCGCGCTGTGGGGCGCGCTGTTCCTGGGCGAGGCGGTGACGGCGTCCGTCGTGGCGGGGGGTGCACTGGTGCTGGTGGGGGTGGGCCTGGTGCTTGGCGTCGTCCGCTTACCCACCAAACCCCAGGACTGACGCGGCGTTCCGGGCAAAAGTGCCGCGAACGGCGCGCCTCGTCTTGGGTTTTACCTTGCAGTCCCCTGCGCATCAGCCAGGCGCACGAATTCCGCCACCGACAACGTCTCGGCTCGCCGCTGCGGATCGATGCCGCAAGCGCTGATATCCGCAGCCGACAGGAACGGCTTCAAGGTATTGCCCAGGGTCTTGCGCCGCTGGCCGAAGCCGGCCAGCACCAGCGCGGCGAAGCGCGTGTCGTCGCGCGCACGCAGTCGCGACGCGGGCAGCGGCACCATGCGCACGATGGCCGAGTCCACCTTGGGCGGCGGCGTGAAGGCGGTCGGCGGCACGTCGAACAACGCCTCCATGGCGAAGCGGTACTGCAGCATCACCGACAGGCGGCCGTAGTCGGCCGTTCCCGGCGCCGCCACCATGCGGTCCACCACCTCCTTCTGCAGCATGAAAGTGGCATCGGTGAGCGCATCGGACCAGCGCAGGAGGTGGAACAGGAACGGCGTGGAGATGTTGTAGGGCAGGTTGCCCACGGCGCGAAACGCGGGGCCGAGCACGCCGAAATCGAACGCCAGCACGTCGCCTTCGTGCAGCGTGAAACGTGCGGCATCAAGGCGGGCACGCAACGCAGCAGCCAGGTCGCGATCGACTTCCACCGCATGCAGGTGGTCCAGGCGCTCCACCAGCGGCGCGGTCAATGCGCCGGGGCCGGGGCCGATTTCGACCACGGTCTGGCCCGGATGCGGCGCGATCGCCGCGACGATGCGATCGATGAGGTGGCGGTCGGTCAGGAAGTGCTGTCCGAACCGCTTCTTGGCCCTAGGCAGCATGCGCACGTCCGCCACCGGTTGCGCGGCCGGCCAGGTCGAACGCCATGTCGAGGGCGGCGTCCAAGCTGCCGGTGTCGACGGGCGCGCCGCTGGCAGCCAGGTCCAGGGCGGTACCGTGGTCGACCGAGGTGCGGATGATCGGCAGGCCCAGGGTGACGTTGACCGCGTGGCCGAAGCTCGCGTACTTGAGCGGCGCCAGTCCCTGGTCGTGGTACATCGCCAGCACGGCGTCGGCTTCTGCGAGGTGGCGCGGTGTGAACAAGGTGTCGGCCGGCAGCGGCCCGGTGACCCGCATGCCCTTCGCGCGCGCGGCCTCGACCACCGGCGCGATCACGTCGATCTCCTCGCGCCCGAGGTGGCCGCCTTCCCCCGCGTGCGGATTGAGGCCGGCAACCAGGATGCGCGGCTGCGCGATGCCGAACTTGCCGATGAGCTCCGCGTGCAGCACCTCGAGCGTGGCGCTGAGCGAATCGCGTGTGAGGGCTGCCGGCACGTCCTTGAGCGGGAGGTGCGTGGTGGCCAGGGCAACACGCAGGCCGCCGCCGGCCAGCATCATCACCACCCGCTTTGTCGCGGTTTTTTCCGCCAGGTACTCGGTATGCCCGGTGAACGGGGAGCCGGACAGTCGTGCGTCATTGATCACGCCCTTGTGGATCGGGGCGGTGACCATCGCGGCAAAGGTGCCGTCGCGGCAGCCGGCCAGCGCGTGATCGAGCAGCGAGAGCACGTACGGCGCGTTGGCCGGATCGAGCCGGCCCGCGGTCACCGGCGCGCGCAACGGCACATGTTCGATGTGAAGGGCGCATGGATCGGCGCCGCGGGCGCGCACCCGGGACTCAATCAGCGGCCGGTCGCCGAGGATCGTGACATCGGCGGCCCGCGGCGAGCGGGCGATCGCGGCGCACAGGTCGGGCCCAATGCCGCCCGGCTCGCCCGAGGTATAGACGATCCGGCTCACGGCCACCAGGGGACCACCGCGCGGCTCACTCGTCCTTGCGGAACTCGACGAAGGCGCGGTCGCGCGTCTGGCGCAACCAGTCCTGGTAGGCCTCGTCGGCCTTGCGCTGGCGCAGCACGTTGCGCGCGGCGAGGCGCTTGCGCTCCTCGGACACGCCCTCGGTCTTGCGTTCCTGGACTTGCAGGAGGTGCCAGCCGAACTGGCTCTGGAACGGGCTGGACAACTCGTTGTCGCGCAGGCCGTTCATGACGCGCTCGAATTCGGGCACCGTGTCGCCGGGGGAAATCCAGCCCAGATCGCCGCCCTTGTTCGAGGACGGGTCGTCGGAGTGCACCTTGGCCAGCTCGGCGAAGTCCGCGCCGCCGATCAGGCGCTCGCGCAGCCGCGCCAGGCGGTTCTTCGCGTCCTCGTCGCTGACGCCATCCTTGGTGCGGATCAGGATGTGGCGCGCGCGCGTTTGCACGACGGTGGGCACGGAATCGCGCCCGCGCTTGTCGAGCAGTTTCACGATGTGGAAGCCGTTGGGGCTTTTCAGGATGTCGGTGATCTCGCCCGGCTTCAAGGGCGCCAGCGCCTCGGTGAAGATCGCCGGCAGGCGGCCCACCGGGCGCCAGCCGAGGTTGCCGCCCTGCAATGCATCCGGTGCATCGGAAAACTGCGCCGAGATCTGCGCGAAATCCGCGCCCTTGCGCAGTTCGGCCAGCGCCTGCAGGGCGCGCTTGCGCTTGGCGTCGATCTGCGCCGCAGTGGCCTGCTCGGGCAGCAGCAGCAGGATGTGCGCGAGGCGATATTCCTGGTCGCTGGTGGCCTCCTTGGCCTCGAGTGCCAACTGCGTGTCGACCTCGGCCTCGGTGACGTTGACATTGCCCTCGACCTCGCGCTCGCGCAACCGCTGCATGGCCAGTTCGCCGCGGATTTCCTCGCGGAACTTCGCGTAACGCACGCCGTCGGCCTCCAGCAGGCGGCGGAATTCGGTCATCGACACATTGTTCTCGTCGGCAATGCGCTGCAGGGTCTTGTCGAGCGTGGCGTCGTCGATGCGGATGCCGGTCTCCTTGGCCTCCTGCACCTGCACCAGGTCGTTGATCATGCGTTCGAGGATCTGCCGCCGCAATTCGTCCTGGGGCGGCAGCTTGGTGCCCTGCTTCTGCAGCTGCTTGACGATGGTCGCGTAGCGTTCGTTGAGGTCGTTTTGCGTGATCACCTCGTTGTTGACCACGGCGGCGATGCGATCGAGCTCCACCACACCCGCGGGCTTGGCGGGTGCGCGCAATTGGGTGTCGAGGCGCGGTGCGGGCGCCGGCGCGGCCGGGGCCTGCGCGGACAGCAGCGCAGGCCACGCGGTGGCAAGCAGGACGGACAGGGTTTTGTTCATGAGGCAGTTCCGGCAGGTGCCGCAGGCGGGCGCCGCGGCGAGGGTGGCTATCGTTCGTCAGACCGCCGGTAGCCGGCAATGTTCTGGCGCAGGGTTTCCAGGGGATTGATGCCCAGTTTCGACAGGCCCTTGAGTTCCAGCTGGAACTGCACGGAGTTCGAATACTGCTGCGCGGCGGTGGTGAACCGGTGCGCCACCAGGCGGAATTCCCAGCAGCCGTGATTATACTCAAGCCCCACCAAGCCCTCGAGCAGCTTGCGGTCGCGGATCGAGTAGTTGCTGCGCGCCAGCAGGGTCCATCCGGGCCCGGCGCGGCCCAGCGGCATCTGGGTGGAGATGTCCGCCTGGTGGATCGAATCGCGCGTGAAGCGGTAGCTCAGGTTGAGCAGGCGCCCGCCCAGGTCCTGGTAACGCGCCGAGACGTTGGACTTCTTGAAGTTGCGATCCGAGGTGGAGTACTGGAAGCCGGAATCGAGCGTCCAATGGTCCGACAACTGGCCGGACACCGCGGCCAGCAGGTCCGAGCGGCTGATGTCACCGGTCTGGAGGCCCGACAATCCGAGCGCGCTCCCGGTCAGCGTGACCTGTTGCGGGCGGAAGTAATAGCGTTGCCCGATGGCGGCCCGCAAGCGCTCGATGCCGGTGGCGTCCTGGATGAAGCGCGTGGTGACCGCGGCGGTCATCTGCTTGGCGTCGGAAATCCGGTCGCCGCCGATGAACAGGTTCTCGTTGAAAATCTGCGCGAAGCTGAAATCGGTTTCCGAGGTCGTAAAGCGCGGCAACTTGCTCTGGTCGCGGAACGGCACATAGAGGAAGAACAGCCGCGGCTCGAGGGTCTGGGTGACGGCCCCGGTCGCGAAGGCGAGGGTGCGCTCGAAGGTGATGCCGCTGTCCAGGCTCACGATCGGCACGTTGCGCGAGCCACCTTCAAAGCCGGTGGTGTTGCGCGTCAGGTCGTAGCGCGTGGCATGGTATCCGACCTTGGGCGTGACGAATCCGTACGACGTGGCCAGTGGCAAGGCGAAGGAGGGGTACAGCAGCAGGCGCCGGCCATTGACCAGCGTCGGGTGCATGAAATCGGTGTACTCGCCCACGGTGTTGAATTCGACCCGGTTCCAGCGCGCCGGCTGTGCCTGGAAGGTGATCTGCGGTGCCAGCCGGTAGGGCGCCACCACCGGCTGCGCCGGATCCTGCAGGGTCTGGAACGCCAGCACGCGCGCGCCGAACGAGCCGAACGGGCTGCCATAGTTGAGCGCCGCTTCGCGTGGCAGGTTGGTTTGCGCCGTATTGGCGATCTTGGTGGACAGGTCGCGGAAGTAGTTGTCGTCCGACACCTTTTGCGCGTTCAGCGCGGCGCTCCATCCGGGCAGCGACCACGGCGCAAGGTTCTGGTAATGCCGTCCGGCCACCAGGTAGCGGTCGCGCCCGGCCACGCGGTCGCCGGGCAGGTACTCGCTGTCGAGCTGGCCGAACAGGTCGCGGCCGAGGTAGCGGAACTCCGCACCGAGCTGCATGCCGCGCCTCGAAAACAGTTTCGGCGTCAGCGTCGCGTCATAGTGCGGCGCAAGATTGAGGTAATACGGCAGCGAGATTTCCAGGCCGCTCTTGGAGGATGACCCGAAGGTCGGCGCCAGGAAACCGCTCTTGCGCTCGTTGTTGAGCGGAAAGGTCATGTAGGGCAGATACAGGATCGGCGTGCCCATGAACTCGATGCGGCCGTGGTAGCCGGTGCCGGTGTTGGTGGCGCGATCGAGCGCGAGCTCGCTCACCTTGAGGTACCAGTCGTCCTCGCCGGGCTTGCAGGTGGTGTAGCGGGTGTCGAAGAACCGTTCGTGGTCCGCGCCTTCGAAGCGCATCTCGCGCGCCTCGCCGCGCGCCTCGTAGCGCTGCGAGGGCCGTGCCGCGGTCTTGGAGAAATAGAACCGCGGGTTGGCGAGCGTGCCGACTTCCTGCTCGATCTTCAGCTGCAACGATTCGCCGAGGATGCGGTCGCCCTCGCGGCGCATCTCCACCGTCCCGGGGATGCGCACCAGGTCCTGCTCCGCGTCGTACTCGACCTGCTCGGCGCGCACCTCCATGTCGCCCTGGCGGAATCGCACGCGGCCCTTGGCGCTGGCGCGCTTCTGGTTGATGCCCTCGATTTCGGTGGCCCACAGTTCGCGAGCGCCGCGCTTGTCCGGGCGCTGCACCAGGGTCCCGGGCGTGGGGATCTGCCGATCGAGCTTCAGCGCCTCCTGCAGGGCCAGGTCGAGTTCGCTTTGGCTGGGCGCCTGCTGGGCGCCGGCGAGCGCCGAAAGCGCCGTGCAGCAGGCGCCCGCCAGGGTGCGCATGGCGGGAGGAAGCCGAAAACCCCGGTGATAAAATGCCGCGCCCATTGAACAGGAAATTGGTTTGGATCCCACGACGCCACGACTGGAAGCCCTCGACGCGTGGCTCCGCGCGCAGTTTGCAGACGACGGCACTGGCGGCTTTGATCTGGCGCCCGCATCGACGGATGCCAGTTTTCGCAGGTATTTTCGCATAACCACCCCGCGCGGCACGCTGATCGCGATGGACGCGCCGCGCGAACAGGAGGATTGCCGTCCGTTCGTGCAGGTGGCCGCACTGATGCGCGAGGCGGGCGTCAATGCGCCGCGCGTGCTCGCCGCGGACTTCGATCAGGGATTCCTGTTGCTGACCGACCTGGGGCGCCAAACCTACCTCGATGTGCTCGACGACGAGCGCTTCGACGAACTGTTCCGGCCCGCCAACGGCGCGCTGGTACGCTGGCAGCTCGCCTCGCGCGACGGCGCATTGCCGGTGTGGGACGCGGGCCGGATTCGCGCCGAGATGCAACTATTCGTCGAGTGGTACCTGGGCCGCCACGCGGGCGTGACGCTCGGCGCAGCGCAGGCCGCCGCGCTGTCGGGCGTGTTCGAGGCCATTGCCGCGCGCTGCCTCGCGCAGCGGCAGGTGTTCGTGCACAGCGATTACATGCCGCGTAACCTGATGGTCTCAGACGATCTGCCGGGCGTGCTGGACTTCCAGGACGCCGTCATCGGCCCGATCGCCTACGACGTGGCCTCGCTGTACCGCGATGCCTTCATCTCGTGGGACGAGGAACGGGTCCTCGACGGCACGGTGCGCTACTGGGACGCCGCGCGGCAGGCCGGCCTGCCCGTTCCGGCGCAGTTCGGCGATTTCTACGAGGACGTGGAGTGGACCGGGCTGCAGCGGCACCTGCGCATCCTCGGCGTGTTCGCACGCCTCCAGCACCGCGACGGCAAGCCGCACTACCTGGCCGACGCGCCGCGCTTCATCCATTACGTGCGCCACACCTGCCGGCGCTATCGCGCCCTGGGCCCGTTGATCCGGCTGCTCGACGAGTTCGCCATCGGCGACACAGCGGTCGAAGGCTTGTCGTTCTGAACCTGGCCCGCGGGCCGCGACTGCATGGCCTTGCACCGCCCGCGCTGCGAGGCGACGCCGCCGTCCGCCCCCTCCACAGCCCGCCAAGTCGTTCTGAACCATGCTGCGGCGCAGCATCGTTTGTCATTGACACCCCCAAGGGATCGTAATACGCTCATTTCAAACAAACGTTTGAATAGGGCGTCCGTGAACACTGTTCCCCGCAGCGTGCCATTGAACCGGCTGCAAAAAGCCGCCGCAGACCCGGTGGAAACCACCGACACGAAGTCGCGCATCCTCGATGCGGCGGAAGAGTTGTTCATGGAGCATGGTTTCGAGGCCACCTCGCTCAGGCTCATCACCACCGCGGCCGGCGTCAACCTGGCGGCGGCCAACTACCACTTCGGCTCCAAGGAAGAATTGTTCCAGGCGGTGCTGACCCGGCGGCTCGACCCGATGAACCGCGATCGCGTGGAATTGCTGTCCAGTTACGAGGCGGCGGCCGGCAAGCAATTGCTGACTTGCGAAAAAATCCTCGCCGCGATGTTCATCCCGGCGCTGAAACTTGCGCGCGACCATGAAACCGGCGGCAAGAACTTCCTGCGCCTGCTCGGCCGCGCCTACGCGGATCCGGCGCCGTTCATCCGCGAATTCCTGTCCAGCCAATACAGCGAAATGATTGCGCGCTTCCGTGCCGCGTTCAGCAAGGCGCTGCCGCACATTCCGCGCGAGGAACTGTCCTGGCGCCTGCACTTCGTGATGGGCGCGCTGTCGTTCACGCTGGCCGGCACGGATGTGCTCAAGGTGATCGGGCAGTATCACCCGGAGGAAGTGGGCAACGATGAATTGATCTTGAAGCGCCTGGCGCCGTTCCTGGCAGCCGGGTTGCGGGCGCCGGTGGCCAATGCGGACAGCGGGCGCGAGTTGGGCTTTTAGGGTTCTGTTTCTTTCGGGTTCTTGTTCTTTTTCGGAAAGGAGTCGTCATGTTGACACTCATTGCATGTCTGGTCGTCGGCATCATCGTGGTCTGGATGCTGGCCTATCACACCGCGAGCGCGCTGGTCTGGTCGCTGACCGCTGGCGTCGCGTTGCTGGTGCTGGCGGGTGCCGGCATCCTCACCGGCTGGCCGGCCGCCGCCGTGTGGCTGGTCTCGGCCGGCATCGCGGTGTTCTCGACCGCCACGCCGATCCGGCAGAAGTTCATCACCGGGCCGATCTTCCGCATCTACAAGAAGCTGCTGCCGCAGATGTCGTCCACCGAGCAGGAGGCGCTCGAGGCCGGCACAGTGTGGTTTGACGGCGACCTGTTCAGCGGCAAGCCGGACTGGAACAAGCTGCTTGCCTACCCGGCGGCCAAGCTGACGGCCGAGGAGCAGGCGTTCATCGACGGCCCGACCGAGGAACTGTGCGCCATGGTCAACGAATGGCAGGTCACGCACGAGCTGCACGACCTGCCGCCGCAGGTCTGGCAGTTCATCAAGGACAAGGGCTTCCTGGGCATGATCATCCCGAAGGAGTTCGGCGGCCTCGGATTCTCCGCGTACGCGCATTCGCAAGTGGTGATGAAGATCAGCACGCGCAGCGGCACGGCCGCGGTGTCGGTGATGGTGCCCAACTCGCTCGGACCGGGCGAACTCCTGATGCACTACGGCACGCCGGAACAGAAGAACCACTATCTGCCGCGCCTGGCCAAGGGCCTGGAGATTCCCTGCTTCGCGTTGACCGCACCGCACGCCGGCTCGGACGCCGCGTCGATGCCCGATACGGGCATCATCTGCCGGCAGATGTTCGAGGGCAAGGACACGCTGGGCATCCGCATCACCTGGGAAAAGCGCTACATCACCCTCGGCCCGATCGCCACGATCCTCGGTCTGGCCTTCAAGTGTTACGACCCGGACAAGCTGGTGGGCGACAAGGTCGAGCTCGGCATTACCTGCGCATTGATTCCCACCTCGCACAAGGGCGTCAACATCGGCCGCCGCCACTATCCGCTCAACGCCGCGTTCATGAACGGCCCGAACTGGGGCACCGACGTGTTCATCCCGATGGACTGGGTGATCGGCGGCCAGCCGATGCTGGGTCAGGGCTGGCGCATGTTGATGGAATGCCTGGCCGCCGGGCGCTCGATCTCGCTGCCCTCGCAAGGCATTGCAGCCGGCAAGTTCGCCTCCATGGCCACCGGCGCCTATGCGCGCGTGCGCAGCCAGTTCAAGACCCCGATCGGCAAATTCGAGGGCATCGAGGAACCGCTGGCGCGCATCGGCGGCAATACCTACCTGATGGATGCCTGCCGCACGGTAACTGCCGGCGCGCTGGACATGGGCGAGAAGCCCTCGGTGCTGTCCGCCATCTCCAAGTACCACATGACCGAGCGCATGCGCATCATCATCAACGATGCGATGGACGTGCACGGCGGGAAGGGCATCTGCCTGGGCCCGAACAACTACCTGGGCCGTGCCTACCAGGCGGTGCCGATCGCCATCACGGTGGAGGGGGCCAACATCTTGACGCGCTCGCTGATCATCTTCGGCCAGGGCGCGATCCGCTGCCATCCGTGGGTGTTGAAGGAAATGAAGGCTGCGCAGGCCGACTCGCTGCAGGCGTTCGACGATGCGTTCTGGGGCCACATCAAATTCACCGTCGCCAATGCGGCGCGCTCGATGTGGATGGGCATCACCGGCGGCCGCGGGGTGGCCGTGCCGGCCGGGGCCGACACCAAGCGCTTCTACCAGCAACTCACGCGCTTCTCCACCGCGTTCGCGCTGCTCGCGGATACGTCCATGTTCGTCATCGGTGCCTCGCTGAAGCGCAAGGAAAAACTCTCCGCGCGCCTGGGCGACGTGCTGTCGCACCTGTACCTGTCCTCCGCGGCGCTCAAGTTCTACGACCAGCGCGGCCGCCAGGCGGACGAGTTTCCGTTGTTGAAGTGGGCGCTCTATGACTGCGCGTTCCAGATCCAGGTCGCGATGGACGCCATCATCGAGAATTTCCCCAACCGCGCCATCGCGTTCGTGCTGCGCCGCCTGGTGTTCCCGCGCGGCATGACCCTGATCCGGCCGTCCGACGAATTGGGCCACAAGGTTGCGCAGATCCTCATCAATCCCTCGGCCGCGCGCGACCGCCTGATCCAGGGCATCTACCTGCCGAACAACGAACAGGACGTGATCGGCAAGCTGGAAGCGGCGTTCAACGCCGTGATCGCCGCCGAACCGGTGGATGCCAAGATCAAGGCCGCCAAGAAAGCCGGCCGCATTACCGCCAAGGGTGCGGAGGCGGAGGCCGACGAGGCGATCAAGCTCGCGGTCATCACCGACACCGAACTCGCGCAATGGCGCCGTGCGCGCATGCTGCAGCACGAGGTGATCATGGTCGACGACTTCGATGCGAGCTTCGGCAAGCAGGCCGTGGACGGCAGCTACTGGCAACAGGTGAGGGCGGCGGAATGAGCGGCATGAAACAGAAGGTTTACGTCATCGACGGCGCGCGCACGCCGTTCTTGAAGGCCAAGGGCAAGCCGGGACCGTTCTCCGGCGGCGACCTCGCGGTGGCGTGCTCGCGTCCGCTGGTGGCGCGGCAGAAATTCGCGCCCACCGCGTTTGATGAAGTGATCGTCGGCGCCGCGATGCCCTCGGCCGACGAGGCCAACATCGGCCGCGTGGTGGCGCTGCGCGTCGGTTGCGGCGACAAGGTGCCGGCCTGGACCGTGATGCGGAACTGCGCCTCCGGCATGCAGGCCCTTGATTCGGCCTGCGCCAACATCCTCGCCGGTCGCTCGCACCTGGTGCTGGCCGGCGGCACCGATGCCATGAGTCATGCGCCCTTGCTGTTCGGGCCGGCCATGGTCAACTGGCTGGCCGATTGGTATGCGGCCAAGTCCTTCGGGCAGCGCGCGGCGACAGCGGCAAAGTTCCGTCTTGCCTACCTCGCGCCCGTGATCGCCATTCTCAAGGGCCTCACCGACCCGATCGTGAAACTCTCGATGGGGCAGACCGCCGAGATCGTCGCCAAGCGCTTCGGCATCGACCGGCAGATGATGGACGCCTTCGCGGCCGAGTCGCACCAACGCGCACTGGCCGGCCGCGCGGCCGGGCATTTCACCGAAATCGAGCCGATCATCGACGCCAAGGGCAATGTGTACAAGGACGACGACGGCGTGCGCACCGATTCGACCCCCGAGCGGCTGGCCAAATTGAAGCCGGTGTTCGACCGCACCTACGGCAACGTCACCGCCGGCAATTCCTCGCAGGTCACCGACGGCGCGGCGATGCTGGTCCTGGCGAGCGAGGAAGCGGTCGACAAACTCGGCGTGAAGCCGCTGGGCGCGATCATCGATTCGCAGTGGAGCGCGCTCGATCCGGCCGAGATGGGCTTGGGTCCGGTGCACGCCATCACGCCGATGCTGCTGCGCCACGGCATGGGTCTGAACGACCTCGACACGTTGGAGATCAATGAAGCCTTCGCTGGCCAGGCGCTGGGCTGCCTCGCCGCGTGGGAGTCGGAAGCCTATTGCAAGGAGAAGCTCGGCCTGGACGGCGCACTCGGCAAGATGGACCGCAGCAAGTTCAATGTCGATGGCGGCGCCATTGCCATCGGCCATCCGATCGGCGCCTCCGGCGCGCGCGTGGTGCTGCATGCGCTGAAGACCCTGGAGCGCACCGGCGGCAAGCGCGCCGCCGCGTCGCTGTGCATCGGCGGCGGACAAGGTGGGGCGATGCTGCTGGAACGGGCCTGAGCCCCTGGAACGGCAAGGGCTTGGAACCGCTGATGAACGCAGACAAACACGGATAAAGACCCACCTCGCATCGACGTTGATCCGCGTTCAACTGCGGTTTTGCTCTTGACTTACCTTTCATAACCGCCAAACCCCAGCACCGGAGCGCCTTCCGGGCCAAAAGAGCCTGAAACGCCGCGCCAGTGCTGGACTTTCATCTCGAATTCTTAAGAAAAAACCCCAGGGACCGCAACATGTCGCAATACCAGCACTGGCGCCTCGACATCGACGCCGACAACCTCGCGTGGCTCACGTTCGATCGCGCGGGCACGTCCACCAACACGTTCTCGTCCGAGGTGCTGCGCGAACTCTCGGCCATCGCCAAGGACCTCAAGGCAAAGAACCCCAAGGGGGTGGTGATCCTGTCGGCCAAGGACAACGGGTTTGCCGCGGGTGCGGACATCGACGAATTCACCACTTTCAAGTCCGCCGACGAGGCCTATGCATTCACCCAACTCGGCAACGAAGTGTTCGACGAGATCGAGGCGCTGCCGTTTCCCACCGTGGCGCTGATCCATGGCTTTGCCATGGGCGGCGGCACGGAGCTACCGCTGGCGTGCCGGTACCGCATCGCCGATGAGGGCGAAAAGACGCGCATGGCGCTGCCGGAAGTGATGATCGGCATCGTGCCCGGCTGGGGCGGCGCCAAACGCATGCCCAGGCTGATCGGCGCCACCCAGGCGCTCGACCTGATGCTCACCGGCCGCGGCGTCAACGCCAAGACGGCCAAGCGCATGGGGCTGGTCGACGTGGTGACGCCGCGGCGTCACTTCATGAATGCCGCGCGGCAGTTGCTCAAGAACCCGCCGCCGCCGCACCAGCCGGCGTTCAAGCATGCAATTTCGAACTGGCCGGTGATCCGCGGCTTCGTTGCCGCGATGTCGCGCAAGCAGGTGGCGAAAAAGGCGCGCGAGGAACACTATCCCGCACCGTACGCCATCATCGACCTGTGGCTCAACTTCGGCGGCGACCCGCGCAACGTTCCGGCCGCGCACAAGTACTCGGTGCAAAACCTGGCGCAGCATCCAACCACCGCGAACCTCATTCGCATCTTCAAGCTGCAGGACCGCATGAAGGGCCTCGGCCAGTCGGAGGCGAAGATCGAACACGTGCACGTGGTGGGCGCCGGCGTCATGGGCGGCGACATCGCCGCCTGGTGCGCGCTGCGTGGCCTGCGCGTGACGCTGCAGGACCTCGATCACGCGCGCATCGCGCCGGCCATCCAGCGCGCGGCGGCGCTGTACAAGAAAAAGTTGAAGGAACCGCACAAGATCCAGGCGGCCATGGATCGCCTGATTCCGGATGTGAGGGGCGATGGCGTGGGGCAATGCGACCTGGTGATCGAGGCGATCGTCGAAAACCCGGAGATCAAGCGCAAGCTTTACGCGAGCATTGAGCCGCGTCTGAAACCCAGTGCAATCCTGGCCACCAACACCTCGTCAATTCCGTTGCAGGAACTGGCGACCGGGCTGGCACGTCCCGAGCGCCTGGTCGGCATCCACTTTTTCAATCCGGTGGCCATGATGATGCTGGTCGAGATCGTGCGCGGCCCACAGACGTCCGACGAGGTGATGCAGATTTCACAGGGGTTCGTGAAGCGCATCGACAAGCTGCCCTTGCCGGTGAAGTCCGCCCCCGGTTTCCTGGTCAACCGCATCCTCACGCCGTACATGGGCGAGGCGCAGCTGATGCTCGAGGAAGGCACGCCGCCGGAGGTGATCGACGCGGCAGCCAAGGCGTTCGGCATGCCCATGGGACCGATCGAACTGGCCGACACGGTGGGGCTCGACATCGGCGTGGCGGTGGGCAAGGAACTGGCGCGCCCGGAATGGCCGCAGCCCAAGAAAATCCAGCAACTGGTCGATGCCAAGAAGCTCGGCAAGAAATCCGGCGAAGGTTTCTACAAATGGGTCGATGGAAAACCGCAGAAGAACACGGTGTCGATGCCTGCCGACCTGCAGCCGCTCTGGATGCGCATGACCCTGCCCGCCGTCAACGAGGCCGTGGCCTGCGTGCGCGAGGGGATCGTCGCCGATGCGGATCTGTGCGATGCCGGCGTGATCTTCGGCACCGGTTTCGCGCCGCAGCGTGGCGGGCCGATCAATCACCTGAAGAACTTCGGCAAGGACAAGCTGCTGGCCGAGTTGAAGTTGCTGGAAACGAAACACGGCGCGCGCTTCAAGCCGGATGCAGGCTGGACGGCGATCTAGTCGCGTCATGACCGCCGCGATTCAGTCACTACGGCCCACCTGGTTCACCCCGGCCGCGCCGCCGCGCGCGCTGCTGCTCATCGCCCCGGCGATGAGCGTGCGGCAGGATTTCTACGCGCCGTTCGCCGAGTTCCTGCGCGACGCGGGATTCGAGGTGGGCACCTTCGACTATCGCGATGCCGGTTTCGGCGCGCGCCAGCGACCCGCGGAGTCGAACGTCACCCTGCTCGACTGGCGCGACGATGTCGACGCCATGCTCGGCGAAGCGGAGCGCCGCGCCGCAGGCCGCCCCGTCCTCTATTGCGGACACAGCCTCGGCGGGCAGCTGCTGGGGCTGCTCAACCGCCATCCGTCGATCCGTGCCGCGCTGACCGTGGCGAGCGGCACGGGTTACTGGCGCCACAACCCGAAAATGACCCTGCGGCTCCTGTACCTGTGGTTCTTTGCCATGCCGGTCTATACGCGCGCGTTCGGCTACTTTCCCGGCCGGCGCCTGGGCAAGGTCGGCGACCTGCCGCGCGAGATCGCCCTGTCCTGGGCCGCGTGGTGCCGGCATCCGGAATACCTGATGGGCGACGAGGCCATGCGCGCGCAGGCCGCCTACGCGGCGGTGACGGCGCCGATCCTGAGCGTTTCGTTCGACGACGACACCTACGTCCCGCAACCTGCCGTCGAACAACTGCACGGCTGGTTCCGCAACGCGCCCGTCGACCGCCGCCATATGACGCCGGGGTCCGCCGGCGGGAAAGCGGTCGGGCACTTTGGGTTCTTCAAGCTGGGGCGCGGACATGCGCTCTGGCGTGAGGCCGCCCACTGGCTCGTGGCGCAATCCGAATCACCCCAACCGAGGGCCACTGCCGCATGAACGTGCTGGATACCTGGAACAAGATGCAAGCCAAGCCGCTGGGCAAGTGGCTGTTTTCGCGTGCGGTCTCCCTGAAGGCACCGTACTTCGCCACCATCCGGCCGCGCTTCGAGGAGATGCACGCGGGCTACGCGAAGGTGTCGATGAAGAAGCGCCGCGGCGTGGAAAACCACATCGGCACCGTGCACGCCATCGCCTGCTGCAACCTGGCCGAGGTCGCCGCCGGCACCATGCTCGAGGCGAGCCTGCCGAAGACCATGCGCTGGCTGCCGCGCGGCATGAACGTGCAATACCTGAAGAAGGCGGAGACCGACCTTGTCGCCGTCGCCACCGTGGAGGACTTCGCGGAAGGCCCTGCGCGCGACGTCGTCGTCGGGGTGGACATCCAGGATGCGAACGGGCAGGTGGTGGTGCACGCGGACATCGCGATGTACGTAAGTCCGAAGAAGGGCGTGCGGGCGTAAAGCACATACAATCGGCAGGCGCCGCACAGAGCGCGAACCGCAAAAGGGAGCAACGAATGCCACACACCCTCGCCCCGTCGCCGCAGGACGAGACCGCAAGCCCGCCCGCCTCCGGCGATGCCGGCATGCCGCCGTTTTCGTCCACGGGTCCGGTTGCGGGCCCCGCCGAAACGCACGACTTCCGCTTCACCGGCGCCGGCATGGAGTACTTCCGCATCTGGATCGTCAACCTGTTGTTGTCGCTGGTGACGCTCGGCATCTACTCGGCATGGGCCAAGGTGCGCAAGAAGCGCTATTTCTACGGCAACACCTGGGTCGCGGACAGCAACTTCGAGTTTCACGGCCGGCCGCTCAGCATCCTGAAAGGCCGCATCATCGCCGTGCTGGCGCTGGGGGCATACTCGGCGGCAAGCTACCTGTCCCCCAAACTCGGCCAAGTGCTGTTCGTGCTGCTGGTGGCCGTGTCGCCCTGGTTCATCGCCCGTACGTTCGCGTTCAATGCGCACTACTCGAGTTACCGCCAGCTCCGGTTCCGCAACGTCGCCACCACGCGCGAGGTGTACGCGGCGGTGTGGCCGTTTTTCATCGTGGCGATCGCGGCGTTGGTCTTGTCGCCGGAGCTCGAGCCCGGCCAGGTCGCGTTGTCCACGGCGGAGTGGATCGGGTTGATGCTGCCGTCGCTGCTGGCGCTCTTCGCGTACCCCTACGTGTTCGGCGCCATCAAGTGCGTGCATGTGAATCGCTCGTTCTATGGCGGCGCGCCCTTCGCGCTGGATGCCGGCATCGGCCGCTTCTACGCCCTGTACGTCAAGGCCTACATCATCGGCCTCATTGCGATCGTGTGCTTCGGGTTCTTCGCGATGATCGTGGTGATGATCCCGGTGATCGGATTCGCGTTGATGTTCGGCGCCTACCTGGTCGCGGGCGCCGCGATCTTCGGCTACCTGCGATCGCGCGTCGGCAACCTGGTGTTCAACGCCACCACGCTCGAAGGCGGCGTCTCGTTCCGAAGCACCTTGTCGGCCACCCTGCTGGCAAGACTCTATTTCACCAACCTCCTGGGCATCATGCTGTCGCTTGGGCTGTTGATTCCCTGGGCTGCGGTGCGCGTGGCGCGCTATCGCGCCAGCCAGCTCGCGTTGGTCAGCACCGGCCCACTGGATGCGTACCTGGCCGCACGCGGGCGCGAAGTCGCCGCCACCGGCGAGGAACTGGGTGACTTCTTCGATGTCGATCTGTCGCTATGAACGGCAACCTCACAGGGCGCGCGTGAACCAACTGGATGCGGAGTATTTCGACGGCCAGCAGGCCAGGCGGCACCGGGTCACGGTGACGGTGGCCGCCGGCCGCGTGCAGATTCGCGGTGACGGCGCCAGCGCGGAGTACGCAGTTGCCGAGGCGACGGTGCGCCCTCGCGTCGGCCGCACCCCGCAGCGCATCGAACTGCCGCAAGACGCCTTGTTGCTGGTGCGCGATGCCGATGCCGTCGAGGCGTTGTTCGGCGCGCCGCGCGAGGAGGCGCTGGCACACCGCCTGGAGTCGAACCTGCCCTTTGCGATCGCGGCACTGGTGGGCGTGGTGCTCATCCTGTGGGCCGGCTATCGATGGGGGGTGCCCTACGCCGCACGCGAGGCGGCAGAGCACATTCCGATCAAGGTCGAAGCGCAGATCGCCGACCAGGTGTTGAAGTCCGCGGAGGGCCTGTTCCTGGAGCCGACGCGATTGGATGCCGCGCGCCGGGCGCGATTGCAGGCCGTATTCGAACACTTGCGCGAGGCCAGCGGCTTGCCGCAGACCGTGCGGCTGGAGTACCGCCGCGCCAAGGGCTGGATCGGCGCCAATGCGTTCGCCATTCCCGGGGGCGTGGTGGTGGTCACCGACCAGTTGGTGGAGGGCCTGGGGAAGGAGGCGCTGATTTCCGCCGTGCTCGCACACGAGCTCGGCCACATCGCGCGGCGGCACAGCATGCGCATGCTGTTGCAGGACTCGATCACCGCCCTGGTTGCGATGGCGGTGTTCGGTGATGCGACATCGGTGGCGGGCGTAGCGGTGACCTTTCCCACCACCCTGGTGCATTCGGGCTATTCACGCGACTTCGAGCGCGAGGCGGACGACTTTGCCTTTGACCTGCTGAAAAACACCGGGGGCTCGCCAAGCGATTTTGCCGATGCCATGCAAGCGCTGACCGGGTTGCATCTGCGGCCGCCAGGCCGCGCCGACACGGCCGACGCGAGCGTGACGCCCCAGGACGCCGGGCCGGAGGCGCAGTCCGGAGCGCCGCCGCGCGATCCTGCAGGCGCGTCCAATGAGCGCTCGCAAGAAAGCGCGCGCGGCGCGGGAGGCGACCGGCTGTCCAGCTACCTGTCCACGCACCCGGACACCGCTGAACGCATCGCGGCGGCGCGCGCGGCGGCCGGCGCACGGTGAGGGCAGCGTGCCGCCTATAATCCGCGGAAGACTTGCGGCATGACCAGACCCATCGGAATCCAAGACACCGCCGACCCGACAATCCGTGGCCTCGACCCTCGCCAACCGCAACGGCACGCGCTACCTGATGTTCGATGCGTCGGCGACGATTGCCGACGTTTTCGCGCTGCGCTGCCGCACCTCGCCCAACGCCGAGGCGTACCGCGAGTTCGATGCGGTGTCGAAAGCCTGGGTGAGCGCGACCTGGCGCGAAATGGCGGGGCGCGTGGCGCGCTTTCGCGAAGGACTGAGGCGCGAGGGGCTGCAACCCGGGGAGCGCATCGGCGTGATGCTCAAGAACGGCGTCGACTGGATCGTGGCCGACCAGGGTGCGTTTGCGCACGGCCTGGTGACGGTGCCGGTGTTTGTCGACGACCGGCCGGACAACGTGGCCTACATGATGCGGGACGCGGGCGTGAAGCTCCTGCTCATCGGCGGCGAGGAGCACTGGAAGCGATTGAAGACCGTGCGCGCGGAGCTGTCCGGCGTGACGCGCATTATCAGCGCCAAGCCGCTGGCCGATGCCGACGAACCGCGACTGCGCACACTGGACGAATGGCTGCCGGCGCAGGCCGGGTCTGCGGACCGGCCGCCCACGCAGGGCCCGGACCTTGCGACCATTGTCTACACCAGCGGCACCACCGGCAAACCCAAGGGGGTGATGCTCTCGCACCGCAACATGCTGGCCAACGTGCAATCCGGGCTCTCGGTGTACGAGGTGTTCCCGGAGGACGTGTTCCTCTCCTTCCTGCCGCTGTCGCACATGTTTGAACGCACCTGCGATTACTACCTCAACGTGGTGTCGGGCGCGACCATCGTGTTCTCGCGCTCGATCCCGCAATTGGCGGAAGACTTCAAGACCGTGCGTCCGACGGTGATCTTCTCCGTGCCGCGCATCTTCGAAAAATTCCTCGGCGCCATCAACGAGCAGCTCAAGAAGGCGTCCCCGGCCAAGAAGAAGCTGTTCCAGTTCGCCGTCGACACCGGGTGGGCGCGCTTCGAGCACGCCAATGGACGCGGGCCGTGGAAGCCGGCTTTCCTGGCCTGGCCGCTCCTGAAGGCGCTGGTGGCGGACAAGGTGCTCGAACGCATGGGCGGCCGCCTGCGTCTGGCGATTGCCGGCGGCGCGGCGCTGTCGCCGTCGGTGTCGCGCGTGTTCCTCGGCCTGGGCCTGCCGCTTTGCCAGGGCTACGGCATGACCGAGGCCTCGCCCCTGTTGTGCGTGAACCTGATCGACCGGAACGACCCGCATTCCGTGGGCCCTGCGGTGCCCGGCGTGGAGCTGAAACTGGCCGAGAACAATGGCCTGCTGGTGCGCGGCGAAAACGTGATGCAAGGCTACTGGAACAACGAGGAGGCGACGAGGCAGGTGCTTTCAGCGGACGGTTGGCTGACCACCGGGGACCAGGTACGCGTCGACGAGCACGGCTTTGTGCACATTACCGGGCGCCTGAAGGAAATCATCGTGCTGGGCAATGGCGAAAAGGTGCCGCCGGTCGACATGGAACTGGCCATCCAGCTCGACCCGCTGTTCGAGCAGGTGCTGGTGGTGGGAGAGGCACAGGCGTATCTTTCCGCCATCGTGGTGCTGAACGACGAGGAATGGGCACGCACTGCCGCGGAGCTCAAAATCGATGTGGACTGGTCGCAGCAGGGCAAGGAGCGCGACAAGGCCGAGAAGGCGCTCACGCAGCGCATGAACCGGCTCATCAAGGACTTTCCCGGCTACGCCGCGATCAGGAAGCTCACCGTGGCGCGCGAGAAGTGGACTATCGACAACGGCTACATGACGCCGACCCTGAAACTGAAACGCAACGTGATCGTCCAGCAGTACAGCGGCGCGATCGCGGACATGTACAAGGCGCACAGCGTATGAACCGGCCGGCGGGAGACACGGACGCCCCCTTTTGCGAGGTGGTCGAATTGCCGAAGGACAAGCTGCCCGTGCTGCGCATCATCCCCATGCCCGCGGACACCAATGCCCACGGCACCATCTTCGGCGGCTGGGTGATGGCCCAGGTGGATCTGGCCGGCAGCGTGCCGGCGGTCAAGCGCGCGCGCGGCAAGTGCGTGACGGTGTCGGTCAACTCCTTCCAGTTCAAGCAACCGGTCCTGGTGGGCGACCTGGTGAGCTTCTACGCCGAGGTCGTGAAGGTCGGCCGCACGTCGATCACGGTGGACGTCGAGGTCTATTCGCAGCGGCAGCGTTTCGGGGCGGAAGTGGTCAAGGTGACTGAAGCACAGTTGACCTATGTCGCCATCGACGACCAGCGCAAGCCTAGAATCGTGCCGGAGGAGTAAGTAGAAGACAGAATGTTTTTTCCGCCGATGAACGCCGATAAAAGCGCGCCGATGGACGCCGATGGAAACCCTAGACTTCAAACTCTAGGGCTGGCGCGGCGCTTGAGGCAGTAACGGCGTGAAAGGCGCACCAGACCTAGACTTTCACAACACACAACTTCGTAGCAATTCTTCACGGCGTTCATCGGCGTGCTTTTATCGGCGTCCATCGGCGGCCAAAGTCGTTTCTTTCAGTCAAAGCGAAATACCAGGAGCAATTCAGTGAGCAATTTCCATATTCGCAAAGTCGCCGTCCTCGGGGCCGGCGTGATGGGGGCGCAGATCGCGGCGCATTTGACCAACGCGGGCGTGCAGTCGGTGCTTTTCGACCTGCCCGCCAAGGAAGGCCCGAAGAACGGCATTGTCACCAAGGCCATCGACGCCATGGTGAAAATGAAGCCGGACCCGTTCGCGGCCAAGTCCAAGGCTGCGCTCATCACGGCGGCCAACTACGACGAGCACCTGGAATGGCTCAAGGAATGTGACCTCATCATCGAGGCCATCTCCGAGCGCATGGACTGGAAGAAATCGCTCTACGAAAAAGTGGCGCCGTTCATCCGCGCCGATGCGATCTTCGCCTCCAACACCTCGGGTCTGTCGATCACGGAATTGTCCAAGGTGTTCCCGGAAGCGCTGCGCCACCGCTTCTGCGGCGTGCATTTCTTCAACCCGCCGCGCTACATGAAACTGGTGGAATTGATCCCCACCGCCGCCACGGAGCCGGCGGTGATGGACCTCCTGGAGACCTTCCTCACCACCACGGTGGGCAAGGGCGTGATCCGCGCCAACGACACGCCCAACTTCGTGGCCAACCGCATCGGCGTGTTCTCGATTGCCGCCACCATGCACCACACCCAGGCCTTCAAGCTCGCGTTCGATGAAGTTGATGCGCTCACCGGCCCGGCGATCGGGCGCGCGAAAAGCGCCACCTTCCGCACCGCCGACGTGGTGGGCCTGGACACCTTGGCGCACACGTTCAAGACCATGGACGACAACCTCCCGAATGATCCCTGGCACAAGTTCTATGCGGTGCCGCCGTACCTGAAGGCGATGATCGAGAAGGGTGTGCTGGGGCAGAAATCCAAGGCCGGCTTCTTCACCAAGAAGGGTAAGGACATCCTGGTGCTGGACCTGGCCAAGCAGGATTACGTGGCCGGCGCCGGCAAGGTGGCCGATGAAGTGGCCGCGATGCTCAAGATCCGCAACCCGGCCGAGCAGTTCGCCGCGCTGCGCGCATCCAGCCATCCGCAGGCGCAGTTCCTGTGGTCGATCTTCCGCGACGTGTTCCACTACATCGCCGTGCACTTGGGCAGCGTGGCCGAGTCGGCGCGCGACATCGACCTGGCCATCCGCTGGGGCTTTGGCTGGAAGATGGGGCCGTTCGAGACCTGGCAGGCGGCGGGCTGGGAACAGGTGGCGCAGTGGATTGCGGAAGACGTTGCCGCAGGCAAGACGATGGCCAATGCGCCGTTGCCGGCTTGGGTCACGGATGGCAGAAAAGGCGTGCACTCTGCCGAGGGGTCGTATTCGGCCAAGACCGGAAAGTCCGTACCGCGCTCCACGCTGCCGGTCTATTCGCGCCAGTTGTTCCCGGAACTGCTGTTGGGCGAAAAAGGCGAGAAAGGCAACACCGTCTTCGAAACCGACGCCGTGCGGGCCTGGACCGCCAAGGGCCACGAGGATGTGCTCATCACCTCGTTCAAGACCAAGATGCACGCCATCAGCGGCGAAGTGCTCGATGGTCTGCAGCGAGCAGTAGCCGAAGCGGAGGCCAACTACAAGGCGATGGTGATCTGGCAGCCTGACGGCCCGTACGCCGTCGGCGCAGACCTGAAGAATGCGCTGGCCGGATTGCAGGCCGGCAAGTTCGACGAATTCGAATCGATGGTTGCCAATTTCCAGAAGACCTCGCAGTGCTTGAAATACAGCATGATCCCGGTGGTCTCTGCCGTCGATGGCATGGCACTGGGAGGCGGCTGCGAGTTCCAGATGCACTCGGATCGCGTCGTCGCAACCTTGGAGAGCTACGTCGGATTGGTGGAAGTGGGCGTGGGCCTGTTGCCGGCCGGCGGCGGCTTGAAGGAAATGGCGCTGCGCGCGGCGCTGGCGGCCAATGGCGGCGACATCCTGCCGCACCTGCAAACGCCGTTCAAGAACGCGGCGATGGGCGAAGTCTCCACCAGCGCGCTCAATGCCAAGGAAAAGGGCCTCATGCGCTGGCGCGACATCATCGTGTTCAGCCGCGACGAGTTGCTGTACGTGGCGCTGGAAACCGCACGTGCCATGGCCAACGCCAGCTACCGCCCGCCGCTCGCGCCCGCTGCCTTCCCAGTGGCCGGCTATACCGGCATCGCCACGCTCAAGATGATGCTCATCAACATGAAGGAAGGCGGCTTCATCTCCGACCACGACTACGACATCGCCTCGCGCATCGCCACCGTGCTGTGCGGCGGGGAAGTGGAGCCGGGGTCGATGGTCAACGAGGAGTATTTGTTGAAGCTCGAGCGGCAGCATTTCGTCGCGCTGGCCAAGACGGAAAAATCACAGCAACGCATCGAATTCATGCTCAAGAACGGCAAGCCGTTGAGAAACTAGTGAGGAGAGAGGGGAGAGGAGAGAGGCGTAACACCGCGCGTATTCGCGACACTGCCCACCTCCTCACACCTCACGCCTTACTCCTCACACAAGGAGAAACACCATGACCAAGCAAATCCAGGAAGCCTATATCGTCGCCGCCGTCCGCACGCCCGTTGGCAAGGCGCCGCGCGGCATGTTCAGAAACGTCCGTCCCGACGACATGCTCGCGCACGTTCTCAAGGGTGCCATCGCCCA
>JAEUMZ010000048.1 GCA_016790765.1 Betaproteobacteria bacterium
CGGCTGGTGCTCGACCTCGAGAACATCGAGATGAACGATGCGCTGCGCGAGCTGGCCGCCAAGGTCGGTGAGTCCGACCCGTACATCAAGAGCGTGCGCGTGGGGGTCAATCGCCCCAACGTGATCCGCGTGGTGCTCGACTTGAAGACCGAGGTCAAGCCGCAGGTGTTCGCGGTGCCGCCGGCGGGCGGGTTCGCGCATCGGCTGATGCTCGACATTTATCCGGCCAAGCCGTCCGACCCGCTGCAGGCCTTGTTGAACGACGAGGTCGTGAGCTTCGGGCGCGGCGGGAAAGCAGACGATGCCGTGGCGTCCAAGCCGACGGAGATCGCTAAAGCCGCCGATGACAGAGAAATCAAGCCCGAGGCGCGTGCCGGTGCGGATGGGAAGGGCGCTGCGTCCGGCGCGGCGCCCAAGCCCGAGGCCCCCGCGGTGCATGCGTCGAAGAAGTCGCCGCGCCTGGTGACCGTGGTGCTCGACCCCGGCCACGGCGGCGAGGACCCCGGTGCGGTCGGACGGCGAGGTACGCGCGAGAAGGATGTCGTGCTCACCATCGCGCGCAAGCTCAAGTCGCGCTTCGACGACAGCACCAATTTCAAGGTCGCGCTCACGCGCGATGCGGATTACTTCGTGCCGCTGCATTTGCGCGTGCAGCGCGCGCGCAAGTGGCGCGCCGACCTGTTCGTGAGCATCCATGCCGATGCCTTCGTGACGCCGCAGGCGCATGGTTCGTCGGTGTTCGCGCTGTCGGAAACCGGCGCCACGTCCACGGCCGCGCGCTGGCTCGCCAACAAGGAGAACGACGCCGACCTGATCGGCGGCATCAACCTGGCGACCAAGGACAACTTCCTCGCACGCACGCTGCTCGACCTGTCGCAGACGGCGCAGATCAACGACAGCCTCAAGCTGGGCAAGCTGGTGCTCTCGGAACTGGGCGAGATCAACCGCCTGCACAAGAGCGTCGTCGAGCAGGCCGGGTTCGCGGTGTTGAAGGCCCCCGACATTCCTTCGATCCTCATCGAGACCGCGTTCATCTCCAACCCGGAGGAGGAACGCAAGCTGCGCGACGCAGCCTACCAGCACAAGATGGCGGACGCGATTGCGGACGGCATCAAGGCGTATTTCGCGCGCAGTCCGGCGCTGGCACGCGCCTGAAGTCAAGCACTGATGCGGCGTTTGGGGCGAAAGTGGCCCGAAACGCGCTCCAGTACTGGGGTTTGACGATTCAACCCACATCCCCGACGTGTGGACCGGCTGCAAACCGACCGTCGGCTACGCCACCTTGCGTGCGCGGAACATCGCGGTCATTTCCGCGGCCGTGATCGGCTTGGCGAACAGGTAGCCCTGGTATTCGTCGCAGGCGCACTGCTTCAGGAAATCGAGCTGGCCCTGCGTTTCGACGCCTTCGGCCACCACGCGCAGGTTGAGCCGCTTGCCCATCGCCACGATCGCCTCGGTGATCGAGCAGCTGTTGGCATCCTCGGGAATCTGGGCGATGAACGATTTGTCGATCTTCAGCGACTGCACCGGCAGGCGCTTCAACTGTCCGAGCGAGGAGTAGCCGACGCCAAAGTCGTCGATCGAGACCGTGCAGCCGATGCGCTTGAGTTCCGTGAGGATCTCGATGGTCTGTTCGAGGTTGCGCATCGCCACGGTCTCGGTGATTTCCAGATCGATGCGCGAGGCCTCGATGCCCGATTCGAGCAACGCCGACTTCATGGCCGGCAGCAACTTGCGCGACACGAACTGGCGCGGCGACAGGTTGACCGACACCGTGATGTCCTTCCAGCCGTCCAGCGTCCATTCGCGCACCTGCTGGCAGGCGCTCCTGAACACCCACTCGCCGAGCGGCACGATGAGGCCCAGCTCCTCGGCGATCGAAATGAAGTCCTTCGGATAGATCTCGCCGTGCTGCGGGTCGTTCCAGCGCAGCAGCGCCTCGACGCCGTGGATGGCGCCGGTCGCCACATCGACCTGCGGCTGGTAGCGCAGGAAGAACTCGTTCCTTTCGATGGCGCGCCGCAGGCGCGACTCCACCTCGAGCCGCTTGGACAACAGGAAGTTGAGGTCGCTGGTGAAGAAGCGCGCGGTGTTGCGGCCCGCGTCCTTGGCCTGGTACATCGCCGAATCGGCATGCTTGAGCAGCTGCTGAATGTCGGTCGCGTCGTTGGGGTAGTGCGAGATGCCGATCGACGCGGTCACTGTGATCTCGTGGCCGGACACCTCGATCGGCTGCGCGAGTTCGTTGAGGATCTTGTTGGCGACCTGTTGCGCCGATTCCGGCTTGTCGAGGTCGGGCAGCACGATGATGAATTCGTCGCCGCCTTCGCGCGACACGGTGTCGCCCTCGCGCACCGTCTTGGCCAGGCGCTTGGCGATGTCGCGCAGCACGTAATCGCCGGTCTCGTGCCCGAGGGTGTCGTTGACCAGCTTGAAGCGGTCGAGGTCGAGGAACATCAGCGCCACGTGCTTTTGGTGCCGGCGCGCCTGCAGGATGGCCTGGTTGAGGCGGTCCTGCATCAGGCGCCGGTTGGGCAGGCCGGTGAGCGCATCGTGGTGCGCCATGTAATGGATGGTGCGCTCGGTGTTGAGGCGCTCGGTGATGTCCTGCACCAGCGAGGCCACGCCGATGATCTTGTTCTCGTTGTCCACCAGCGGCGTGTTGTACCACTCGGAGTGGATCACCTCGCCGCGGCTGGTGCGGTTGCTCATGGTCACGCGCGTGGAGCCCTTGGCCTGTTGCAGCTCGGTCCACATCGCCGCCATGCGTTCGGTGTCCGGCCCGCCCTGCACCAGCATGTAGCCCGACTCGCCGATCGACTCGGCCGCCGCGTAGCCGAAGATCGCCTCGGCCGAGGGGTTCCAGGTGACGATGCGGAAATCGGTGTCCCACTCGATCACGCCCAGCGGCGTGCGCTCGAGGTGCAGGCGCAGGCGCTGCAGCGCCAGGAGCTCGGCGCGCTCGGCCTTGCGCCGCTCGGACATCTCCACCGCCAGCGCCTGGTTGGCCTTTTCGACTCGGATCTTCTCCTCCTCGAGGCGCATCGCGATCAGGAGGTTGTCGAAGCGCGCGGTCAGTGACTCGATCAGCGCCTTGTGGATCTTCGAATGCACCGAGACCAGGATGCCGACGTAGATGACGATCGCCGCGCCGAGCATCGAGCCGGTCTGGTCGCCGAGGCCGAAGGTCAGCACGCCCATCGGCAGCAGCGACAGGATGGCGGTGAAAAAGAACAGGTTCTTGTTCGGCGCGAAGTACGCCACCGAGCCGGTCACCATCAGCGCCACCAGCATCATCACCGGCAGTTGCGTCGGTCCCGCCTTGGGCAACAACAATGATCCCATCAGGCCCCACAGCAGCGCCATGACCACGGCGCCGGCGATGAAGCGCCGCTCCCATTTCCGCAGCGTGTCCGAGGTCGGGTTGGCGCGGATGAACCACTTGTACATGCCGTAGCGCACCAGCATGGTGACGAATGCCGCGGCAAACCAGCCGAACAATTCGACGCGCTTGCCCAGTTCCGCCCACAGGATGGCGCCCAGCAGGAAGGTCACCATCAGTTCGGCGAGGTAGCCGATCAGCGAGAACCGGTACAGCAGGCGCACCTGCTCGGTGTAGATGTGCTTGGCGACGAAATTGCGGTCCTCGGCGGCCACCGGCGCAGCCAGGGTGAAGGCATCCGCGCCGACGGCGAATACGGAGGGCGCCTGCTGTGACGACTCGCCGGGTTCGCTGTTCGGGTTCTGTAGGGTGGAATTCACGCAAACGCTTTCGGGCAATCGCGCCGGACCGGGACCGGCGCGCAGGCAAGAGGAAACCTCCAGCCTGGCCTTGGGCCCCCCTCCGAAGCGTGGGGTCGTGCAGCGACGGAAGGCTTCTCGCCTTGTTTCGACAACCCGGCGCTATCTATTTGTTTTCTCTCGCTAAACTATTCCAGATCGCCATCGGCGTCAAGGGGAATCTCCGGGTGTTGCCAGGGCCGACAAGCAGACCTTGGGTTTCGCTATGCGCGCGTCGCGCTTCAGGCGTGGCCCTAGAATGCGGCATGATGTTACAACCCGCCATGTCCGACGCAGCCGACGACTTGTCCCGCCCCAACTTGCGTCCCCCGATCAGGGTACTGCCGGACCTGTTGATCAACCAGATCGCGGCCGGCGAGGTGGTCGAACGGCCGGCCTCCGCCCTCAAGGAGTTGCTCGAAAACAGTCTGGACGCGGGCGCCACGCGCATCGACATCGACCTTGCCGCGGGCGGCATCAAGCGCCTGCGCGTGGCCGACGACGGCTGCGGCATCGCATTCGACGAACTGCCGCTCGCCGTGGCGCGCCACGCCACCAGCAAGATTGCCGTCCCCGAGGACCTGGCGCGCGTGGTGTCGCTGGGATTCCGCGGCGAAGCGCTGGCGAGCCTGGCGTCGATTTCGCGCTTGACGCTGCAATCGCGGCCGCGCGGCGCAGCGCATGCAGGCCGCATCGAGGTGACCGGCGCGACGGCGAGTGCGCCCGAACCGGCGGCGCTGGCGGAGGGCACGGTGGTGACGGCCGAGGAGTTGTTTTTCAACACGCCGGCGCGGCGCAAGTTCCTGAAGTCGGAGCCCACCGAGTTCGGTCACTGCGAAGACGTGGTGCACCGCATCGCCCTGTCTGCGCCCGGCGTCGCGTTCACGCTCACGCACAACGGCCGGCGCGTGTTCCAGGTCGAGCGCGGCAGCGCCGAGGCGCGCGCGCGCACCGTGCTCGGCGCGGCGTTCGCCGAGGCGGCGGTGGAGGTGTCGTCCGGCAGCGGCACGCCGTTTGCCTTGCATGGCTGGGCCGCGCTGCCACGCTATTCGCG
>JAEUMZ010000073.1 GCA_016790765.1 Betaproteobacteria bacterium
GAGGATGCGCGCGCGCTGCACGAAAAAGCGCACGCGAACTGCTTCATCGCCAACTCGGTGAATTTTCCGGTGCGGGTGGAGGGCGTTGTAAAGGTGGGGTGAAGCTGTGGAGACGCGAAGCCGTCCATCCGATCCCCGATAATGCCGCATGTCCTTCCCCACGCTTGCCCAACTCGCCGATGACCTTGCGCACGGTCGCACGACTTCCGAAGCGCTGACCCGCACGTGCCTGTCCCGCATCGAGGACCCGGCGGGCGAGGGTGCACGCGCCTTCGTGGCCGTCGATCGCGAGGGTGCGCTGGCCGCCGCGCGCGCGGCCGATGCGCGGCGCACCGCCGGCGCCGCGAAGTCGGCGCTGGACGGACTGCCGATTTCCATCAAGGACCTGTTCGATGTTTGCGGCCAGGTCACGCGCGCGGGCTCGAAGGTGCTTGCGGACGCACCGCCCGCGTCCGCCGATGCGCCCGTCATCGCGCGGCTCAAGGCGGCCGGCGCGGTGTTGATGGGTCGCACCAACATGACCGAGTTCGCCTACGGCGCCACGGGCATGAACGCGCACTTCGGCACGCCGCTCAATGCCTGGGACCGCGCGAACCGGCGCATTCCCGGCGGCTCGACCTCGGGCGGCGCGGTCAGCGTGACCGATGGCATGGCCGTCGCCACGATCGGGTCCGACACCGGCGGTTCGGTACGCATCCCGGCCGCACTCACCGGCCTCGCCGGCTTCAAGCCGACGCAGCGGCGCGTGTCGCTCGAGGGCGTGTTTCCGCTGTCGTTCACGCGCGACTCGGTCGGCCCGCTGGGCGCCACCGTGGCCTGCTGTGCGTTGCTCGACGGCGTGATGTCCGGCGTGGCGCACCCGCCGCTGGCGGGCGTTGCATTGGCAGGCTTGCGATTGGGTGTGCCGCGCACGATCCTGCTCGATGCCCTGGAGGATCCGGTGGCGCATGCCTTTGCGGCCGCGCTGTCCGTGCTGTCGAAAGCCGGTGCACGCATCGAGGAGTTCGATTTCCCGGTGCTCGAGCGCGAGCGCGCCGGCAGCCTGAAGGCCAACTTCTCCGCCGTCGAGGCTTATGCCCTGCACCGCGAACGCCTGGCATCCGCGCCGGAGCGCTTCGACCCGCGCGTGCGCCAGCGCCTGATGCTGGGCGCCACGATGAGCGCGGCGGATTACGTGGACCTGGTGCTGCTGCGCAAATCGCTCATCGCCGAGGCCGATGCCGCCACGGCGCGCTACGACGCGCTGCTGGCGCCCACCGTGCCGATCATCGCGCCGCAATTGGACGCGCTGGGCGCGTCGGACACCGAGTTCTTCTGCATCAATGGACTGCTGCTGCGCAACTGCGCGCCGTTCAACGTGCTGGACCGCCCGGCCGTGTCGCTGCCCTGCCAGGGACCGGGCGCGGCCCCCGTGGGCCTCATGGTCATCGGTGAAACGATGGGCGACAGCCGGGTGCTGGCCGTCGCAATGGCGATCGAGGCGGCGCTCGCCGCGCGGAGCGGCTGATCAGAAGCCGCGCGTCTTCTTTTTCCAGGCCTGCGCTTCTTCCTGGTCCTTCTGCATCTTCTGGGCCGCCTGGCGCTTGTCCCAGCCGATCAGCGGCACGATGGCCTCCCACCAGATGAAGGCCACTGCAAACGGCGCCAGGACCCAGTACCATTTCCACGAACCCACCGGGCCGATGTCCAGCAACCACATCAGCAGCAAGATGACACCCAGAATGACGAATGGCATGGTCGACTCCTGAACCGGAAACACAAACGCGATGGCCAACAAGTTATCACAATCCACCTCGCCCTACCTGCTGCAGCATGCGCACAACCCGGTGCACTGGCGCGAGTGGGACGCCGAGGCGCTCGCCGAGGCGCGCGCGACCGGCAAGCCGATCCTGCTCTCCATCGGCTATTCGGCCTGCCACTGGTGCCACGTGATGGCGCACGAATCGTTCGAGGACGAGGGCATCGCGGCGATCATGAACGCGCATTTCGTCAACATCAAGGTCGACCGCGAGGAGCGGCCCGACCTCGACCAGATTTACCAGACCGCGCACGCGCTGCTCACGCAGCGCAACGGCGGGTGGCCGCTCACCATGTTCCTCACCGCGGACACCACGCCGTTCTTCGGCGGGACGTACTTTCCGAAGACCGCACGCTACGGGTTGCCGGGCTTCGGTGACCTCCTGACGCGCGTCGCGCAGTACCACCGCGAGCAGCCGGACGAGATTCGCGCCCAAAACGGGCGGCTGCAGCAGGCCCTGGCGGCGCAGCACGCTGTCGCCCCTCCAGCCGGCGCGCTCGACCGCGCGCCGCTCGAGCAGGGCTGGCGTGAAATGCACGCGAGCTTCGATCCGCACTGGGGCGGCTTCGGCCAGGCGCCGAAATTCCCGCACCCGGAAATGATCGAGTTCTGCTTGCGCCGCGCGGCGCTGCAACACGATGATGAAGCGCGCCACGTGGCCTGCCACACGCTGGAGATGATGTGCCGGGGCGGCCTGTTCGACCAGGTCGGCGGCGGCTTTGCGCGCTACTCGGTGGACGCGGAATGGGCCATTCCACATTTCGAGAAGATGCTCTACGACAACGGGCCGCTGCTCCGGCTGTTGGGCGATGCGCACCGCATCACCCGCGACGGGCGCCAGCAGGCCCTGTTCCGGCGTTGTGCGGTGGCGACCGCGGAGTGGGGGTTGCGCGAAATGCAGTCGCCCGCCGGCGGCTTCTACTCCACGATCGATGCCGATTCCGAGGGACACGAAGGCAAGTTCTACGTTTGGCAGAAGGACGAGGTACGCGCCTTGCTGAAGCCCGCGGAGTGGGACCTGGCCGCGCCCTACTGGGGCCTCGACCGAGCGCCGAATTTCGAAGGGGAGGCCTGGCACTTGATCGCCACCTCGCTCGACCACGCGGAGGACGCCGGCATCGGGTCGGCGCGCGCCAAATTGTTTGCTGCGCGCGAGGCCCGCATCCGGCCCGGGCGCGACGACAAGATCCTGGTGAGCTGGAACGCACTGATGATCGAGGGCCTGGCGCGCGCTGCGATCGCATTCGAGCGGCCGGACTGGCTGGCGGCCGCGCGACGGTCGCTCACGTTCATCCGCGCATCGATGTGGGATGCGCCGAACCGCCGGTTGTTTGCGACCCACAAAGACGGCGTGAGCCGCCTCAACGCCTACCTCGATGACTACGCCTTCCTGCTCAAGGCGATCCTGGCGGTGGCGGAAGCCGATTTCGATGCCGGGGAGTTCGCGTTTGCGTGCGCGCTTGCCGAGGTGCTGCTCGAGCGCTTCGAGGACCCGGAGGCCGGCGGGTTTCATTTCACGTCGCACGACCACGAACAGCTCATCGACCGCACCAAGCCCTCGTTCGACAACGCCACACCCTCGGGCAACGGCGTGGCGGCCATCGCCTTGCAGCGCCTTGCGCACTGGACCGGGGATGCGCGCTGGATCGAATCCGCCGAGGCGGCATTGCACGCGTTTTCCGGCGCGCTGCGCGCCCGGCCCGCCGGCCACGGGTCCTTGCTGATGGCGCTCGAGGAGCACTTTGCGCCGCCGCGCATGCTCATCCTCACTGGGCCGGAGGGCGACATCGAGGCTTGGCGCCGCGCCCTTGCCGCCCCATACCGGCCGGACCTGATGGTGGTGACCCCGGGCCGCGGAGCATCGGTGCCCGAGCCGCTGCGCCGGCCCGTCGGGGAGCGGGTCAACGCCTATTTGTGCCAGGGCGTTGCGTGTTTACCCGCCATCGCGGACTTGACCCAATTGCAGGCGGCACTGAATGCCCCTATAGTGCTGCCCGGCTGATTCCCACCCGACCCCCACAGGAGAACTCGCATGAAACGCACCACCCTGGCGCTCGCCGCCGCACTGGCCTTCGCCGGCCACGCCCAGGCCGACGAGGCGCTTGCCAAGAAGCACAACTGCACGGCCTGCCACAAGGTCGATGCCAAGCTCGTGGGCCCCGCCTACAAGGACGTCGCCGCAAAATACAAGAACGACAAGAAGGCCGAGGCCGCCCTGTTCGACAAGGTGAAAAAGGGCAGCATGGGCGTGTGGGGCCCGGTGCCGATGCCGCCCAATGGCGCCGTGCCGGACGAGGACATCAAGAAGCTGGTGAAGTGGGTGCTGTCGGTCAAGTAGGGATTCCATCGGCCGCGCGCCAATATCCCCATGAACGGGCCGGAAATTCCGGCCCGTTTTCATTGGTGGTTTTCATTCGGTGTTGCGCCTGCTTTTTGTTTGACAACGCCAGAGGCGCATTCCCATAATGGGCGGTTTTTCCGGGCCGCCCGCCGGCGTACCGGGTTCCCTGACTCTCCACCCCCCGTCTCCCACCCCCGATTCCAGGAGTTGATTCGATGAAATCGTCCACCAAAGTCCTTGTTACCGCCCTGATGTCCGCCGGCCTGGTCACGCTGGCCGCCTGCGGCAAGAAGGAAGTACCGAAGGCCGCAGCGCCGGCAGCCCCCGCCGAGCCGACCGTGACGGTCAAGATTGCCTCGATCGCGCCGTTGACCAAGAAGACCCCGCACCTGGGCAAGGACAATGAAAACGGCGTACGCCTGGCGCTGGACGAAGCCAACGCCGCCAAGATGAAGCTCGATGGCAAGGTCGCCAATTTCGTGATCATGGGCGAAGACGACGAAGGCGACCCGAAGGTCGGCACCACGGTGGCGCAGAAAGTGGTTGATGCCAAGGTCGCAGCGGTCATCGGGCACCTCAATTCCGGCGTGACGATCCCGTCCTCCGAGATCACCAGCAAGGCCGGCATTCCGCTCATTTCCGGCTCCGCCACCAACCCGGCTGTGACCGAACGCGGCCTGAAGGGCGTGTTCCGCACCGTCGGCCGCGATGACCAGCAGGGTCCGGCACTGGCCACCTACATTGCCAGCGAACTGAAGGCCAAGAAAGTGGCGCTGATCGACGACAAGACTGCATATGGTGAAGGATTGCGTACGGAAGTCGAGAAGAAACTGAAGGCCGACAAGGTGGCCGTGGTCGACAAGCACACCACGACCGACACCGACACCGACTTCAAGGCCATCCTCACCAAGATCAAAGCCAAGAATCCGGACGTGATCTTCCATGGCGGCATGGACCAGACCGGCGGACCGATGATCAAGCAGGCGCGTGAACTGGGCATCAAAGCCGTGTTCGTGTTCGGCGATGGCGCCTGCACGGATGAAATGGGCAAGCTCGCGGGTGCCGCGGCCGAAGGCCTGGTGTGCTCGCAAGCCGGCCTGCCGCGCGAAGCGGCCAGCCAGGAGTTCATCAAGTCGTTTACCGCCAAGTATGGCGAGATCAAGCAGTATTCTCCGTACACCTACGACGCCACGCGCGCCGTGCTGGAAGCGATGAAAAAGGCCGGCTCCGCGGACCCGGCCAAATTCGGCCCGGAGATCTACAACGTGTCCTTCACCGGCGCCACCGGCAAGGTGGAGTTCGATGCCAAGGGCGACCGCAAGGATGCCGAGATCACGATTTTCAAGTTGAAGGACGGCAAGGTGGTGCCCGAGGCCGTGATCAAGGGCGGGGTATCGACCAAGTTCAACCTGCCGCAGCCGGCACAGCCCGCCGCAGCTCCCGCTGCTGCACCCGCCGCGGCGCCAGCTGCAGCGCCTGCCAAGGACGCCAAGCCCGCGGAAGCACCGAAGAAGTAATCGGTACGCATCAAGGAAGACGGCACCTTCGGGTGCCGTTTTTTTTGGCCGCACGCATCGCGGGATTGCCCCATTTCGGTCGGGTGGGGACAAGAAGTCGAAAAAAGATAGAGTTAGAGGTCCCCGCTTGCGCGGGGACGACTTGTACAAGAAGCAGGGGACCCTTGGACACCTTCATCCAACAATTGATCAACGGCCTCACGCTCGGGTGCGTGTATGCCGTCGTGGCGCTGGGCTACACGATGGTGTACGGCATCATCCAGCTCATCAATTTCGCGCATGGCGAAGTGGTGATGATCGGGGCGATGGTGGCGTACACGGTGTTGACGATGCTGGCCGCCTCCGGCCTGCCGCCGGTGTTCATCGTGGCGTTGGCGGTGTTCGCCGCGGTGCCGGTGTGCATGGCGGTGGGCTATTCGATGGAGCGCGTGGCCTATCGTCCCTTGCGGCGCGCACCGCGGCTGGCGCCGCTGATCACTGCGATCGGCATCTCGATGATCCTGCAGCATGTGGCGCTGATCATCTGGTCGCGCAACAACCTGTCGTTTCCGCAGCTGATCCCGCTCACCACCTATCACCTCGGCTCCAGCGAGACCAGCGCCACCATCACCAACGTGCAGGTCGGCATCATCCTGACCTCCATCGCCATGATGGCGGCCCTGCTGGCGCTGGTGTACAAGACGCGCATGGGCATCGCCATGCGCGCCACCTCGCAGAACCCGCAGGTGGCGGGCCTCATGGGCATCAACATCAACCAGGTGATCTCGTTCACCTTCATGGTCGGCGCGGCCCTGGGCGCGATCGCCGGTGTAATGGTCGGCACCTACTACGGCATCGCCAATTACACGATGGGTTTCATCCTCGGCTTGAAGGCCTTCTCCGCCGCGGTGCTGGGCGGCATCGGCAACCTGGGGGGCGCCGTGCTGGGCGGCATCCTCATCGGCCTCATCGAGGCTTTCGGTGCCGGCTACATGGGCGACCTCACCAACGTGTGCTTCCTCAATTCCTTCCTGCCGGGCTTCGCAAACCTCTGTGAAAGCAACGCCAACGGCAGCCTGTTCGGCAGCAACTACAAGGACGTGTACGCGTTCATCGTGCTGATCCTGGTCCTGGTGTTCAAGCCCTCGGGCCTGCTGGGGGAAAGGGTGGGGGATCGTGCTTGAGACGACCAAATACTCTCCGCCGATGAACGCCGATGAGGCGCCGATGGACGCCGATGAAAAACGAAAGTCATTGGATGCCTTGACTCATACCATCATTGGCGCGGCCCACCGCGTCAGTTTGGAATTGGGATTCGGCTTCCTTGAAAAGGTGTATGAGAACGCCCTGCGCATCGAGTTGGCTTCGATCGGACACGAGGTCGAGACTCAAGTCCCTTTCGATATCCGTTTCAAAGGCCAGCTCGTTGGGCATTACGCGGCCGACATGGTGGTCGCTGGAAAGATCCTCGTTGAAGTGAAGGCACTGGATGCCTTGGCTACCGCACACACCGCACAATGCCTCAATTACTTGAAGGCTTCGGGTATCTCTGTTTGCCTGCTGCTCAACTTTGGTCGCGCAAAACTCGAAACGAAGCGAGTCGTCCATGGCTTTTGACCTTTCGGCGTCCATCGGCGCCTCATCGGCGTTCATCGGCGGAAAGTTTTCCTCCACATGATCAACTCTGCAAATCCAAAGCTGAAGTGGATCGGCGTGGCCTTGATCGCCATCGCCCTCGTCGCCCTGCCCTTCGTGCTGGCGCAGGCGGGGACGGCGTGGGTGCGGATCACCAACTTTGCGATCTTGTTCATCCTGCTCTCGCTGGGACTCAACATCGTGGTCGGGTTCGCGGGGCTGCTGGACCTGGGCTACATCGCCTTCTATGCGGTCGGCGCGTACGTGTATGCGCTGCTGGCTTCGCCGCATTTCGGGTTGCACCTGCCGTGGTGGATGATCCTGCCGATCGGCGCCTTCGTGGCGTGCATCTTCGGCGTGCTGCTGGGCGCGCCGACCCTGAAGCTGCGCGGCGATTACCTCGCCATCGTCACGCTCGGCTTCGGCGAGATCATCCGCATTTTCATGAACAACCTCTCGGAGCCGATCAACATCACCAACGGGCCGAAGGGCATCACGACCATCGACCCGGTCAAGTTCATGGGCCTCGACTTCGGCAACGCCACGCGCATCGGCGAATTCATGCTCTCCGGCACCATCAAGTACTACTTCTTCCTACTGGCCGTGCTGCTGATCGTCATCGTGATCAATTTCCGCCTGCAGAACTCGCGCATCGGCCGTGCCTGGGAAGCGATCCGCGAAGATGAAATGGCGGCGCGCGCCATGGGCATCAACACCACCCGCATGAAACTGCTGGCGTTTGCAATGGGCGCCTCGTTCGGCGGCATCGCCGGCGGCATGTTCTCGGCCATCCAGGGCTTCATCAGCCCGGAGAGCTTCGTGCTCACCGAATCAGTGATGGTGCTGGCCATGGTGGTGCTGGGCGGCATGGGCAACATCTGGGGCGTGGTGCTGGGCGCGGTGCTGCTTTCCTTCGTGCCTGAACTGCTGCGCTACACCGTGACCCCGGCGCAGAACGCCCTGTTCGGCAGGCAGATCATCGAGGCCGAGGTGCTGCGCATGCTGTTGTTCGGCCTGGCGATGGTGGTGATGATGCTCTACCGGCCGGCCGGCCTGCTGCCGTCCGCGATCCGCCAGCGCGAGCTGGCCCGCAAGGACGAGGAGTGACCATGGCCGCCATCCTTGAAATCCGCAACGTCACCAAGCGCTTCGGCGGCCTCACGGCCTTGTCCGAGGTGAGCTTCGCCGTGGAGGAAGGCTCGATCTTCGGCCTCATCGGCCCCAACGGCGCGGGCAAGACCACGATGTTCAACGTGCTCACCGGCCTGTATGTGCACGACGAGGGCACCTTCACGTTCCGCGGCGCGCCGATGCAAAAGCTCACGCCGGACCGCATCGCCGCGCTGGGGATCGCGCGCACGTTCCAGAACATCCGCCTGTTTGCCAACCTGTCGGCCATCGAGAACGTGATGATCGGCCGCCACGTGCGAACCCGTGCCGGCGTGTGGGGCGCCATTTCGCGCAATGCCGCGACGCGTGCCGAGGAGGCCGCGATCGAGCGTCGCGCGCACGAGCTGCTGCAATTCGTTGGACTCGATGCGCGCGCCAACGATGTCGCCAAGCACTTGTCCTATGGCGATCAGCGGCGCCTCGAGATCGCGCGCGCGCTGGCCACCGACCCCAAGGTGCTGGCGCTCGATGAACCCGCCGCCGGGATGAACGCGACCGAGAAACTCGGACTGCGCGAACTGATCGTCTCCATTCGAAAGCTGGGCATCACGGTGTTGCTCATTGAGCACGACGTAAAGCTGGTGATGGGCCTGTGCGAAAAGATTGCCGTGCTCGATTACGGCAAGAAGATCGCCGAGGGCCTGCCGCAGGAGGTGCAGCGCAATCCGAAGGTGATCGAGGCCTACCTGGGTGCTGAAGCGGTGGCCGAGGTGGCCGCATGAGCCTGCTGTCGCTCGCCAACGTGCAAGTCGCCTACGGCGGCATCCAGGCCGTGAAGGGCATTTCGCTGCACGTGGATGCGGGCGAACTGGTGACGCTCATCGGCGCCAATGGCGCGGGCAAAAGCACCACGCTGAAGGCCATTTCCGGCTTGCACCACGCCGGCGCCGGCGACATCCGCTATGACGGACAGGACATCCGCACCCTGCCTTCCTTTGAGATTGCACGCCGGGGCCTGGTGCTGGTGCCGGAAGGACGCGGCGTGTTTCCGGCATTGACCATCGAGGAAAACCTCGCGATGGGGGCCTATTCGAGAACCGACCGCGACGGCATCGCCGCCGACATCGAGGAGAAGTTCGCGCTGTTTCCGCGCCTTAAGGAGCGCGCCAAGCAGACCGCGGGCACGCTCTCCGGCGGCGAACAGCAGATGCTGGCCATTTCCCGAGCGCTGATGGCCAAGCCGAAGCTCCTTCTGCTCGACGAACCCTCGATGGGCCTCGCCCCCATCATGGTGCAGAAGATCTTCGAAGTGGTGAAGGAGGTTGCCAAGCGCGGCGTGACCATCCTGCTCATCGAACAGAACGCGCGGCTCGCGCTGTCCATCAGTCATCGCGGGTATGTGATGGACGGTGGATTGATTACGTTAGAGGGGGAATCGAAATCCCTGCTCGACGACCCGAAAGTGCGCGAGGCGTATTTGGGGGAGACTGCATAAAGTACCCGTGGCTTAGCGCCTCTGGAATCCCCCTCTCCCTCGATCCCTCTCCCGCCAGGGGAGAGGGAGGATAAGCCCCTCCCCCCTCGCGGGGGAGGGGTTGGGGAGAGGGGGCGGTTGATGAATCACCAAGGTCAACATGAACTCACTCTCCAAATCCGACCTCGCCGACCTGAAGCGCGCCAAGGCGCTGCTGGAAAACCCCGGACTCGCGGCCAAGATTTCCGCGGCCATCGGCTCGCCCCTGGAGAAAAGTGTTGCCCTCTTGCCCAAGCCCGTGCAGCAGGGCATCCACAAGGCGTCCGAAGCCGCGATGATGAAGGCGCTGGAAGTGGCCGTGCAATCGCTGGGCGATGCGAAGAAACCGGCGCAGAACCGAATGCACAAGATCGCCGCCGCCACCAGCGGCGCAGTGGGCGGTGCCTTCGGGCTGATGGCGCTCACGATTGAACTGCCGGTGTCGACCACCATCATGCTGCGCTCGATCGCCGACATCGCCAAGAGCGAGGGCGAGAACATCCAGTACATCGACACCAAGCTCGCGTGCCTCACCGTGTTTGCCTTGGGCAGTGAACGCACCGACCGCGACAACGCAGCCGAGTCCGGCTACTTCGCTGCGCGCGCTGCGATGGCGAGCGCCGTGTCGGAAGCCTCCAAGTTCCTCGCCGAAAAGGGCTTCGCCAAGACCGGCGCCCCGGCGCTGGTGCGCCTGATCTCCATCATCAGCGCGCGCTTCGGCATCGTGGTGAGCGAGAAAGCCGCTGCGCAAGCCATCCCCATCCTCGGTGCCGCCACGGGCGCACTCATCAACACCCTGTTCATCGGCCACTTCCAGGACATGGCGCGCGGGCACTTCATCGTGCGCAGGCTGGAGAAGACCTATGGGGCGGAGCCGGTGCGGGTGGCGTATTTGGACTCATAGCTAGACAAAGAACTGCCGAGCTTGCCGGGGAAAACGCGAAGTCCCTCTAAGCCCAATCACGCCCCACCAAGTACTTCTCCAGCAACTCCGCCTCCCGCGTCCCCTTCTCCGGCACCCAGTTGTAGCGCCAGGTGGCATGCGGCGGCATGGAGGCCAGGATGGATTCGGTGCGCCCGCCCGATTGCAGGCCGAAGTGGGTGCCGCGGTCCCAGACCAGGTTGAACTCGACGTAGCGGCCGCGGCGGTAAAGCTGCCAGTCGCGCTCGCGTGCGCCGAACTCGATGTCGCGGCGGCGCTCGACGATCGGCACATAGGCGTCGAGGAAGGCGTTGCCCACTGCCTGCTTCATGGCGAAGGACTGGTCGAAACCGGGGTGGTGGAAGTCGTCGAAGAACACGCCGCCGATGCCGCGCGGCTCCTGGCGGTGCTTCAGGTAGAAATATTCGTCGCACCACTTCTTGAAGTGCGGGTAGTAGTCGGCGCCGAAGGGATCGAGCGCGGCCTTGTTGACGCGGTGGAAGTGGACGCAGTCCTCCTCGAAGCCATAGTAGGGCGTCAAATCCATGCCGCCGCCGAACCAGAAGCTGTCGTGTTCCCCGTCTATCGTGGAGCGCGCGATAAAGAAGCGCACATTCATGTGCACCGTCGGTACGAACGGATTGTTCGGGTGCAGCACCAGCGAGACGCCCATCGCCTCCCACGCGCGGCCGGCGATCTCGGGACGATTCGCGGCCGCCGACGGCGGCAGGCTCTTGCCCATCACGTGCGAGAACAGCACGCCGGCACGCTCGAACAGGTGGCCGCCCTCGAGGATACGCGACAGCCCGCCCCCGCCCTCGGGTCGCTGCCATTCATCGGCGAGAAACGGCTTGCCGTCGAGCGATTCCAGCTTCGACACGATGCGCTGTTGCAGGCCGAGGAGATAGGTCTTGACGTCGGTGGGGTTCATGTCGCTCGCTATTCACGCAAGTTTGAATTGGGTGCAAGAGTGTGCGCCGGAAAATCTTGAACCACAGAGAACACAGAGTACACGGAGAAAGGCCCTAGAGCTTCTCTGTGTTCTCAATCGACTCTGTACCCTCTGTGTTTCAAGGTTTTCATGGCCAACACACACCAAACTCAAGCACTGGTGCGGCGTTTGGGCCGAAAGAGGCTGGAAACGCCCGCCAGTCCTTGACTTTGAAGTCGAAATGCCGGAATTGGGCAGGCTAGCGCCGCCCGATGGCGCGGTGGCCGATGTCCTTGCGGAACTGCATGCCTTCGAAACGGATCGGCTCGAGGAACTGGTAGGCGCGGTCGCGGGCGTTCTTCACCGTGTCGCCCAGCGCGGTGACGCAGAGCACGCGGCCACCTGAGGTGACGGGGGTGCCGTCCTGTTCCACCGTGCCGGCGTGGAACACACGCTGGTCCTCGGTGGGCGCCGGCAACCCGGTGATGGCGTCGCCCTTGCGCGGCGCCTCCGGATAGCCGGCCGCCGCCATCACCACGCCCAGCGCGGCGCGGCGGTCCCATTCGGCGTCGATGCGGTCGAGCTTGCCATCGAGCGCGTGCTCGACCAAGGTGAGGAAGTCGGTTTTGAGCCGCATCATGATCGGCTGCGTTTCCGGATCGCCCATGCGCGCATTGAACTCGACCACGCGCGGCCTGCCGTCAGCGTCGATCATCAGCCCTGCGTAGAGAAACCCGGTGAAGGGCATGCCTTCGGCCGCCATGCCCTTCAAAGTCGGCAGGATCACCTCGCGCATGGCGCGCGCGTGCACCTCGGGCGTGACCACCGGTGCGGGTGAATAGGCGCCCATGCCCCCGGTGTTCGGCCCCGCATCGCCATCGAAGATGCGCTTGTGGTCCTGCGAGGACGCGAACGGCAGCGCGTGTGCGCCGTCGCAGAGGCAGATGAAGCTCGCCTCCTCGCCTTGCATGAATTCTTCGATCACCACCCTGTGCCCTGCACCGCCCATGCTGCCGGCGAACATGGCGTCGATGGCACTGCGCGCCTCGTCGAGCGTCATGGCCACCACCACGCCCTTGCCCGCAGCCAGGCCGTCTGCCTTGATGACGATGGGCGCGCCTTCCTTCTCGACATAGGCACGCGCATCGGCGGCCTTGGTGAAGGTCGCGAACTTCGCCGTCGGAATGCCGTGGCGCACCATGAACTGCTTGGCGAAATCCTTGGACGACTCCAGCTGCGCAGCCTTCTGCGTCGGCCCGAAGATGCGCTGCCCCGCCGCCTGGAACGCATCCACCACGCCCGCCGCCAACGGCGCCTCAGGTCCGACCACCGTGAGGTGGATCTTCTCGTCCTGCGCGAACTTCACCAGATCGGGGATGGCGGTGAGGTTGATGTTGACCAGGCCATCCTCATGCGCCGTGCCGGCATTGCCGGGGGCGACATAGACGCATTGCACATGCGGGTTTTGCACCAGGCGCCAGGCCAGGGCATGTTCGCGGCCACCGGAGCCGATGATGAGGAGTTTCACGCTTTAGACTCGAATAATTTCAACTTCTTGTTCTCCGCTTGGTACTGAAATCTGGTGTGCTAGCTCAACAACGTCATCCAGCGAACCGGTCTCATGACTAGTCGTCAAGACAAGATGGTCGATTCCCTTCTCAACTTCCGCCTCAACGCAAACCCAGTCCATGAGGTCTTCCCACTCTGCCGCGTCCTTCCCTACAGCACAGAACAGTTCGATGCGATCTTCAAACAATTCGTTGAGAAGATGATCTCGATTGAGGACCGATCCACTCTCCAAAACCAGGATGACTTTCTTGGCGTGAGGCAATTCAACAACCCTTTATCGGTCTAAATGCCCCAGATCGCGTAGCGAGCGCCGGCAGGGCTAGGCGCGAAGGGGCGAACAACCGGAGTGTATTGAACATACACGAGGATTGTGAGCCCCTGAGCAACGACGCCATGCCAAGCGCAGTAGCGAGATGGGGTATTTAGTGGCGGAAGTGCCGCATGCCCGTCATGACCATCGCCACCCCCTGCTCATCCGCCGCCGCGATCACTTCCTCATCGCGCATCGACCCGCCGGGTTGAATGACGGCCGACGCACCCGCTTGCGCGATCACATCCAACCCGTCGCGAAACGGGAAGAACGCGTCGCTGGCCGCTACCGATCCTTTCAGTGACAAGCCCGCGTTCTTGGCCTTGATGGCGGCGATCTTGGTGGAGTCCACGCGGCTCATCTGGCCGGCGCCGATGCCCAGGGTCATGCCGTGGCGGCAGAACACGATGGCGTTGGACTTCACAAACTTGGCGACACGGAAGGCGAACACGAGGTCGTTGAGCTCCTCCGCGCTGGGCTTCCTTCTCGTCACCACCTTGAGCTGC
>JAEUMZ010000096.1 GCA_016790765.1 Betaproteobacteria bacterium
CCAGGCCCAGTTCATGTAGCTGCTGTTGGCTTGCTCGAACGGGGCAAACAGCTTCTCCATCGACGGCACAGCGGCCGCGCGCGAGAAGATGTCGCCCGGCCCGTCGAACATGAAAAAGGTCACGAACACGCCCACCGCCACGAATGCGACCAGCTTGACCACCGATTCGAACGCGATCGCCGCCACCATGCCCTCGTGGCGCTCGGAGACGTCGAGCTGGCGCGTGCCGAAGGCGATGGTGAACCCGGCCAGGATGATGGCGATGTAGAACGCCGTGTCGTTGAAGATGCCCACTTCCCGCGCGCGCTCCGGCATCACGATGTCCGGGTACTGCAGCAGGATGTGGAAGCTGGTCGAGATGGCCTTCAGCTGCAGCGAAATGTACGGCAGGATGCCGACCACCGCGATCAGCGTGACCAGTCCGCCCAGCAGCGCACTCTTGCCGTAGCGCGAGGCGACAAAATCGGCCAGCGAGGTGATGCGGTTGGTCTTCGAGATGCGGATGATCTTGCGCACCACGAACCAGGCCAGCACCATCATGAGCGTCGGCCCGAGGTAGATGGGAAGGAACCCGACGCCGTCTTGCGCGGCGCGTCCCACGCTGCCGTAAAAGGTCCATGCGGTGGCATACACCCCCAGCGAAAGCGCGTACACGTACGGGCTCGCGATCAGCGAACGCCCCTGGTCGGCGCGCCGGTCCGCGTACCAGGCGACGGCGAACAGCAGGCCGATGTAGCCAAACGAGACGGCGACGATGGAGAAGCCGGACAGCATGGGACGGTGTCAGTCGCGCGGCGTGGTGCGCCGCTGCGCGACCCAGTACACCAGGCCGATCAGCGCGGCCCAGGCGCCGAACAAATACAGGTACAGCACGGGAATGCCCCACAGCACGGCCTTGACATTGAACACCGCGAGCAGCGGGAAGTTGAACAACGCCACGCCGAGGAGCAGGACGGCGATCAGGCGCGGGGTACGGCCGGTGTATTGGGACATGGTCGGGGGGCCGGTGGCGGGTAGCGCCCGGTGGAAGGGGCGCGGCGTCCCTTTTAAGGCGGCAGGCGGGAAGTTGTCAACTCCGGCCGGACACCCGGCCCGGCGTCAGCCGCCGCGCGCGAGCCAACGCTGCGCATGCGCCTGCGCAAACAAGGCGCCCGGCGTCTGCAAGCCCTGCCGCAGTGCGAGTGCGCGCAGGTGCAGGAACAATTGCGCCGTCCCCAGGGCGTCGGCCACCGCATGGTGACGGCGCGCAATGACGATGCGGAAATGCCGCAGCCAGTCGTCCAATGGGGCCTTCGCGGGCAGAAGGCCGGGCAACAGTGCGGGCGCCAGTTCGGCCAGGTCGAGGAACGGCAGGCGGGAAGGCCATGCGCGATGCTGCGCCTGCAGGGTGCGCCGGATCATCGCCTCGTCGAACGCGGCGTGGAATCCCACGAAACCGGCGGTGCCCGCCTGCTGCGCAAAGTCCAGGAAGGCATCGAGCGCCGGCCCCGCGTCCTGCCCGGTGCGCTGCTCGGTGCCGGTGATGCGGTGCACCAGGATGTTGTCCGGCCGGCTGGCTTCGTCCTGCCGCAGCACCGCCTCGAAACTGTCGCGCGGGGCGAGGCAACCGCCGGTGACGCCCACCGCCCCAATGGCCAGCAGGCGATCGCGACGCACGTCCAGCCCGCTGGATTCCACGTCGACCACCACCCAGCGCGCCCGCAGAAGGTCTGGAGCCTGCGTTGCCGAGCGACCCAGCCAGCGCCGCCAATTGAGGCTCATGGCGGACTCACGACTGGAAATCCAGGTCCAGGCGGCTCTGGAACTTGCGCGCCTGGCGCATCGATTCCTTCAGGATGCGCCGGTCGAGTTCGTTGAGGGTCTCCGGGTCCACGCGATTGGGCGGCAACGCCGGACCGCCCTCGCCCGGCTCCTGGCTGCGCAAGCGCAGCAGTTGCACGAACGAAAACGCATCCACCAGCGCACCGGATTCGTCCTCGGACATGCGCAGCGCTGCCGCGACCTGCCGGATGCGATCCGCGGTGTTGGTCGCCGTGGCACCCGCCTGCAGGGCGTACACGCGTGCGGCATCGATGAACGGCCGCGCGCCGTACTGCTTCAAGTCGAGCGTGCCCGGCACGTCGCGGTCGTCGACTACGAAGTCGCGGATCAGCCCCAGCGGCGGCTTGACCTTCAACGCGTTCTGCGCCATCTGGCGCAGGAACAGCGCATGCGCCGGCGCATGCTCCGCCAACCACATGCGCAGCGCCTCGGCCAGCGGGCGCGCGCCGGCCAGCGGGCGAAAGTCGAAAAAGATGGCGGCGTTCAGCAGCGCCTCGCCATGCCCGCCGCGCATCCAGCCGAGGAAGGTGTCGCGCCATTCGCCCGGCGTCATGCACCACTTGGGGTTGCCGGCCATGATCTGTCCCTTGCAGAGCGGAAAGCCGCACTGGTCGAGGATGCGATTGGCGCGTTGGGCGCGCACCAGCCAGAACTCGCGCGCCACCGCCAGCGGCATGCCGGGCGGCGGCTCGAAGATGAGCGCGTTGTCCTGGTCGGTGGACAGCGTCTGTTCCATGCGCCCCTCGGACCCCAGCGCGATCCAGCACCAGCCGGACTCGCCGGACTCGAAGCCGCTGAGCGATAGGGCGCGTTCGGCAATGGCATCGTTGAGGATGGTCACGAAGTGCGTCAACTGGGTCGAGGCCACCCCCTGGGCAAGCAGGGCGCTGGCGAATTGGCGCACCGTCGCCGCCGCCAGCGCGAGCGCCTCCGGCGTCGCCGCCTGCTCGATGGCCTTGGCCACCTCGCCGACGGTGAGGCGCTGCAGGGCGAACAGGTCGCGCTCGGAGACCACGCCGGCAAGCCGGCCCGCATCGGTCACCAGCACATGGCGGAACCGCTGGCGCGCCATGGCCTGCGCGGCCTCGAACACGTCGGCGTGTACCGGCAAGGCGAATGGCGCGCGCGTCATGACCTGCTCGACCGGCGTGTCCAGCGACACCTGCGCCAGCGCCACGCGATCGAGTACGTCGCGCTCAGTGAAAATGCCCAGCGGTTCGCCCGCTTCGCCGGTCACCACCACCGAGCCGATGCGCTCCGCCTTCATGGTGGACAGCACCGCGCGCAACGGCGTGGCCGGCGCCACCGTGACGGGTGCACGGCGCAGCAGCGACCCCAGCGAGCGGGACAGGTTGCGCACGTCGGCCATGCGCGACGAATACTGCGTCTGCATCGCGCGCTGTGATTGCTCGACCAGCACGGCCAGCCGCCGCGTGGCGAATTCGCGGAACGGGCGCGACACGTCCATCGCGTGCTCGAACGCGTCGAGCGGCACACGGTACAGGAAGGTGTCCTTGGTCGCTGCATACTGCAGCGTCACCGGGCGGCGCGAGATCAGGGCCCAGACCGGAAAGCACTCGCCCTCGGTCAGGACCACGCGCCGGTCTGTGGCAGGCCCCTGCCCCCCGCCGGTGATCTCCCCGCGCTGCACGACGTACAGGTGCCGGGCCGGTCCGTCGGCAGGCGACAGTACGCATTCGCCCTCCGCAGCATAGACCAGCTCGCAGGCCGTGGCGATGTCCGCCAGGTGCGCGCGCGCCATCGCGTCGAACGGCGCGTGGCGTTTCAGGTCGTCGATCGTGGTGCTGATCAGCGTTGGGGAGGGTGAGGACACGAAAGTCCTTGGTCGGTGCGGTGTCTGGGCCCATATTGCCTCAAGCACCGCGCCCCTGCTTGAGTTTCATCAAGGGGTACTTCCAAGAACCTGCTGCGCGGCCAAATTTCGCGCCTCCCGGGTTTGTCAAATGCGTCGCCGTACACTGGGTAGGTGTCCGCTATTCCTCGGCCGCTGCATCGGCCTCTGGCGCTCGCGGGCGCGATGCAGTGCTTCGCGAAACCCCCGCTCACGTGACGCGAACTTTGGCCGCTCGCTACGGTTCTCGGGAGTACCCCAAGAAACCCAGGCACGCGAGTCGACTGCGTGAGGCGTTTGCAACTACACGTTCTGTTTCAGCTGCTCCAGGATGGCCGGGTTTTCCAGGGTGGAGGTGTCCTGCTTGATCTCCTCACCCTTGGCGATCGACCGCAGCAGGCGCCGCATGATCTTGCCGGAGCGCGTCTTGGGCAGGTTGTCGCCGAAGCGGATGTCCTTCGGCTTGGCGATCGGGCCGATTTCCTTGGCCACCCAGTCGCGCAATTCCTTGGCGATCTTTTGTGCATCGTCGCCAGTGGGACGCGCGCCCTTGAGCACCACGAAGGCGCACACCGCCTCGCCGGTCATGTCGTCCGGGCGGCCCACCACGGCGGCCTCGGCCACCAGTTTCGAGTTGGACACCAGCGCGGATTCGATCTCCATCGTCCCCAGCCGGTGACCCGACACATTCAGCACGTCATCGATGCGGCCCATGATGGTGAAGTAGCCGCGCTCGACATCCCGCACCGAGCCGTCGCCGGCCAAGTACAGCTTGCCGCCCAGCTCCTCGGGAAAATAGGTCTTCTTGAAACGCTCGGGATCGCCCCAGATGGTACGCAGCATCGACGGCCAGGGTCGCTTGACGACCAGGATGCCGCCCTGGCCGTTGGGCAGGTCGTGTCCGGTCTCATCGACGATGGCGGCCTGGATGCCGGGCAGCGGCAGGGTGCAGGACCCGGGCTTCAACGGCGTCACGCCCGGCAGCGGCGTGATCATGTGCCCGCCGGTTTCGGTCTGCCAGAAAGTATCGACGATCGGGCAGCGCGATCCGCCGACGTTCTCGTAGTACCACATCCACGCTTCCGGATTGATCGGCTCGCCAACCGACCCGAGGATGCGCAGCGACGTGAGGTCGAAGTTGCGCGGGTGCGCCTTCGGGTCGACCTCGCTGGCCTTGATGAGCGAGCGGATCGCCGTCGGTGCGGTGTAGAACACGGTGACCTTGTGTTTCTGGATCATGTCCCAGAAGCGGCCCGCATTCGGGTACACCGGAACGCCCTCGAACACGATCTCGGTGGCCCCCATCGACAGCGGGCCGTAGGCCACATACGAGTGGCCGGTGACCCAGCCGATGTCCGCGGTGCACCAGAAGATGTCCGAGGGCTTGTTGTCGAAGGTCCACTTCATCGTCAGGTGCGCCCACAGCAGGTACCCGCCGGTGGAATGCTGGATGCCCTTCGGCTTGCCGGTGGACCCCGAGGTGTAGAGGATGAACAGCGGATGTTCGGCATCCACCCACTCGGGCTCGCACACGTCCGACTGGACGGGCTCGAGGTCGTGCCACCACAGGTCGCGCCCGGCGGCCATCTGGATCGCGCCGCCGGTGCGCTTGTAGACGATGCAGGTCTTCATGTGTTCGCAGCCGCCCATCGCCAGCGCCTCGTCGACGATGTTCTTGATCGGCAGCGCCTTGCCGCCGCGCACTTGCTCGTCGGCGGTGATGACCGCGATGGCGCCGGCATCGATGATGCGTTCCTGCAGCGACTTGGCGGAGAACCCGCCGAACACCACCGAATGCGTGGCACCGATGCGCGCGCAGGCCTGCATCGCGATCACGCCCTCGATCGACATCGGGATGTAGATGATGACGCGGTCGCCTTTCCGGATGCCCTGCGCCTTCAGGGCGTTGGCAAACCGGCACACGCGCTGGTGCAGCGCGCGGTAGGTGATGGTCGTCACCGCGCCGTCGTCGGCCTCGAAGATGATGGCGGTCTTGTCTCCATGGGCGGCGAGGTTCCGATCCAGGCAGTTGTACGAGGCGTTGAGCTGGCCGTCGTGGAACCAGCGGAAGAACGGCGCCTTCGATTCGTCCAGCACCTGCGTGAACGGCTTGTGCCAGGCCAGGTTCTCGCGCGCCAGGCGCGCCCAGAAACCGGACTCATCACGCGCGGCTTCGGCCACCAGGGCCTCGTAGGCCGCCATGCCCGAGATCGCGGCGCCTTTCACCAGGGCCTCCGGCGGATGGAAGATGCGGTTTTCGTGCGAGACGGATTCAATGCCAGACATGAACAACCTCCTCGAAAAGTGCCGGGTCCCGGCGCGGTGGTCGACCCAAGGCGACCGAATTTAGCGCATTTCCGGCCGGGCGCGTCACCGGAAAAACCCGGCCCCGCCCCCCAGGCATGCGAAAAAACACTGTACCGGCAAACACTTACGCCAGCCTGACGCAGGCGTCGCGCAACGTCGGAAAAGTTGTCTTATGTCTTTTATAAGACTTATTGACGCGCCGCAGCATCCGGTGTAACGTGGAAGCCGATTGCGTAGGAGAACCCCATGCTGCACGCCGCCGCCGAATCCCTGCCCCACACCGGCCTCGCCCCGTCGTCCGACATCCTCGGCGACTACTGGCCGGGCATCCAGATTTATTACCCGCCGGTCAAGTACGCCCCGGCGCTCGGCCTGTACGAGGACCTCGAGCAGGCTGCGCTGCGGTTCAAGAAACACGCCTGGGGCACGCCGTCCCACACCTTGATCTTCGACCTCGAGGACGGCTGCCGGCAGAAGGAAATGTCGCGCGAGCTGTTGCGCCAGGAGTTGCCGCTCATGCCGCGCCGCAAGGAAGTGCAGGTGGCGGTCCGCATCAACCCGTTCCGCACCGAGGAGTACGAGAAGGACCTGAAGATGGTGCGGGAGTTGTCCGACTACATCGACGTGGTGATGCTGGCCAAGGCGGGCGAGGCCTACGGGGCGCCGGAAATCCGCGACCTGTCCGCCGTGCTGGTGGGCCTGAACCACCGCATCACCATCCAGCCGATCATCGAGCACCCGAAGTCACTCAAGATCGCGCCCGAGCTGATGCAGTACGGCACCGTGAAGCACGTGGTGTTCGGCATCCACGATTTCTCCAAGGCGATGGGCATCCAGATCACGCCGCGCCGCTGGACCGAGGAGCTGGCCTACTTCATGAACCAGGTGCTGTTCGAGGCGCGCATCGCCGGCAAGGGCGTGATCGGCGGGGTTGAAACCCTGATTGGCAACAGCGCCATGCCGGAGACGTTTGTGGAACCCGACGACGTGCGCCGCTGGCTGGACCTGCATGGCGACGAGGAAAGCCGCGTGGTGTACGGCCATGCGTGCGAGGAAGCCGCCATGGGCATGACCGGCAAGCAGGTCATCCATCCCTCGCACATCCACCCCTGCAAGGTCGCCTACACGCCCTCGCCCACCGACATCAAGACCAAGAGCGCGATCCTCAAGGCCGCGATCGAGGCAGACGCCCTGCTCGGGGGCGCCATCAAGTTCAACGGCGAAATGCTCGACCCGCCGATGTTCGGCAAGGCGCTGCAAACCCTGCTGCGCGCACATGCCCTGCATGCGCTGTCCGATGCCGACACGGGATTCGCCATGGAAGTGCTCAAGAAACTGCCCGCGCAGGTGGTGCGCGAGAACTGGCCGTATGGGGTCATTCTGTAGGTCGTGAGGGGATTAGGGTGAGGCGTGAGGGGACACCGGACCCCATTTCGCCGCACCGCCATCTCGTCAACGCGCAATTCTCCTCACCCCTCACTCTTTACCCCTCACCTCCAACCATGAACGCCAAAGCCTCCTTCCCCCCCTTCCCCGCCTGGACCTGGCAGGTGCCGCAGTTTTTCAACATCGGTGTCGCGTGCACGGATGCGCATCTGGGCACCGAGGTGGAGTCGCGCATCGCGATGATCGTGGAAGACGACACGCTCGGCACGCAGCGGGCCACTTATGCGGAACTGGCGCAACGCACCGCACAATTCGCGCAGCTGTTGCGCAAGCACAAGGTGGAGCCTGGCGAGCGCGTGTTGATCCGGCTGCCCAACAGCCTCGACTACCCCACCGCATTCCTTGGCACGATGAAGGCCGGCTGCATCGCCGTGCCCACCTCGACCCTGCTCACGCCGGAGGAGGTCCTGTACCTCATCAAGGACTCCGGCGCGGCGGTCCTGGTCATGGATGGCGCCACCTGGGAGGCGCTGGCTTCGCGCATCCACGAGGCGCCGCAGGCCAAGCTGGTCCTGCTCGCCGGGAAATTCAAGCACGTGGAGGGCGCCCCCCTTCCGGCCGTCGAACTGACCCCGGCGCTCAACGGCATCACGGCGTTCTCGGCGCCGCACGCCACGCATGCCAACGACCCGGCCTACCTGGTCTACACCTCCGGCACCACCGGCTATCCGAAGGGCGTGCTGCACGCGCACCGTGCGCTCATCGGCCGCGAACCCGCCTCCGAGTACTGGTTCAATTTTGATGCGAACCAGGTCGACCGCATCCTGCATTCCGGCAAGTTCAACTGGACCTACGTGCTCGGCTCGGGCTTGATGGACCCGCTTTATCGCGGCAAGACGGTGATCGTGCACGAGGGAAAGAACGACGCGAACCTGTGGATGCGCCTGATCGCCAAGCACCGGGCCACCATCTTCATCGGCGTGCCCACCATCTACCGGCAGATCGTGCAGAAAACCGAATCGACCAGGGCCGACGTGCCGAGCCTGAGGTTCTGCATGAGCGCGGGCGAGCATCTCTCCGACGACATGCTTACTGCGTGGCGGGAGCGTTTTGGCATGGACATCTTCGAAGCGGTCGGCATGAGTGAGTTTTCGTACTACCTTTCACAAAGCATCCACCGGCCGATCCGCGCCGGGTCGGCCGGATTCGCGCAGCCGGGCCACGACATCCGCTTGCTGAATCCGGAAACGCTGGAGCCCGTCCCCCACGGCGAGGAGGGCATGATCTCGGTGCCCGAGTCCGACCCCGGCCTGTTCCTGAAGTACTGGAACCAGCCGGAAGAAACCGCCAAGTACAAACACGACGGCTACTTCTTCACCGGCGACTACGCCAAGATCGACGACGAAGGCTACCTCTGGTTCCTCGGCCGCAAGGACGACATCATCAAGAGCTTTGGCTACCGCGTATCGCCGTACGAAGTCGAGCGCGTGCTGAAGTCCAACCCAGCCGTCGCGGACTGCGCCTGCATCGCCGAGGAAATCGAGAAGGACAAGTTGATCGTCGCGGCCTACGTGATCGCGCAACCGGGCGCCCCGATCACCGCGAACGAGTTGCTCAAGTTCGGCCAGCAGCAGCTCGCCGCCTACAAGGCGCCCAAGCGCGTCTACTTGGCGAAGGAATTCCCGCGCACCAAGAATGGTAAGATTTTGCGCCGGGAAATCAGTCCGAAAATCGCCGTTTCGGCCTCGGCCTAGAACCCGTCATCATTTCGTCATCCCCCGCAAATTCGTTTTGTGGGGGTTTTCCATTTGTGTTTCAGGAAATCGTCATGTCCGAACAGAAGTCGCCATTCCGTCCGCTGAAGCCGCTGCCCAACCTGATCTTCATGAGCCGCTGGTTCCAGGTGCCGCTGTACCTGGGATTGATCGTTGCACAAGGCGTCTATGTCTGGCAGTTCGGCGTGGAACTGACGCACCTGCTGGATGGCCTGTTTTCGCCGAAGGGCCCGAAGATGACCGAAACCGACATCATGCTGCTGGTGCTCGGACTGATCGACGTGGTGATGATCTCGAATCTGCTGGTGATGGTCATTGTCGGCGGCTACGAGACCTTTGTCTCGCGCATGCACCTGGAAGGCCACCCGGATCAGCCGGAGTGGCTTTCGCACGTGAACGCCGCAGTGCTGAAGGTCAAGCTCGCCACCGCCATCATCGGCATCTCGTCGATTCACCTGTTGAAGTCGTTCATCAACGCCGACAAACTCACCCACCACACTTTGCTGTGGCAAACGGTAATTCATCTCGCGTTCATCGTGTCCGCGTTGTCCATCGCCTGGATCGACCGCATCATGGACGGCGGCAAACCCCATGCGAAACATGCGCGCGACGACTTCTAGGAATCGATCATGACCACCATCAAGCAAGAAGACTTCATCGCCTCCATCGCCGACGGCTTCCAGTACATCAGCTACTACCACCCGGTCGACTACATCAAGGCCCTGCATGAGGCCTACCTGAAGGAGGAGTCGCCGGCCGCCAAGGATGCGATTGCGCAGATCCTCATCAATTCGCGCATGGCCGCCGAGGGTCACCGGCCGATCTGCCAGGACACCGGCATCGCCATTGCATTCATCAAGGTGGGCATGGACGTGCGCTGGGACGCCAAGCTGTCCCTGGCCGAGATGGTCAACGAGGGCGTGGCGCGCGCCTATACCGACAAGGACAATCCGCTGCGCGGCTCGATCCTCACCGACGTCGACGGCAAGCGCAAGAACACCGGCAACAACGCGCCGGGGGTCACGCACGTCGAGCTGGTGCCGGGCGACAAGGTCGAGGTCATCGTCGCGGCCAAGGGCGGCGGCTCGGAGAACAAGTCGCGCTTTGCCATGCTGTTGCCGTCGGACAGCATCGTCGACTGGGTTCTGAAGGAAGTGCCCACCATGGGCGCGGACTGGTGCCCGCCGGGCATGCTCTCACTTGGCATGGGCGGCTCGCCGGAAAAGGCGATGCT
>JAEUMZ010000103.1 GCA_016790765.1 Betaproteobacteria bacterium
CCTTCACGGCCGGCTTGTCCGCGTCCTTCTTGTCGGTTTGCTGTGCCCAGCTCGCGCCTGTCGTTTGCGCCAGTGCGAGGGCGACGGCCACTGCAATGCTCGTTTGCTTGTGCTTCATGCTTATCCTCCGGGTTGAAGTCTTGCCAATGACACAGCGTTGCAACAAATTCGGGCCGCCGGAACGGCGGCTGACCAAACCAAGTAACACCACTACAATGCCAATAGCATACCATTGAAATTCTTTTAGGTACCAATTTTTTTTGGCCTGTGGTATTCTCGCATCAGCTCAAAGCCCCGTCGGACTGCCAACCGTCCAGTTAAGTACTGGAAAATAAAGCAATTTCGTCCGATGTGGCCGGGTGTGCAGCATTTGACAGGAACTTGATTGGTATCTTTCTGGTCTGGAAAGACGCCAGGTCGAAGTGAATCGTTAGTACCAATATAGGCCACCCAGCATGACCACCTTTGCCGATCTCCTGACCCCGCTGGATCCGTCGAGCACACAGCCGCTCTACCAGCAACTGCAGCGCGCCATCCGCGAGGCCATCGAGAACCGCGTGCTGAGCCCCGACGACGCGCTGCCCGCGGAGCGGCAGATCGCCTCGGACCTGGCGGTATCGCGCATCACGGTGCGCAAGGCGCTCGACGGCCTGGTCGAGGAGGGGCTCCTGGTGCGACGCCAGGGCGCCGGCAATTTCGTGTCCGCGCGCATCGAGAAGAACTTCGCCAAGCTCACCTCGTTCTCCGAGGACATGCGCGCGCGCGGCCGCCACCCGCACAGCGTGTGGCTCAAGAAGCTCGAAGGGACGGTGTCCCCCGAGGAGGCGCTGGCGCTCGGGCTCTCGCCGGGGACGCCGGTGTACCGTTTCCACCGCGTGCGCTACGCGGACGATTCGCCGATGTCGGTCGAGGTCGCCACCGTGGTGGCCTCCTGCCTGCCCTCGCTCGCCGCCGTCGACGCCTCGCTCTACGAAGCGCTCGAGCGCGCCGGCAACCGGCCGGTGCGCGCCCTGCAGCGCCTGCGTGCGCTGCTGCTGACCCCCGAGCACGCCAAGCTGCTCAACGCCAGTCCGGGCGATGCCGGCCTGCTGGCCGAGCGCCTGGGATTCCTGCGCGACGGGCGCGCCGTGGAGTTCTCGCAATCGTTCTACCGCGGCGACACCTACGACTTCGTCGCCGAACTGAGCGCGCCTTGAAACTTTTCCGATGAGCGCATTGGCCGGCAGCACCCCCGGTCCGGCCGCGGTGCGGCGGGACCGTACCACGCACATGTTCCAGGAGGCCGAGTCCTCGGCGGCGGTCGTCCAGGCGCAGCTCAGGCTCGACCGGGCGCGCATCGCAGCGGCCGGCAAGCGGCTGCGCGAGTTTGCGCCGCGCGCGGTGGTGACTTGCGCGCGCGGCAGTTCCGACCACGCCGCCACCTACGCGAAATACCTGGTGGAGACGCGCGCCGGGGTATTGACATCCTCATGCGCGCCGTCGATCTCGTCGGTGTACGGCGTGCCGCAACGCATGAACAAGTGCCTGTTCATCGCCATTTCGCAATCCGGGCAGAGCCCGGACCTGGTCGCCGCGGCGCGCGCGGCACGCAACGCCGGGGCCCTGGTGATGGTGCTGGTGAACATGCCCGATTCCCCGCTGGCGATGACGGCCGACATCGTGCTGCCGCTGCGTGCCGGGCCGGAGCTGTCGACCGCGGCCACCAAGAGTTTCATCGCCTCGCTGTCGACGCTGGTGCACCTGGTGGGGGAGTGGACCGGCGATGCCGCATTGCTCGACGCGCTCGGCGAGAGCCCGGCGCTGCTGGCGCGCGCCTGGGCGCTCGATTGGCAGGCCGCGGTGGCGCCGCTGCGCACCAGCCAGCACCTGTACACCATTGCGCGCGGTGTGGGACTCGGCATTGCCCAGGAAGCGGCGCTCAAGTGCAAGGAGACCTGCCGCCTGCACGCCGAAGCCTTCAGCGGCGCCGAGGTGCGCCACGGTCCGCAGGCGCTGCTCGACGAGGAGTTCCCCGCGCTGGTGTTCTCGCAGGACGATGAAACCCGCGACGGCCTCAAGGCCCTGGCGCGCGACCTGGTCGAGCGGCGCGTCCAGGTCATGGTGGCCGGCTTTTCCCTGCCGGGCGCGTTGGCGCTGCCCACCGTTGCCGCGCACCCGGCGATCGAACCGCTGTTGCTGGCACAGAGTTTCTACAAGCTCGCCAATGCCGTGTCGCTGGCCCGGCATTGCGACCCGGACCAGCCGCCGCACCTGCGCAAGATCACCGAGACGCGCTGAAGGTCAGAAGCGCGACCGCTGTGCGCGGGGCGTGCCGCCGGCGGGGCTAGACCATCAGCGCGGTCACCGCCGCCTTGGCGCGCTTGAGACGCACGGCCAGCGCCGGGCCGCGCCGCAGCGCCACGCCGATGGCCAGTGCATCGAGGAGGGTGAGATGCACCAGGCGCGAGGTCATCGGGGCGTACATCTGCAGATCCTCGCTGGCTTCCGTCGCCAGCACCACGTGCGCGCGCTGCGCCAGGGGCGAACCGGCGGCGGTCAGCGCAATCACCGAAGCGCCCGACGCACGCGCGATCTCCACACCCTTGAGCAGGTCCGCGCTGCGGCCGCTGCCCGAGATGGCCACCACGGCGTCGCCGCGGCCGAGCAGGCTGGCCGACATCGCCTGCACATGCGCATCGCTGTAGGCGGCGGTGGGCGCCCCGAGGCGGAAGAACTTGTGCTGTGCGTCCAGCGCCACGATGCCGGAATTGCCGGCGCCGTAGAACTCGACCTTGCGCGCCGCGGCGAGCAGGCCCACGGCGCGCTGCAGGGCCGCAGCGTCGATCGACTGGCGGGCCGTGGCGAGCGCGGCGATTGCGCGCTCGAACACCTTGGCGGCGGCCTCGGCCATCGAATCGCCCGCCGCCACGTCGCGATGCACGAAGGGGACGCCGGTTTCCGGCGACTGTGCAAGTGCTTGCGCGAGCCTGAGCTTGAACTCGCGAAAGCCGGCAAAGCCCATCGCCTTGCAGAAGCGCGCCACGGTGGGCTGGCTCACGCCGGCGGCCGCCGCGATGTCCGGAAACGTGAGGTGCACCACCTCCTGCGGCCGCGCCACCACCATCCGCGCCACAGCCTGCTCGGACGGGCGCAACTGCGGCAGGTGCGCCGCGATGCGATCGAGCAGGGCGGGCGTTGCGGCGCGGCGGGCGCGAGGAGGGCGTAGGCGGCGAGCGGGCAGCGGCATCGTGTTGATTTTCTACATGGCAGCGCAAGGCGGGGCGCGGGGACCGGGTCCCTGCCAGTCAAAGAACGCCAAGCCCGGTGTGGGCGGTGGCTTGCGTCATGCTTGCACAATTTGTGTAGAAAATCTACAATCGTTGCGAGTTTGCCGTCACCCGCCACCCCTCACCCCTCACCCCACACCCCTCACCCCTCACCCCTCACCCCCCCCCATGCATCCCCCAGTCGCCGACGTCACCCGCCGCATCACCGCCCGCAGCGCGCCGACGCGCGCGGCCTACCTGGCGCGCATGCAGGCCGCGCGCGCCGCCGCCGGCGAGCGCACGCTGCGCGGCGGGATGTCCTGCACCAACCTCGCGCATGCGTTCGCCGCGGAGCCGGCCAACGCCAAGCTGAAGCTGCATGCCCTGAAGGCCCCCAACATCGGCATCGTCTCGGCCTACAACGACATGCTGTCCGCGCACCAGCCGTTGGCGCGGTTTCCGGACCTGATCAAGCAGGCCGCGCAGGACGCCGGCGCCACCGCGCAGTTCGCCGGCGGCGTGCCGGCCATGTGCGATGGCGTGACTCAAGGTCAGGCCGGCATGGAGTTGTCGCTGTTCTCGCGCGACGTGATTGCCCTGTCCACCGCCATCGCGCTGTCGCACAACGTGTTCGACGCCGTGCTGTGCCTGGGGGTGTGCGACAAGATCGTGCCGGGGCTGCTCATCGGCGCGCTGCAGTTCGGCCACCTGCCGGCGATCTTCGTGCCGGCCGGGCCGATGACCACCGGCTTGTCCAACGACGAGAAGGCCAAGATCCGCCAACTGCACGCCGAGGGCAAGCTCGACCGCGCCGCCCTGCTGGAAGCCGAGGGACGCGCCTACCACGGCGCCGGCACCTGCACCTTCTACGGCACCGCCAACAGCAACCAGCTGTTGATGGAGGTGATGGGACTGCACCTGCCCGGCGCGGCGTTCGTGACGCCCAACACGCCGTTGCGCGATGCGCTGACGAAGGCCGCCGCGCAGCGCGCCGCCGCGCTCACCCACCTGGGCCCGGACTACCTGCCGCTGTGCGAGGTGGTGACGGAGAAGTCGATCGTCAACGCCATCGTCGGGCTACTGGCCACCGGCGGCTCGACCAACCATACCATCCACCTCATCGCCATCGCGCGCGCGGCCGGCATCGCCATCGACTGGGATGACTTTGACCGACTGTCCGCGGCCGTGCCGCTGCTGGCGCGCGTGTACCCGAACGGCAGCGCAGACGTGAACCACTTCCATGCGGCCGGCGGCTGCGGCTTCGTGATCCGCGAACTGATCGGGGCGGGGCTCTTGCATGCCGACGCGCGCACCGTGATGGGGGGCACGCTGGAATCGCAGACGCGCGAACCGTACCTCGACAACGGTGCGCTGCGCTGGCGCGATGCGCCGGCCATGAGCGGCGATGCCGCGGTGGTGCGACCGGCGTCGGATCCGTTCAGCGCCGACGGCGGCCTGCGCGTGCTCACCGGCAACCTCGGCCGTGCGGTCATCAAGGTGTCCGCCGTGAAGCCGGAGCACCGTGTGGTCGAGGCCCCGGCACGCGTGTTCCACGACCAGGACGCGGTGCTCGCGGCGTTCAAGCGCGGCGAACTGGAGCGCGACCTCGTTGCGGTGGTGACCTACCAGGGCCCGCGCGCCAACGGCATGCCGGAACTGCACAAGCTCACGCCGGCATTGGGGTCGCTGCAGGACCGCGGGTTCAAGGTGGCGCTGGTCACCGACGGGCGCATGTCCGGCGCGTCCGGCAAGGTGCCGGCCGCCATCCACGTGTCGCCGGAGTGCCTGGCCGGCGGCCCGCTGGCGCGGGTGCGCGATGGCGACTTGATCCGCCTGGATGCGAACGCAGGCACGCTCGAGGCACAGGTCGATGCCGGAACGTGGGCCGCGCGCACCGTCGAGGCGCCGTCGATGGAACGCAACCGCTTCGGCGTTGGCCGCGAGTTGTTCGAGGCCGCGCGCGCACACGCCACGGCGGCGGAGGAAGGCGCCATGACGTTCGGCGACACGCTGTTTGCAAATCAGAAAGTGGCCGTCGGGGTGGCCGCATGAGCGCGCAGCCGACCGACATGCGCGCCATCATGGCCGCCTCGCCGGTGATGCCGGTGATCGTCATCGAGCGGATCGAGGACGCGGTGCCGCTGGCCCGGGCGCTGGTGGCGGGCGGCATCCGCGTGCTGGAGGTGACGATGCGCACCGCCGTGGCGCTGGATGCGGTGCGCGCCATCCGTGCCGCAGTGCCGGAGGCGATCACCGGCATGGGCACCATCGTCAAGCCGGCCGATGTCGATGCCGCGATGGATGCGGGCGCGGCCTTCGGCGTCAGCCCCGGCAGCCCCGACGCGCTGCTCGCGCACATCCTCGAGCGTGCATTCCCGTTCCTGCCCGGCACCATGACGCCGACCGACGTGATGCGCGTGCTCGGCTTCGGCTTCGATGCGATGAAGCTGTTTCCCGCCGCGCAGGCCGGCGGGCTCGGCATGTTGAAGGCGTTGAGCGGCCCGTTGCCGCAGGCGCGTTTTTGTCCCACCGGCGGCGTGGACATCAAGAATGCCGCTGAATTCCTCGCCCTGTCGAACGTCGGCTGCGTGGGCGGCTCATGGCTGGCGCCGGCAAACCTGATCGCCGCGAAGGACTGGGGTGCGATCGAGCGCCTGGCGCGCGAAGCAGCGGGATTGCGGCAACCCTGATCCTGCGCACACTTTTCAATGTTGTCGCACCGGCCTGCGCCGGGCCGACAGATCAAACAGATGCCTGAAGCGGATCGCCCATGACCCATCCATCGCCTGTTTCCTCCCGCGCCCTCGTCCTGTTCGGCGCCACTGGTGACCTCGCCAAGCGCATGCTGTGGCCCTCGCTGTATGCGCTGCATTGCGACGGCCTGCTGCCGGACCGCTTTCAATTGATCGGTGCGGCGACCTCCGCGGTGGAGCACGCATCGTTCATCGCCAAGGTCAGCGACGCGATCCAATCGTCCGCCAACAGCGCGATGTTCGACGCGGTGAAATTCGCCGAATTTGCCGCGCGCGTGCAGTACGTTTCGGTCAACGTCGAGGCGCCCCAGGGCCTGGAGCCGATTCGCGCCGCGCTGGGGGGCAGCGTTGCGGGCGGCGTCATTTATTACCTCTCCACCGGCCCGCAGTTGTTCGGCCCGATCTGCCTGGCGTTGAAGGCGCACGGCCTGGTCGATGCCGCCAGCCGCATCGTCATCGAAAAGCCGATCGGCACCGACACTGCCAGCGCCTTGAAGGTCAATGAATCGGTGGGCGCGGCCTTCGAGGAACACCAGGTGTTCCGCATCGACCATTACCTGGGCAAGGAGGCGGTGCAGAACCTGCTGGCGCTGCGCTTTGCCAACGCGATCTTCGAGCCGCTGTGGAACGCCAACGCCATCGAGCAGGTGCAGATCAGCGTGGCCGAAACCGTAGGCGTGGGAGGACGCTGGAGCTTCTACGACAGCACCGGCGCGTTGCGCGACATGGTGCAGAGCCACGTGCTGCAACTGCTGTGCCTGGTGGCGATGGAACCGCCGGCCGGGTTCACGCCCTCGGCGGTGCGCAACGAAAAGGTCAAGGTGCTGTGGTCGCTGCGGCCGATCACCGCCGACAACGTCGCCACGCACACCGTGCGCGGCCAGTACGGCAGCGGTTTCTCCGGCGGCGAGGCGGCGCCCGGCTATGCGCAGGAAGCCGGCGCGGGCGCGGCAAGCGACACCGAGACCTTCGTCGCGCTCAAGGTGGAAGTGGACAACTGGCGCTGGGCCGGCGTGCCGTTCTACCTGCGCACCGGCAAGCGCATGCAGCGCCGCTCCAGCGAGATCATGATCCAGTTCAAGCCGGCGCCGTACAACATCTTCGCCGGCATCGGCGCCACGCTGGCCCCCAACGCGCTGCTGATCAAGCTGCAGCCGGAGGAAATGATCACGCTCACGCTCATGCACAAGCAGCCGGGCCTGAACGAGGTGAAGCTTTCGGAGGTGCCGCTCAACCTCTCGGTCTCGGACGCGTTTGGCAAGACCCGCCGCCGCATCGCCTACGAACGCATGCTGCTCGACGTGCTGCACGACAGCTCGGCGCTGTTCGTGCGCCGCGACGAGATCGAGGCGTCGTGGAAATGGATCGACGGCATCATCGCCGGATGGAAAGCCACCGGACAGAAATGCCGCCCCTATCCTGCGGGCACCAACGGGCCGAGCGCCGCGGTGGCGCTGACCGAGCGGCACGGCCATTCCTGGCACGAATAGCCAAAGTCCAATACCGGTGCGGTGTTTCGGCGGTTTTCGGTCCGGAAGGCGCACCAGTGCTTGGGTTTGACGCGCAATGAACGTGTTGCGGCACGTTCCGGCGCGGGCGCGGTCAGAAGAGGATCGGCGTCCGCCGCCGTACAATGCGGTGAAAAGCTGCACGAAGCCCTGACATGCGCCCTCGATTCCAAACATTACTTTGCTCGCTGGTGGCGAGTGGCGTATTGGCCGGCTGCGTGACCCTGCCACCGGCGCCGCCGGTCGCGGACGCCGGCAAGCCGGCGGCGGCCGCGGCACCGGCGGCAAAGCCTGCGGAGCCAGCCGCTCCTGTGGCGGGAACTGCAGCATCGCCCGCGCCCGCCGCCGCGCCTGCCGCCGCCAGCAGCGCGGCGCCCGGCGACCCGAAAAAGTACGACGCGGTCATCACCAAGGACGCGAAGACCGCGCGCGGCCTCGTGCTGTACCACAAGGTCAAGGACAGGCACTACTTCGAGTTGCCGGAAAAACTCTTGGGCCGCGACCTGTTCTGGTCCGCCGAAGTGGCGCGCTCGTCGACCGACCAGATCTTCAACGGCCTGCCGCTCGGCGCAAAGGTGTTGCGCTTCGAGCGCGTCGAGAACCGCATCCTGTTGCGCGCGGTGACGTTCAAGAAGCGTGGCGGAGAGGATCTCAAGGCGGCCATCGACGCGGTGGACGTGTCGCCGATCCTGATGTCGTTCGCGGTCGAGGCCGAGGGCAGCGAGCGCTCGCTGGAATTGCGCGCTGAGGAGAAAAAAGCGCTGGAGGATGCTGCAAAGGCCGCGGCGGCGGACCGGAAGGGTGGCAGTGAAATTGCTGCGCCGCCGGCACCCGCCACCATCGCCGCCCGGCCGGCCGCCGACACCGCGGCAGCGGCGCCGGCCGACGCCGCGAGCGCCAAGCCCGCCGCCAAGGAGGCCGCACCGCCGGCCAAGGAAAAGTGGCCGGTCATCGACGTGACGCGCCTGTTGACCACCACGTCTGCGGATTTCATCGATGCGCGCATGGCCGGGCCGCAGGGCTTTGGTGCAGTCGATCCGTCCCGCAGCCTGGTCAGCCAGGTGAAGGTGTTCGCGCAGAACGTCGAGATGCGCGCCACCATCACCTTCAGCACCTCCCCGCAGCCGGCGACCGGCGGGCTGCCGTCGATCCAGGTCAATCCGAGCAAGACCGCGGTGCTGCACTACAGCCTCGCGCTGTTGCCGGAAACGCCGATGCGCGGCCGCTTTGCTGATCCACGTGTCGGGTTTTTCACCGAGCGCTTCCAGGAGTTCGGCGCCACGCGCAGCGGCGTGCGCGGGCGCGAGTTCATCACGCGCTATCGGCTGGAAAAGGCCGACCCTGCGGCGGCCGTGTCGGCGGTGAAGAAGCCGATCGTGTTTTACCTGTCGCACGAAGTGCCCGACAAATGGCGGCCCTGGCTCAAGGCCGGCATCGAGGCGTGGCGGCCGGCCTTCGAGGCCGCGGGGTTCAAGGACGCCATCGTTGCGCGCGACGCACCGAGCCGCAAGGAGGACCCGCAGTGGGACCCCGAGGACGCGCGCCATTCCGTGATCCGCTGGGTGGCCCAGCCGGTGGCCAATGCCATGGGCCCCTCGGTGCACGACCCGCGTTCCGGCGAGGTGATTTCCGCGCACATCGTGTTCTGGCACGACATCCTGCGTTTTTCGGAGCAGCTCTACTTCGCGCAGGCCGGTGCGGCGGACCCGCGCGTGAAGCAGTTGCCCCTCGACGACACGCTGATGGGCGAGCTGCTGCGCGAGGTCGCCACGCACGAGGTGGGCCATGCGCTGGGCCTCAGGCACAACCACCGCGCCGCCACCGCCTATTCGGTGAAGCAGCTGCGCGACCCGGCGTTCACGCAGAAGCACGGCACCTCGGCCTCGGTGATGTCGTATGGGCGCTTCAACTCGGTGGCACAGCCGGGCGACGGCGTCACGCAGTTCACGCCGCGCATCGGCCCGTACGATGTGCACGCCATCGCGTGGGGCTACACGCCGCTGGACGCGGCCTCGCCCGAGGAGGAGATCCCGGCGCTCGACCGCCTGGCCGCGCGCGCGCTCGACGACCCGCGCCTGGCCTTCGGCGGCGAGGACCTGCTGGCGTATTTCGATCCCGAGGTGCAGGCGGAGAACATCGGCAAGGAACGCATCGCCGCCACGCGCCTGTCGGTGAAGTCGCTCGAGAATGCCGCCGCACGGCTGGTGCCGGCCACCACGCGCCTGGGCGAGGACTACACCGTGCTGCAACAGGCGTACAGCACGCTGATCGCGCAACGGCACGACTACCTCAGTTCGGTCGTCAAGCTGATCGGCGGGGTGCGCGAGACGCGCTATCTCGGCGGTCGCGGCGGCGACACCTTCGTGCGCGTGCCCAAGGCCGAGCAGCGCGAGGCGATCCGCTACCTGCTCGACGAGGCGCTGGTGACGCCGTCCTGGCTGGTGAAGCCCGAGATCCTCAACCGCATCCGCGTGTTCTTCGTCTCCGACCCGGTGGTGCAGACGCAGAAGGCGCTGCTCGAGGACATGCTGTTCCCGGTGCGCTTTCGGGCGCTCGAGGATGCCGAGATGGTGAAGGCCGGCAGCGGCATGCTGGCGGCCGAGTACCTCGCGTTGGTGCAGTCCGGCGTGTTTCGCGAGCTGGCGCGTCCGCAGCCCAGGATCGACATCTACCGCCGCGAGTTGCAGCGCGCGTACATCGACCAGCTGAAAGCCTTCACCGGCGACGTGCAACGCTTCAGCAACCTGAACCAGATGTTCGCCGCGGCCTTCAGTGCGCTGTCGATCGACCTGCGCGCGGCCGCCGTGGACGCGCTGCGCGCGCTGCAACGCACCGTGCGCGGCGCCGGCGCGCGCGCCGCGGACCGCGCCACGCGCCTGCACCTGACCCAGCTCGACCGCGAAATCGAACAGATCCTCAAGATCCGCGGCAGCTAGGCGGCGGCCTGGCATTGCACGTTTGCGCTGCAGGCCCGCGATGCGCGGCAGCGCGGACCGCCGTCGCTTTTCCCTTAGAATGCCGCGTGCCGCAGCACCCGCGCGGCGCGTGCCTGATCGGAGGTTTCCATGTTCGGACGGTTGATGCCCCGCGAGGGCCGTTTCTTCGACCACTTCAACGACCACGCCGCCCTGGTCCTCGAAGGCGCCAAGGAACTCGACATGGTCCTGGCCGACCTGGGCAACCGCGAGGCCCACGCGCAGAACGTGTCGGCGATCGAGAAGAAGGCCGACAAGATCACCCACGACACGATCCAGCTCCTGCACCAGACCTTCGTCACGCCGCTGGATCGCGAGGACATCCACAAGCTCATTTCCAACATGGACGACATCCTCGACCTGATGGAGGACGTGTCGGAGTGCGTGGTGCTCTACGATGTCACGGAAATCCCCGATGCGGCTCGGAAATTGTCCGAGATCGGCGTGGCTTGCGCCGAAAAGGTCAAGCTGGCGGTGGGCATGCTGTCCAACCTGGACAATTCGCAGGCCATCCTCAAGGTGTGCGGCGAGATCGATACGCTGGAGTCGGAAGCCGACCGCGTGCTGCGCTCGGCGATGTCGAAGCTGTTCCGCGACGAGCCGGACACGCGCCAGCTCATCAAGCTCAAGGCGGTGTACGAACTGCTCGAGTCGATCACCGACCGCGCGGAGGACACCGCCAACGTCATCGAGGGCATCGTCCTCGAGAACGCCTGAGCCGGCGGCGCACGGCCCCGGACCACGGGAACCACAGGGAGACAGGCATGGCCTCGGTATCGATCAGCGTCGAGATGATCGTCTTCCTGGTGCTGCTCGCATTGGCGTTCGACTTCATGAACGGCTTCCACGACGCGGCCAACTCGATCGCCACCGTGGTGTCCACCGGCGTGCTGAAGCCGCAGTATGCGGTGGCCTGGGCGGCGTTCTTCAACTTCGTCGCCATCTTCGTGTTCCAGCTCAAGGTCGCGACCACGGTCGGCAAGGGCACCATCGACCCCGTCGTCATCGATCACCTGGTGATCATGGGGGCGCTCACCGGCGCGATCACCTGGAACCTGATCACCTGGTATTACGGCATCCCGTCTTCCTCGTCGCACGCCCTGATCGGCGGCCTGATCGGCGCTGCGGTGGCCAAGGCCGGCGCGGGCGCGCTCATCACCAGCGGCGTGATGAAGACGCTGCTGTTCATCTTCGTCTCGCCATTCCTGGGCTTCCTGCTCGGCACGCTGCTGATGATCATCGTTGCCTGGGTGCTCAGGCGCACCGCGCCCCGGCGCGTCGACCGCTGGTTCCGGCGCCTGCAACTGGTCTCGGCGGCGCTCTATTCGCTCGGGCACGGCGGCAACGACGCACAGAAGACCATTGGCATCATCTGGATGCTGTTGATCGCGGCCGGGGTCACCGCCACGCAGGACCCGGTCCCGCTGTGGGTCATCGTGTCCTGCTACGTCGCCATCGCTATGGGCACGCTGTTCGGCGGTTGGCGCATCGTCAAGACCATGGGCCAAAAGATCACCAAGCTCAAGCCGGTCGGCGGCTTTTGCGCCGAAACCGGCGGCGCGATGACGCTGTTCATCGCCACCGGGCTGGGCATCCCGGTGTCGACCACGCACACCATCACCGGCGCCATCGTCGGCGTGGGCGCGGCCAGGAAGTTCAATGCCGTGCGCTGGGGCGTGGCCGGCGGCATC
>JAEUMZ010000184.1 GCA_016790765.1 Betaproteobacteria bacterium
TGAAGTCGCAATAGGACAAGGCGGCGGGCAGAAAGTATCTGTCCGCCGCTTTTCTTTTGCGTTGATCGCCGCTACTCACAGCTTGGCTGACCGGCGACCCCAACCTCGCCTGTTCAGCGATCGGCGTCGAACACCCAAACCCTAGTGCCGACGCGCCTCTCCAGCCAAAATGCCGCCAATCCCCGCACCAGTGCTAGTGTTTGGTGCCTTGATATGCCATGGCGCGAGCCAGAGTCCCGCCGAGGGACCCGGCTCACACCCACACAGGCGGAATCACGCAAACCGCGCAATCCCCCGCGTCTCAAACCCCCGCCTTCTGCAACGGCGCCTTCAGCGCTTCATTGAGCGCCTGGAACGATTCCGCCAGGTGCGCCTTCGCTTCCCGGCTCATCGGCCTGGCCATGGCGGCGCGGATTTGGGTGGCGAGCGTGGCGGCGTTTTCGCGTTGCAGGCTAATGGCATCCGCCGGAGCGCGGGCGCTGGGGCGCAGCAGGGTCGCGGCGATGCGCTTCACGTGCTCGCGTTGCAGGTTGCGGCGCATCAACGGGATGTCGGCACCACTCTTCAGTTCACTCCAGATGGCGGCTTGCAGCGTGTCATACAGATCACCCAAACGGAGGAGCTTTGACGAATCGGCAACCTTCTCGGCGGCATTGACCATGCGCGAGGCCACGTTGTCGCTCAAAAGGACATCGAGCACCGTGGTTTGCACATTGAGCACGGCCGGCGCGATGGAAGTGTCCGGGTTGGCGCTGCGCTCGAAGTGGTCAATGGCCAAACGGCTCACGAACTCCGGCTTGAAGCGGAAGCTGGCGCTCTCGAACAGGTCGCGCGTGAGCAAGGCCAGCGCCTCGCGTTGCCGCGCCATGGGCACGGGCTCGTACAGCGGCCGGCCGCTGCCTGCGCGGTCCCGGAGATGCGTGACGCCGCCCACGTACTTCGCAGCCAGCGGTGCCACGCGCGCCAACTCGCCAAACCCGTACATGAGCGAGCGCGTCAGCGACTCGTAGCTGTCGTTGGCACCCAACTTGCGGCTTTGCGCGTTGGCCCAGATTTCACGGTTCAGCGCCATGCGGCGTTTGTAGTATTCCAGCGGATCGTTGCCCAGGTCCCAGGTGTTGACGGCCGGGTCGATGCCCACGCGCGTGGCGCTGCCGCCGGCATCCTCATCCGTGGCATACGCCAGCAGCGGCTCATTCGAGCGCGCGGCGATCTTCGCAAGTTCGGCGGCCTCGTTTGCCGGGTCGATCTCCTTGTAGGCGTACTCGATCGCCCAGTAGTCATACGGCCCGATGGTGGTGTTCACCATGTCGCCCTGCTTGGTGCCCGTGGGCGCCACGTTGTACGCGAGGTATTCCATGATCGAACCGGCCAAACCGTTCTTGCGCGTGAAGTCCGTGTCCTCCAGTTGCTTCAGCGAGTAGATGGTCGAGCCGCGGAAGTTGTGCCTCAATCCCAGCGTATGCCCCACTTCATGCATGACGTTGCGGCGGATGTTGGCCTTGGCGAGCGCCTCGGCTTCGGGACTGTCGAACGGGACGCCGCGTGCCTCGAGGATTTCCATCGCAAACTGGTGATCGTGCGCGCTGTGCGAAGCATCGTTGCACACCAGGTGCGCCGAGCCCTCGCCGTGGCGATGCGCGCCCAAGGGGTCGCTCACATGGGCAGCGTGCGGATGTGCCGTTTCCGCCTTGCCCCATTCCTCGCTGGCCAGGCGCCGGCCACTGCGTGTGAAGCCATCGCCGGTGGCGATGTGCGCGGAAATGATCTCGCCGGTACGCGGATCCATGTGCGAGGGACCGATGGCGAAGCCCACGTCGGCGCCGGTGAACCAGCGGATGGACGAGTAGCGCGCGTCCATGGTGTCAAAGTCGTCCTTGTCGGTTTGCTGCTTGGCCACCACGGCGTTCTTGAACCCGATGCGCTCGAACGCCTTGTTCCACTCCAGGATGCCTTCGGTCACCGCTGCGCGGTATTTCTCCGGGATGCCCTTGTCCAGCCAGAACACGATCGGCTTTTTCGGTTCCGACAGTGCGGCAGCCGGGTCGCTCTTTTCCAGCCGCCAACGTTTGACGTGATAGGTCTTCTGCTTGATTTTCGAATCGTCGGTGTAGTCGGTGCGCGCAGTCACGAAGTGCCCGATGCGCTCGTCCGCCACGCGGGTGCGCATCGGCGTGGCGGGCAGCTCGACGAAGTTGTAATAGAAGCCCACGAACAGGCTGCGCGGATCCGGCGTCGCGGTGGGCGGCGGCGGCGTGGGCGTCGGCGATGGAGTCAAGGGCGGCGCGTTGAGCTTGGGCACCGCGAAATGCGCATTGACCTGGATGCCGGTGGCACTGGGTCCATTGTGCGTGCGGGTGAAGCTGCTGTTGCGCGCATCGAGCGCAAAGGGCATGCGGAAGGCGGTTTCCAGCGCTGTCGAATAGCCAGGAATGTCGGCAATCAGCAGCGCCGCGGCATCGACCAGGATGGCCTTGGTGTCCGGATGCGGCGCCGAGGCGGCCACGGTGCTGGCCAGAAGGCTGTCCGAGAACGACTGCGAAACGTAGTGCGCCTGCGGCGTGCCCGGTGCGGCGTGGTAGGTGGTGTTCTTGGCGATCAGTTGCACCTGGTTGCCGACCTTCTGGAACTGCACCAGCTTCGATCCGCTCATCTGACTGCCGTACAGGCCGCGCTCACCGACGCTGTGCGGGATGTTGTAGGAAAAGAAGAACAGCTTGCCGAACTGTTCCGGCTTGATGGCAAGCCAGAGCTTTTCGTCCTTCTGGTACAGCGTGAAGAACCCGGCAATCTCCTTCGCATCCTTCATCACGTCGCGGAAGGCGCGCGGAGCCGTACTGGCCGCACCCGCCGCTGGCACCGCAGCCGCACCGGCCGGTGGCGTTGCCGATACCGCCACGGGCGATTGTGCAAGCACGGCAACTGGCGGCAGGCCACAGCATGCAAACGAAACCGCGAGGGCAATGAGGCGGGGATGGGATGGCATGGAAATCTCCGTTGGAATGAAGGCGATCGGTGAGTCTTGTGGCCGGCGGCATCAAACGCGGCAGCACCGGTTCGACGCGGGCCCGAAGGCGGCCAAGTGACGCAAGATACTAGGAGATTCCGGCGCCTGCATTTGTATTCGTCTGTGCCAGCGAACTGGACGCCCGGGAGACGGGACCGGCGCGATTCCGCGACGCGTCACCTCCGCAGGTGCCGCCGGGCCCGTCCGGACCCGTACAGGCATGCAAACAGCGGGGGCGTCAGAAGTATTTGTCTGGCTTTATTTCCACCCGTTGGCGGTCTGCGCGCAGGAACTCACGCATCACCGCCGTGTGCCCCTGGCCTGCAATCACCACCACGCGTTCGCCCGGCTGCGCCGCCTGTTGGATGAGCCGGTACATGCGGAAGTTGCGGTGCCACCAGTGCGCTGCAAGGTCCGCGCCCAGGAACGGCTTTTCCGCGGTGCCGGCGGAATTGAGCCAGGCGTAGAAGGACTTGTTGTAGCGATCTTCTTCCTCGCTGTTGTTCCGCCGCAGCAGGGCGCGAAGATCCTGCGTGCTGTGTGCGCGCTTCAGGGTCTCCGAGGCCTCAGCGACCAACGCGCCGAAAGCCTTGGCGTGGACTGGGTCCGCGAGGAGCACTTGCCAGCCCTTGT
>JAEUMZ010000186.1 GCA_016790765.1 Betaproteobacteria bacterium
CATGCGGACTATCTGGCCGTGAACCGGCTGTGCGATTTCATGATCGACACGCTGCATTGGTCCGGCGGCAACACCACGCTCGATGCCCTCGCCAGCGGCTTGCCGGTCGTCACCTGGCCCGGAAAGTTCATGCGCGGCCGCCAGTCCATGGCCATGCTCAGGATCCTCGGCCTGGACGAACTGATCGCGGAATCCGCCGATCAATACGTCGAGATTGCGCGCCGGTTGGGCCGCGACGCCGACTGGCGGCAATCGATCAGCAACCTCATCGCAGACCGGCGCCAGCGCCTGTTCGATGACCCGGCGCCGGTTGAAGCACTTGCCGCACTGTTGCGTGCGCGCGTGGCCGGGCAAGCCGCGTAACGGATCGGGCCGGCGGTCACCACCGCCAGCCGTGCTTGCCGAAAAAACGCGCGGCGGACCGCGCGAACAAGCCGACATGCCGCCAGCCCTTGCGCGACGCCTGTCCGCCCGCGTGCACGATGCGGCAGGCCGGCAGGCGCACGATGGCGCCCAGCTCGCTCATGCGCAGGCTGAGGTCAAAATCCTCGAAGTACAGGAAGAACCGTTCGTCGAAACCGCCAACGCTGTCGAACGCATCGCGCCGCATCAGCATGAAGCAACCGCTCACGATGCGCGCATCGGTCACCGGTGTATCGTGCGGCCGGTCGGCGCGGTCATACTCGTCGAGGCGCCGCTGCAACGCGCGCTTGAGCCACGCCGGCGCAAAGCCGCGCACCGCCAGCACGAACACGCGCGGGTAATTCTTGACCAGGTACAGCGGCTCGCCGTTTGGCGCCTCGGCCACCGGCGTCACCATCACGCATGCGCGCTCGCGGTCGAGGAACCGCAACGCCTCGGTCAACGCATCGGTCGCCAGCTCGACGTCGGGGTTGAGCACCAGCAACCGGCCACCCTGGGTACCGGTTCGCAGGGCCAGGTTGTTGGCCGCCCCATAGCCGATGTTGCCGTGCCCGGCCAGGGCCGAGACCGTGACGCCCGGACAGAGCGCCTCGCACTCGGCCCGCACATCGCCTTCCACCTCGGAGATTGCCGACACCGCACCGTTGTCCACGACGACGATGTGCGCGAACGCCAATACGCCGGCTTCGCGGGCGTGGTTCAGCGCCGCGCACAGGGAAACGACGGTGCGCAGCAGCCAATCGCGCTGCGGACGGTACACCACCAGTGACACCGTCAGGGCGCTCGGAACGGTCGGGAATTCAGGCATGTGCGCGGTGTCGGGCCGGAGGGGAGGGCATGCGCGTCGGGGATTGCCGTGCGGGCTAGTGCAGTTTGCCCGATACGGCGCGAAACACCGATTCCATCCCGTCCACCATGATGTCGATGCCGAAGTGCGCGCGCGCAAATGCGAGCCCTGCCTGGCCCATCTGGCGCCGCAGCGGCGCGCTGTCCATGAGCCGCGCCAGGGTCGACGCCAGCTGCGCCGGATCGCGCGGCGCGGTCATCAGGCCGGTCAAGCCGTCCTGCACCGCCTCGCCGATCGCCCCCACGGGCGTGGCCACCACCGGCAGCGCGCAGGCCATCGCCTGCATGATGCCTTGCGGAACGCCTTCGCTTGCGTACGAAGGCAGCACGAACAGGTCCAGTGCGGATAGCCACTCGGGCACATTGTCCTGGTTGCCGACCATCCGGATGGTGTCCTCCAGCCGCTCGGCCGCGACGCGCCGCGCCAGTTCCGGGCCCGCGGGACCGCCGCCGATCACCAGCAACTGCCACGCCGGAAAGCGGTCCTTCAACAGCTTCATGGCATCAAACAGGTCATGATGGCCCTTCCAATCGCGCATCGTGGCCAGGATGCCCAGGGTGGGCCGGTCGGGGATTGAGAGCTTGGCGCGCATCGCCGCCTGGTCCAGGGGCGTGAAGCGGGCGAGGTCGATGCCGGTGCGCACCGAGCTCGTGCGCTCCAGCGGCATCCCGGTCTCCCGATGCAATTGCAGGCGCAGCGATTCGCCGGTGGTCACCACGTGCGCGGTCGCCTTCGTGTACAGCCAGCGGGTGGCGAAATTGGCGTGGATCGGCGTGGACACGTGGCGCGTGCGCACCACGGGCGGCACGCGCCGGCCGCCAAGACCCGACAACGCCACCAGCCAGGCATCGGTCGAGCTGTGCGTGTTCACGACGTCGAACACGGGTGCCTCGTGCTGCAGCCACGCGCGCAGCGCCTTGAGGTTGCCGAGCCGCTTCTTGCGCAGGTCCACGCCCGCCACCGGAATGCCGCGCTGCTGGGCCGCCGCGAAGATCGGCGCCTCGCGCGGCGTGGCAATCATCACGCGATGGCCGCGCGCGAGGAAGCCCTCGGCCTCGGTCAGGATGCGGATCTCCTGTCCACCCCAGCCCTGGGAAGCCTCGGTGTGCAGGATCGACAACGATGCAGACATGGATGGGAGCGGCACGCGGCAACGGCGACCGTGGCATTGTACTTTGCCCGGTGATGCAAACGACTCCTGCGCCGCGGGCGCGGGCCGCGTGGGACCGATGGGTAGAATGCCGCCCATGACAGGCAGAATCCACCCGGCCGGGACGGCGCATGCTCTGGCCCTGGCCCTGGCCGGGCTGCTGTTTGCCGTGATTCCGTTTCGCATCACCGTGGACAAGCGCGGCGGCGTGCTGGCCTTGCTGGTGCTGGTGCTGCTCGCGGTGGCGCTGCGCCGGGGAGACCTTCGCCAGTGCGTGCCGCGATCGCGCGCGCTGGTCTTCGCAGCCCTGGGGTGGCTGGCCGTCACGCTGGTCTCCGCGCTGGCCGGGCCGGATCCGCTGGAAGCCCTGCGCAGCGTGCGCAGCGACGTCCTCGGCCCGATGCTGGCCTTTTGTGCTTTCTATTACCTGACGCGCGACGGGAGCATCCTGCTCACGTGGAGCGCCGTGTGCGCGGCGGCCCAGTTGCTCCTGGCCGTGCTCATGGTGGCGGACCCGTACCAACCAGACTTCAACCACCGGCCCGCGTACGTGGACACCGGCATGGCGTCGTGCTGGCTGGTGGTGACCGCCGCCGTGCTGCCGGTGCTGTGGGCCGCGCCGGCGCCGCACGCGCGCTGGACCAGGCCGCTCGCGATCGTGGCCGTGCTGGCGATGTTCGCATCGGCGCTCGCCTCCTACAACCGCATCCTCTGGGTGTGTTACGCAGCCATGGTCGCCACCGGGTCCTTGGCCTGGGTTCGGCTCACCGGCAGGATGGCGCAGCGACCGCCGGGCTTGCAGGTGTTGGCGGTTCCCGCGCTCATCGTGGCCGTGCTGGCCGGCGTGGCGTGGTACGCCATCGAAGCCCGCGCGCCCTCGTACCAGGCCACTGCGGAGCAATCACCGGGCTATGTGCGCCAGGATCCGCGCGCCTGGATCTGGCCCGCGGGATGGCGCATGGCGATTGAGAAGCCCATCACCGGATACGGCTTCGGCACCGAGGCCTGGAAAGATGAATTCGCGCGGCAGAACGGCTCCGACCGGGCGCCGATGCGCATCAACCACGCGCACAACGCGCTGCTCAACTACACCCTGCAGGCGGGGGTTGTGGGCGGACTGGCCGTGCTGTTGTTGTTCGGGGCTCTCGCCCACGCGTTCCTGGCTTCGCGCCCGCCGACCCGGGACGCCGCGTTGCTGGCCTGTTGTGGCGCGGCACTGGTGGCGGGTTTTTTCCTGCGCAATGTCACGGACGATTACTTCCTGCGCCAGCCGCTGATGCTGTTTGCGGCACTGGCCGGCGCGTTCCTCGGGCCGTTGGATCGTGCGTCAGGAATGGATGGCGCCAGCGGGGAACACGCATGAATTCGCCCGGGCCGGCGGAGACACAAGCCCGAGGGCACGCCCGGCGAATTCTCCTCGTCTGCGATGGTCTGTTCCGCGGTGGGCTGGCCAAGGTCGTGCTCGCCTGGGCGGAAGGGTTTGCCGCGCGCGGGCACGTGGTCGGACTCGCGCTGCTCAACCCGCAAATCGACTATCCCGTGCCCGCGCTCGCCTGGCAGATACAGTTCCCGGAGCGCGCGCCCAAAGGCGGCGTGCGCCGCTGGCGGCATCGCGCGCGCTGGACGGCCTTCATCCGCCAGAGCATTGCCGACTTCGAGCGCGTCCACGGCAGCGCCCACCTGGTGATCGCGGCCGGCGAGGAATGCCTGCGCTGCGCTGCGCAAGTGGAACATGCCAACCTCTGGATCAGCTCGCACTCCTCGCAACTGCAGTCGCCAAAGGGCGAGGGTACGTGGTCGCGCCTCCGCTATCGCATCAAGATCTGGCGGCGCGGGATGCGGCTGCGCGCATTGCTCGACGGTCGCAACATGCACATGATTTCGGAAGGACAGGCGCGCGAGCTCACTGAAACGCTGGGTGTGCGCCCGGCGCGCCTGAAAGTGATCGCCAACCCGTTCGACATCGAGGCCCTGCGCGCTCGTGCGCGGCAGAGTACCCCGCAGTCACTGGCCCAAACGGCGCCGTTCATCATCGGCATCGGCGAGTTCAACGCCCGCAAGGCCTTCGACCGGCTGATCGCCGCATTCGCGCGCTGCACGTTCGAAGGCGAACTGGTCCTGGTAGGGCAGGGCGAGGCGCGCGAGGCG
>JAEUMZ010000027.1 GCA_016790765.1 Betaproteobacteria bacterium
CCAGGTCGAGCGCGGCAGCGCCGAGGCGCGCGCGCGCACCGTGCTCGGCGCGGCGTTCGCCGAGGCGGCGGTGGAGGTGTCGTCCGGCAGCGGCACGCCGTTTGCCTTGCATGGCTGGGCCGCGCTGCCACGCTATTCGCGCGCCACGCGCGACCAGCAATTCGTGTTCGTCAATGGCCGCTTCGTGCGCGACAAGCTGGTGGCGCATGCCGTGCGCGCCGCGTTTGCGGACCAGATGCACGGCGACCGGCATCCGGCGCTGGTGCTGTTCCTCGACCTGCCGCCGGAACTGGTGGACGTCAACGTACACCCCGGCAAGACCGAGGTGCGGTTCCGCGATTCGCACGCGGTGCACCAGTTCATCCAGCATGCGCTGCGCAAGCACCTGTCGCGGCCGGCCGATGCCGAGGGCGCGCCCGGTGCGCAATCCTGGCTGGATGCCGTGGCGGCGCGGCAGTATCCGCGGCCTTCGCAAGCCACCGCGTTCACCGGCCCCGGCCCGATGCGGCAGTCCTCATTCCCCGCGTCGGTGGCCGAACCCGTGGCGGCCTACGAGGTGCTGTTCGGTGTGCGCGAGACGCCGCCGCCTTCCGCGGTGTCGCGCGTTGAAATTGGCGGTCATCTGGAGGGGGAGGGCGCAGACCTGCCGCTCGGGCATGCCATCGCGCAGATCCACGGCGTGTACATCCTGGCGCAGAACGCGGCCGGCTTGGTGATCGTGGACATGCACGCCGCACACGAACGCATCCTGTACGAACGCATGAAGGCCGCCAGCGACGCCGCGCCGCTGGCCGCGCAGCCGCTGCTCGCGCCGATCACGGTGACGCTCGGCGAGCGCGACATGGCGCTGGCTGCCACGCACCGGGACTTCCTCGGGCAACTCGGGTTCGACGTGGCTGCCGTGGGCCCGTCGCAGGTCTCGGTGCGCTCGGTCCCCGCGCTGCTGCCCGAACTCGACGTGCCCGCCATGCTGCGCGAACTGCTCGACGATCTGGCCGAGCACGGCCAGAGCCAAGTGTTGACGGCGCAACGCGATGAAGTGCTGTCCACGCTCGCCTGCCATGCGGCGGTGCGTGCCAATCGCCAGCTCACGCTGCCCGAGATGGACGCACTGCTGCGGCAAATGGAGGCCACGGAGCGCTCGGGGCAGTGCAACCACGGCCGCCCGACCTGGTACCAGTTCGGCATGCAGGACCTCGACCGCCTGTTCATGCGTGGGCGCTGAAGCCGGACAGTGGATCCCGCCGCGCCCGCACCACCGGCCCTGTTGCTGATCGGGCCGACTGCCTCGGGCAAAACGGCGCTGGCCTGCGCCCTTGCGGACCGCTTCCCGGTCGACATCCTCAGCATCGACTCGGCCATGGTCTATCGCGGCATGGACATCGGCACCGCCAAGCCCGATGCGGCGATGCAAGCGCGCTACCCGCACCAGCTCATCGACCTGGTGACGCCCGAGGAATCGTATTCGGCGGCACGCTTTTGCGCCGACGCGCAAGCTGCTGCGGCGGCAGCGTGGGCACGGGGCCGCGTGCCGCTGTTGACCGGCGGCACCATGCTCTATGTCCATGCGCTGCTCGAGGGCTTGGCCAAGCTCCCGGAGGCGGACCTTGAAGTCCGCGCGTTGATTGAGACGGAGGCCGCGCAGCGCGGATGGCCCGCCTTGCATGCGGAACTGGCCGTGCACGATCCGCAAACCGCCGGCCGCCTTGCGCCGCAGGATGCGCAGCGCATTTCGCGCGCGCTCGAAGTACTGCGTTCCACCGGTGTGCCGTTGTCGGCATGGCATGCGAAGAGCGCTGTGCACGCGCCGGCGTTCGCCCGCCTGCTGCGCATCGGCCTCATGCCCGCCGACCGCGCCGCTTTGCATGCGCGCATCGCAGAGCGCTTTTCCGCCATGTTGGAACAGGGGCTGGTTGCGGAGCTAGAGCAGCTGCGCGCCCGATACACCCTTCACGCGGGCATGCCCAGCATGCGTTGCGTCGGTTACCGGCAGGTCTGGGAATTCCTCGACGGCGGCGTGACGCGCGTGCAGATGCAGTCGAAGGCGGTTGCTGCGACGCGCCAACTGGCCAAGCGGCAAATGACCTGGATGCGTTCAATGCCCGGGCTCGACATGCTGGATCCGCTCGCGGCGGACCCAGCCGGAAAGCTCATGGCGCGGGTGGCCGGATTCCTCGACTGCGGCATTCGTTGAACCGGGCCGCACGCGGGCCCGGACATCCGGCGGTCGAGCGGGCGGCGAGGACTACTCGCCGTGGTATTTGAACGACAGTTTCATCTTGGCCCGGTATTGCAGTTCACCCGACTTGCCGACCTTGACGTCGAGCTTGGACACTTCTGCCACGCGCAAGTCGCGCAAGGTCTTGGATGCGCTTTCAACCGCGTTCTTGGCGGCATCGGCCCACGAGGTCTTGCTGGTGCCCACCAGTTCGATCACCTTGTAAACCGAGGAATCCTTGCTTTTCTTGGCCATGGCCTGTCTCCTGTGGCAGTGGATGGATTGCCGACTCTACGCCCGGCCACCGGTCGAGGCAAGCGTCATGCACTTGGCGGGCCGTCGCGGCGCGTGACCTTGGCCGCAAAGGCGCCCACGGCCACACGCACCTCGACCTCGTCACCGGTTTCGAGGGACGCCGTGTCCCGCACGATGTCGCCGCAGTGTTCGACGATGGCGTAGCCGCGCGACAGCACCAGGCGCGGATCGAGGTGGCCGAGCGCGGCGCGCGCCGCCACGTGGCGTTGCTGCGCACGGGAAAGAGCATGGCGCATCGCCTGCTGCAGCTGTTGCAACCGGCCTTGCGACTGGGCCCGCAGCGTGGACACCGGCGGGGCGGCGCCGGCGAGGTGTTCCCGCGCGGCGCTCCAGCGATTGCGCGCATCCGCGAGTTGGGACCTGGCCGCATGCTGCAGGCGCCCGGCCATCCACTGCATCTTCAAGGCTTCCCGCGCCAGGCGTTCCGCCGGCGAGAGCAGGCGCTGGCGCGCGCTGTCGATTGCTTGCATGTGCTGCTCGAGCCGGCGGCGCAGCGCGCGGGTGAGTGCCTGACGGGCGGCGGCCGCGCCCAGGGCCAGTTCCGCGCGATCCGGCGACACCAGCTCTGCCGCGCCGGTCGGTGTTGGTGCACGGTGGTCGGCCACGAAGTCGGCGATGGTGACATCGGATTCGTGCCCCACGCCGGACACCACCACGATGCCGGTTTCGGCCATCACGCGCGCCAGGGCGCGCGCGACAATTTCCTCATTGAAGCTCCACAAGTCCTCGATGCTGCCGCCGCCGCGGCAGAGCAGCAGCACATCGACCTCGCATCGCTCGCGCGCCCGGTCCAGTGCGGCCGCCAATTCCGCGGCCGCGCCGGCCCCCTGCACGGCAGACGGGTAGATGACGAGGCCGATCATCGGCGCGCGGCGCTTCAACGTGGTCAGCACATCCTGCAGGGCTGCTGCCGCCAACGAGGTCACGATACCGATGCGGCGTGGAAAGGCCGGCAGCGGCCGTTTGCGATCGGCATCGAACAGGCCCTCGGCACGCAACGCTGCCTTGAGTCGCTCGTAGCGCTCGAACAGCGCGCCCAAGCCGGCACGCCGCATCGTTTCCACGCCAAGCTGGAATTCGCCGCGCGCTTCGTACATCGACGGCAATGCGCGAACCTCGACCTGCAGGCCGTTCTCCGGCACGAATCCGACCCCCGCAGCGCGATGCCGGAACATCACGCAACGCACCTGGGCGGCGTCGTCCTTGAGCGAGAAATACCAGTGGCCGCTGGCCGCGCGGGTCACGTTGGACAACTCTCCCGTGACCCAGATCAGCTCGAAGTGCGCCTCGATCAACTTGCGGGCGCGCTGGTTGACCTCCGAAACGGTCCACGGCGCGCGCGCGACCGGCCGGAAATCCCCGTCTGGCGCGGTGTCCGGGGAGGGCGTCGTCGCGGGCGGATGGCTGACCATGCGTCGATGTTATCACCCGCGATTTCATGGCCGGGGCACCGGGGCCAGAGGTCCAGGCAGGCTGCGGCGCCCAGAGGGAAAAGAGTTCTAAGCGTTTGAATTTCCTTGCGTTTTCCGATCGTTCAATTTTTGGGCGTTTTGAAAAAACCCGTTATGGATGGGCCACTTAGCATGGTTACCCGTGACTGATTCACAGATTTATCCACAAGCTCTGTGGATGAAATGGGCGCCTTCTGCCGGTTGCTCCGCAGCGCGACCCTGCAACTTGGGGAATCGGCCCGAAGCGGGCCAACTTGTGAACGGTTCGGCCAATACGCTAAAGTGCGCGCTGACCCTCCAGGGCCGTCGCACCGGTGCGGCGGCCCGCCCTGCAACCCACGCGGAGTCCCGATTTGCTCTCCTTGATACAAGCGGCCGGCTGGCCGATCTGGTTCACCATCCTGTGTTCCATCCTGATGCTGGCGATCATCGGCGAGCGCTTCTGGACCCTGCGCCGCAATGCTGCGATCCCGCCCAACCTGTTCCACGACACGGTGCAGGCGTTCAGGCAACAAGGGGGCTCGCCTGAGCTGATCGATCGTCTTACTGAAAACTCGTTCCTCGGCCGCATCTTCGCCTCCGGCGTGGCCAACGTGCAAAGCTCGCGTGACGTGATGAAGGAGGCGATGGAGGAAACCGGGCGTGCCGTGATGGTCGACATGGAGCGCTTCGTCAACGGCCTCGGCACCATCGCGACGGTTGCACCGCTCCTGGGCCTGTTCGGCACCGTGGTCGGCATGATCGAGATCTTCGGCGCGTCGGGTCCGCAGGGGCAAAACCCGGCGCAACTGGCGCACGGCATCTCGGTGGCGCTCTACAACACCGCCGCCGGCATTGCGGTGGCCGTCCCGGCATTGATCTTCTACCGGCACTTCCGCGCCCGCATCGACGTGATGATCATCGACATGGAGCAGCAGGGCATCAAGCTGGTGGAAACCATCCACGGGGACCGCAAGTGAATTTCCGCCGTGGCCACCGGCGCGAGGAAGTCGAGATCAACTTCATCCCGCTGATCGACCTCCTGCTGGTGATCCTGATCTTCCTGATGGTCACCACGACCTATTCCAAATACAACGAACTGCAGATCAACCTGCCCGAAGCCTCGGCCGACAAGTCGCCCGATCGCCCGCAGGTGCTCAACATCGGCGTCGATGCGAGTGGCAACTACTCCATCAACAGCCAGGCGGTGAAATTCGGCAGCGTCGACAACTTTGCCAATGTGCTGCGCCAGACCGCCACCGCGCAAAACATGAAGGACCCGGTGATCGCCATCGGTGCCGACGCCGGTGCCACGCACCAGGCGGTGGTGAACGTGATGGAGGCCTCGCGGCTGGCGGGCCTGGCCAAGATTTCCTTCACCACGCAGGCGCGCGCCAAGTAAGGTGCCTGCGCCGGGGCCTTGGATGAGACCGCGCATCGAGGCGTGGTTGCTGCGCCAATGGCAGTTCAA
>JAEUMZ010000028.1 GCA_016790765.1 Betaproteobacteria bacterium
TCGAACTCGACGGCGCGGTTGTCACCCGTCGAGACTTGTTCGCGGCCATTGAGGATGGTGCCGGCGAAGTCGCCCGACAGCCCGCGAATGCTGATGGTCTGCGCGCGGCCCGCGACACGCTGCGCCGCCAGGCCCGGCAGGCGCGCGATTGATTCGGCGATCGAGTTGTCCGGCAGCTTGCCGATGTCCTCCGCCGAGATCGCCTCGACAATCGAGTTCGAGCCCTGCTTGAGCGAGATGGCGTCCTCGATGCCGCGCCGGATCCCGGTCACGATGACGGTATCGACCTTTTGCGCCTCTTCCTTCTTCTTTTTCTCGGCGGCCTGGGCCTCTTCCTTCTTCGCGGCCTCCGACTTGGCGGCGTCCGTGGGCTGTTGCGCGATGGCCGTCGTGGCGCACAGCGCCAGTGCACACGCGATCGCGATGCGGCTCTTCTTGAACTCCGTCTCCGGACTGCGCGGCGTCAGAACGCCCGGCTTCAGCTTCTTCATGAGATCCCTCTCCTCTTTCTTTTGAGTGATTCCGGGCACATCCCTAGTCCGCCCGGCATGCGATGCAAAAAATACGATTCAAGACGAAACGAAGTCCCGACGCATGTTGTCGGGTTTCTAATATTTCCATGAAAATTCTGTAATAAAACTAAATTCATGTCAAACACTTTGCGAAGTCCTGTTGCAAGCACGACACAATACATACTAACCATATGATTCTTAACCATTTAATCAATTCCCCCGCGGCCCCGACCAAGGCGCCTTCCACATCAGGATTGGCGTTTGGGACGAAAAATCGTAGTATTCCTACATGATTCAAGCGCACACTCAATGGCCATGTGTAGTGAAGGGCCAATGCAAGGCCGGCCTGGGACGCATGCGCGTGCGCGCCATGTCCCTGATTGCTGTCGTTGCGGTGTGTGGCCTCGCGTCGAGCGCCACCGCCGAGCCATCAGCGCCCCCGGCCGGCGCAGCGACACCCGCCTGTGCCGGATCCACCGGCGCGCGCCACGTCGCCTCGCCCGACTGGCGCGACCAGGTCATCTACTTTGCGATGACAGACCGGTTCGACGACGGCGACCCTTCGAACAACGACCAGGGCAAGGGTGAATTCGCCGCCGCCGGTGCCGACGCCTTCAATGGCGGGGACCTGAAGGGCCTCACCCGCCGCCTCGATTACATCCGCGGCCTGGGCGCCACGGCGCTGTGGATCACGCCGCCGGTGGCCAACCAGTGGACCTCCCCCGACGGCCGCCTGGCGGGATACCACGGCTATTGGGCGCGCCACCTCATGCAGGTCGATGCGCACCTCGGCACGCTCGACGACTACCGGACGCTGGCATCCGCGCTGCATTGCCGCGGGATGTACCTGGTGCAGGACATCGTCGTCAACCACATGGGCGACTACTTTTCCTACGGCCCGGAGTGGACCGCACGCGACCCCGCGGCCGGATATCGCCCGCACCGGCACACGGCGCCCTCCGCGCAACCCACGCAGGCGCCGTTCGACCTCAACGACCCGACCCGCAGCGCCGACCGCGCGGCGGCCATCTATCACTGGACGCCGGACGTGTCCGATTTTCGCGACCCGCGGCAGAAGTACACGTTCCAGATGTCCGGCCTGGACGATCTCAACACCGGGAACCCGCGCGTGCGCGCCGCATTGCGCGAAAGCTACGCGTACTGGATCCGCGAGGTCGGGGTCGATGCATTCCGCGTCGACACGGCGTTCTATGTGCCGCCGGACTTCTACGCCGACTTCCTGCACGCGCGCGATCGCACGCATCCGGGCATCGATCGCGTCGCGCGCGCCACCGGTCGCGACGCCTTCCACGTGTTTGGCGAGGGCTTCGGCATCGACGCGCGCGGTGACACCCGCTACGCGCGCCAGATCGAGGCCTACATGCACGACGCCAAGGGACAGCCGCTGATGCCGGGAATGCTCAACTTCCCGCTCTACGGCGCGCTCAACCAGGTGATCGCGCGCGGCAAGCCGCCCGTGGAACTGGCCGAGCGCATCGAATCGACCCTGCGCCTGCACCCGCGCGCGCACTGGATGCCGACGTTTCTCGACAACCACGACGTGGACCGCTTCCTGGCCGCCGGCTCCACCGCCGCGCTCCAGCAGGGCCTGCTCGCGCTGATGACCCTGCCGGGCATCCCGGTGATCTACTACGGCACCGAGCAGGGGTTCCGCGTCCAGCGCGCGGCGATGTTCAAGGCCGGATTCGAATCCGGCGGCCACGACCGGTTCGACACCGGCAGCGCGCTGTACCGGTACCTGCAGTCGGCCACCGCACTGCGCCGGTCGCATCGCGTGCTGTCGCGCGGCACGCCGCGCATCCTGTTCGCCAACGATGCGCAAGCCGGTGCCCTGGTGTGGGAAATGCGGCTCGGGGAGGAGCGCGTGGTGGTCGCGCTGAACACGTCCGAGCGTATCACGTTCGCGTCCGTGGCGAGCGGACTGCCGGCGGGCACCGTGCTGGACGGGCTGCATGCGATCGAGGGCACCGCCCCGGCGCTTCATGTGGATGTCGGCGGCCGCGTGGCCCTGCAGCTGCCGGCGCGCGCCGGCTACGTCTGGCGTGCGGTGCCCCCCGCAGCTGCCCGGCCGGCGCCGGCGGTCCCAAACCCGGTCACACTTGCATCCCTGCGCTACGACGGTGGCACGGGCATCGTGCAGGTGGCCGGCCGAGCCCCGCCCAACGCACACCTCAAGGTCGTGCTCGATGGGGAAATCGGCCGCGCAGAATCGGTGCAGGCCGACGGCGCCGGCCGCTGGCACGCGCGCCTCGCGACGTCGCACCTGATCGACCCGGCGCAGCGTCACGAGGTGGTCGCCGTGGAGGAGTCTTCGGGAACGTTCTTCGCGTCGAAGCCGATGACCTTTCGCGCGCGCCCCGCGTGGCGCCTGGCGCTCGACCATGCCGATCCCGCCGGGGACGACCGCGGTCCGCGCGGCGCCTACGGCTATCCGGAAGATCCCACCTGGGGCCCGCACCGGCAGATGGACCTGCGACGCGTGCGGGCATGGCACGCCGCCGGGGCGCTCAAGGTCGAATTGACCATGCACCGCCTCACGCAGTTCTGGCAACCCGCCAACGGCTTCGATCATGCGGCATTCACGCTGTTCATCGAACTGCCCGACCAGGCGTCAGGTGCGACGGTCATGCCGTTGCAGAATGCGGAGGTGCCTGCGGGCATGCGCTGGCACTACCGCCTGCGCGCACACGGCTGGAGCAATGCGCTGTACACCGCTGACGGCGCAACCGCCACGGTGGAAGGCACCCCGACCACGCCGGGCGCGCGCATCGAGACCGACGCCAAGCGCCACACGATCACGTTCACCCTGCCGGCCGACGCGCTCGGCCGCCCGCAAACCTTGACCGGGGCAAGACTCTACGTGGCCACCTGGGACTACGATGGCGGCTACCGCGCATTGCAGCGCGCCCCGTCGCGCTACGCGATCAGCGGCGGCGACGGGCAAGGTGACCCGCTGGTCATGGACGACACCCCCGTACTGGAGCTGCGATGACGCGAAACCTTCCCGGTCCATGCAGGGCCGGCGTCCTGGCCGGTGGGCTTGCCCTGTGGCTTGCCGCCTGCGCCGGCGGTGGCGGCTCCCCCGGCCTGCCGCAAGTCCCTGCGCCGGCGGAGCCGCTGCCCGCGGTGGACACCTCGCCGGTCGCGGTGGGCGATACGGCCAGCGCGCTCCCGGCCGGCTGGCAACTGGGACCGTTCATGCAGATCTATGTGCGCGCCTACCAGGACAGCGACGGAGACGGCATCGGCGATTTGAGGGGCCTGACCCAACGGCTCGATTACCTCAAGGACCTTGGCGTCAGCGGCTTGTGGCTCATGCCCGTCACGCAGAGCCAGGACAACAACCACGGCTACGCCGTCAGCCACTACCGTGCGATCGAATCCCAGTACGGCACGCTGGCCGACTTCGACGAGCTGTTGCGGCAGGCCCACGCGCGCGGCATCGGCGTCGTCATCGACTACGTGATCAACCACAGCGGCACGCGCCACCCCGCCTTCGTCAACTCGCGCACCGGCGCGACCAACGCGTTTCGCGACTGGTACCTGTGGCAACCGGTGCGGCCCGCCGGCTGGAACATCTATGGTGCCGACCCCTGGCGTCCCGACGCCTCAGGCTTCTACTTCGGTCCTTTCTCGGCGGACATGCCGGACTTCAACCTCACCAACGGCGCGGTGGTGAACTGGCACCACGACAACCTGCGTTTCTGGCTCAACCGGGGCGTGGACGGCTTCCGCTTCGATGCCGTTGGGCACCTGGTCGAGAACGGTGCAAGCGCGTGGGACAACCAGCCGCAGAACTACCCGATCATGGGCGCGGTGCGCAGCGTCGTGCAGGGATATTCCAATCGGTTCATGGTGTGCGAGGCGCCCGGCGATCCCCTGGGATTCACCGCGCCCACCGCCTGCGGCCATGCGTTTGCCTTCGGCCTGCAGGCCAACCTGCTGCGCGCCGCGCGCGGTGACGAGGCGGCGCTGCGGACCAGCGGGTACCATTTCAATACCCAGCCGCATTCGCTCGCCACCTTCCTGTCCAATCACGACAGCTTTGCCGGCCAGCGGCCATGGGACCAGCTGGGCGGCAATGCGGCGCAGCTGAAACTCGCCGCCTCGCTGGTCCTGCTGCTCCCGGGCGTGCCCTTCGTGTACTACGGCGAGGAGATCGGCATGGGCGCTGGCGCGGGCCTCACCGGCGACAGCAGCCTGCGCGTGCCGATGAGCTGGACCGCCGACCCGGTGCGTGCCGGATTCACCACCGGCAGCCCCTTTCGCGCCCTGGCAGCGAACGTGCAATCCCAGAACGTCGCCGCGCAACAGGCAGACCCACAGTCCTTGTGGTCCCACTACCGGGCCTTGATCCAGCTGCGTCGCGCCCGCCCGTCGCTGGGCCTCGGAACCTTTGAAATCGCCAACGTCAGCGGGCCGGTGCTCACCTTCCGCCGCCGTGCCGGCGCCGAGCAGACGCTGGTCGCGATCAACACCGGGGACGCGACGCGCGTGCAGGTGGCACACCTCACGCCGGGCCAGCAGTTCAGGTCGCTGTTTCCCAACACCGCGATGGCGGCCACCGCCGGTGCGGATGGCGTCCTCACGCTGGACCTGCCGGCCCGCAGCACACTCGTCCTGGCGCCTTGAACGTCCGCGCGCGCGCCCTGGGTCCCCGCGCGACCTTTCGAACGCTGGGACCGATCGCCGGGCCGCTGTTCGCCGAACTCGCGATCGGCATCGGCGCGGGCGTGGTGGGCACGCTGCTGGCCGCCCGCGTGTCCGATTCGGCGGCGGCGGCCTTCGCGCTCGGCAACCATGTGGCCGCGCTGCTGTTCATCCTGTTCCGCATCCTCGGCGCCGGGGCCGGCGTGGTGATCGCCCAGCACACGGGCGCGGGCCGCCCGGCGGAGGCCAATCGGTTGATCCGCGCGCTGCTGGGGGCCAGCAGCGCCCTCGGATTGGCCGTGGCGCTGGCCGCGGCGCTCGGGTCCACCACGCTGATGCGCTGGGTGAACGCGCCGGCGGACCTGCTGCCCGTGGCGGCGACATTCCTGGTCGCACTCGCCCCATCGATGATCGTCGACGCTTGGGCGGCCATGCTCTCGAGCGCGTTGCGTGCCCGCCTGGTCAACCGCGCGGTCCTCGTCGTCACCATCGCCAGCACCGGCGTGCACCTCGTGTTGGCACTGCCGCTCATGTTCGGTGCCGGGGATTCTCAGGGCTGGGGGCTGACCGGGTTCGCCGTCGCGCAATTCGCCGGACGCGCCGTGGCCGTGATCGCGCTGCTGTGGGTGGCGCGCCAGTCGCTGGGCCTGCGCGTGGCGTGGCGCGATTGGCTGCACCGGCACCCGGAGGTGCTGCGCCCCGTGCTGCGTATCGGCGTTCCCGGTGCGGCCGAGAACATCGGCTACCGGCTTGCCTTCGTGGCGAGCCTGGCGGCTGCGGGAACGCTGGGCGCCCAGGCGTTGGCCGCGCAGGCCTATGCCTTGCAGGTGTCCTACGTGGCCATGTTGTTCGGGCTCGCGATCGGGCTGTCGATGGAGATCGCCATCGGGCACCTGGCCGGGGCCGGGAACCTGCGCGCGGCGGACACCCTGTTGCGCGGTGCGCTGCGGCTGGCCCTGGGGCTTGCCGTCGTCGCCACCGCCGCGTCTGCGCTCGTCGCGCCCTGGACCCTGCGCGGCTTCACCTCCGATGCGGCGATCCTGCGCGAAGCCTGGCTGCTGTTGTGGCTCACCGTGCTGCTGGAGCCCGGCCGCACCTTCAACCTCGTGGTGATCAACGCCTTGCGCGCCTGCGGCGACGCCAAGTTTCCGGTCGTGGCCGGTGTGGCTTCCATGGTGCTGGTGCTGGCCGGCGGCAGCTGGCTGTTTGCCGTGGAACTGGGCTGGGACCTGACCGGCATCTGGATTGCCTACATCGCCGACGAATGGTGCCGCGGACTCATCATGTGGGCACGCTGGCGATCGCTGGCCTGGGCCGGGCATGTGCGACAGGTTCGACGCCGTTCTGAATCGGCATGAGAAAAGGGCCACAGAATCGTGGCCCTTTTCCATTGTTGGTGGAGATGAAGAGGTTGTTTCCACGCCGCGTGCGTCGCGGCCTGGTAATCCCGCGCCGCACGCGGCGCGGGACCGTTCATCGCTTGATGCGATGAACGTCCAAGCGCTGTCCCCCGGACAGCGCTTAGTCGAACTCTCGCGGTCGGCCCCTGCAGGGGCCTTCCGTTCGTGAGGCACAAACGAGTCCGCAGGGACTCGTTTGTGTCCACACTCTCCACGGCCGGACCTGCATGTCCGGCCGATTCGGCTCTGTCCAAGCGTGCGCAGGCACGCTTGGAGCCGCAGGCCTCATCCCTGTCGGTCGAGAGTTCGATCCTCTTCTCATTCAACAAAGAAATAGGGCCACAAAAATCGTGGCCCTATTTCTTTGTTGGTGGAGATGAAGAGGATCGAACTCTCGACCTTCGCATTGCGAACGCGACGCTCTCCCAGCTGAGCTACATCCCCGATGAACTGCTGACTTCCGAACTCTACACTTTGCCGCCAAAACTGGCATCGCGTCCGGCGCTCTTCCACCTCGCGCCCTGCATGGCGCTCGGATTCGTGAGGCTTGAGACATGCCGCAGGGCATGTCTCAAGTCCACACTCATCCAGCTGAGCTACATCCCCGTGTTCTTGAAGTCCATTCTAGCGAAAACGCGACCGACCGTCAGCCGTCATTCACTGTCGCCCCGGACTCGTTCCGGGGCCCAAGTTTGCAAACTTCAAATTGGACCCCGGCCTGCGCCGGGGCGACAAAGACATGGAGCCGCGCCAAAGTCGGCCAACTGCACTACACCTGCGGAATCGCAATCCCCCGCACCGCCATCTTTTCCATTTCCATCATGTGCGCCAGCAGCTTGCTGGCTTGATAGACCGCGCTGATGGTGGGGGTGGGCACGCCGGCCAGCTGGCCGAGCTCGACCACGGAACCGACCAGCGCGTCGATCTCGATGGCGCGGCCGGCTTCGATGTCCTGCAGCATCGAGGTCTTGTGCTTGCCGACCTTGGCCGCCCCCTCGATGCGCTTTTCCAGCGGCACGCGAAAGCTCGCGCCAAGCTTCTCGGCCACCGCCTGCGCTTCCTTCATCATGTTGGATGCCAGCTCGCGGCTGGGCGGGTATTCGCAGATGTCCTGCAGCGTGGCATGGGTGAGCGCGGAAATGGGGTTGAAGGTGAGGTTGCCCCAGAGCTTCAGCCAGATCTCGTTGCGGATGTTGTCCAGCACCGGCGCCTTGAGTCCCGACTTCACGAAGATGTCGGACAAATCCTTCACGCGATTGGAAATGGTGCCGTCGAGTTCGCCGAGCGGAAAGCGGTCGCCCTCGATGTGCTGCACCACGCCCGGCGCCACCAGCTCCGCCGCCGGATAGACCACGCAGCCGATGATGCGGTTGGCGTCGATGCCCTCGGCACACACGCCGGCCGGGTCCACCGCCTGCACGCGCGTGCCCTGCAGCGCGCCGCCGTGCTTGTGGAAGTACCAGAACGGGATGCCGTTCTGCATGGTGATGACGGTGGTCTTGGGCCCGTAGAGCGGCTCGAGCTGGTGCACGATGGACTCGACCTGGTTGGCCTTCACCGCGAGGATCACGCAATCCACGTGCCCCACGGAGGAAAAACGGTCCGTGGCCTTGGCGTGCTTCGCCTCCAGCACGCTGCCGTCCTTGAACTTCACGGTCATGCCATTGGTGCGAATGGCGTCGAGGTTGCGATAGCGGGCGATGAACGTGACGTCCTCGCCCGCTGCGGCCAACTTGGCGCCGACAAATCCGCCGATGGCCCCGGCGCCGACGATGCAGAACTTCATGAAGACTCCCTGTCACGCCTGTGTGAATTGCAATGCACAAGCAATTGCTTCCCCCTCTCCCCAACCCCTCTCCCACGAGGGGAGAGGGGCTACAAAACACCCCACGCGTCGAGAGTGAGAGCTTTGCTTCCCTCTCCCCTTGTGGGAGAGGGATCGAGGGAGAGGGGGTGGTTCCGTTGCTGCTACGAACTCAATTGTGAACCGGTCTGCACGTGTACACATGGGTTCAGACGAAACAGACTATGGTGCATTGCACCATCGTTCCATGACAGGCGTCAAGGGGCAAAACGCGCAGCGGTGGCGTTACTTTGCTGCGTTGCGGCGGGAAAACCACACCATCAGCACGACGCCCGTGACCACCATCGGCAGGCTCAACCACTGCCCCATCGACAAGCCCAGTGCGAGGAAGCCGAGGAAATCATCCGGCTGGCGCGCGAATTCAGTCAGGAACCGCCCCACGCCATAGCCGATGAGGAACAGCGCGGATACCGTGCCCACGGCGCGCGGCTTCCTCGCATACCACCACAGCAGCACAAACAGGATCAGCCCTTCCGCCGCAAACTGGTAGAGCTGCGAAGGATGCCGCGCCAGCGGGGTGGCGTCCACCTGCGGAAACCACATCGCCCACGGCCAGGTGGCGGGATCGGTGACGCGGCCGGGCAATTCGCCGTTGATGAAATTGCCCATGCGCCCCGCGCCCAACCCCAGCGGCACCAGTGGCGCGATGAAATCCGTGACCTGCCAG
>JAEUMZ010000102.1 GCA_016790765.1 Betaproteobacteria bacterium
TGCCAGTTGCAGGACCTGTCCGTCGGTTACGGCGGGTCCGCCTCGCGCTACAGGGAGGAGAAGCGCGTGGTGTTCCACAAGGACATCGGGCCGCTGGTGTCGATGCAGGAGATGGCGCGCTGCATCCACTGCACGCGCTGCGTGCGCTTCGGGCAGGAAATCGCCGGCGTCATGGAACTCGGCATGGCGGGCCGCGGCGAGCATTCCGAGATCCTCAGTTTCGTGGGCCGCACGGTCGATTCCGAACTGTCCGGCAACATGATCGACCTTTGTCCCGTGGGCGCGCTGACCAGCAAGCCGTTCCGCTATGCGGCACGCACCTGGGAACTGGCGCGCAGGAAATCGGTCGCGCCGCACGACGGGCTGGGCAGCAACCTGGTCGTGCAGGTCAAGCAGGACACGGTGATGCGCGTGCTGCCGCTGGAAAACGAGGCCGTCAACGAATGCTGGCTGTCCGATCGCGACCGTTTTTCCTACGAGGGGCTCAACAGCGAGGAGCGCCTCACGCGCCCGATGGTCAAGGTGGGCGACACCTGGCAGGAGACCGATTGGCAGACCGCGCTGGAGACGGCCGTTGCCGGACTGAGCGATGTCCGCAAGAACCACGGGGCCGAGGGCTTGGCCGCGCTGGCCTCGCCCGATTCGACGCTGGAAGAATTGCACCTGCTGAACCAACTGGTGCGCGGCCTCGGGTCGAACAACATCGATACCCGCCTGCGGCAACCCGATACCAGCGCAGATGGCCGGGCCACGGGCGCACGCTGGCTGGGCATGCCGGTCAGCGAGATCGGCGCGCAACAGGCCGTGCTGCTCATCGGGTCGACGATTCGCAAGGAGCATCCACTCATCGCCGCGCGCCTGCGGGCCGGCGTGAAAAAGGGCCTGGCGCTCAGCATCGTGCATGCGGCCGACGACGACTTGCTGATGAACGTGGCGCATCGGGCCATCGTGCGTCCCAGCCAGTTCGTTGCTGCGCTCGGCGGCATCGCCAAGGCGCTGGCGGAGGCGCGCAATGCGAGTTTGCCGGCCGGCGTGGCGGCGGCGGTCGCACAGTTGAGCGTGACGCCCGAGTCGCGTGCCATCGCACAAAGCCTCCATGGCAAGGAGCGGGTGGCGGTCTTGGTCGGCAACCTGGCCCAGCAGCATCCGGACTTCACCACCCTCCATGTGCTGGCACAGGAGATCGCGCGCCTGTCGGGGGGCAAGCTGGGGTTCCTGGTCGAGTCGGCCAATGGCGTGGGGGCGGCCGTCGTGGGGGCCGAACCAGGGGCCAACGGCTTCTGCGCGCAAGGCATGGTGTGCAAGCCGCGCAAGGGCTTCCTGCTGATGGGCATGGAGCCGGCCGATTGCCACGACCCGGCGGCCACCACGGCAGCCCTGAAGCAGGCCGATTTCGTGGTCGCCCTGAGTATGTTCAAGGGACCGCTGGAGTCCGTGGCCGACGTGCTGCTGCCGATCGCGCCGTTCACCGAAACGTCTGGCACCTTCGTCAGCATGGAAGGCCGCGTGCAGTCTTTCAACGGCGTGGTCAAGCCGCGCGGCGAGGCGCGGCCTGCATGGAAGGTGTTGCGCGTGCTGGGCAACCAGTTCCAACTTGCAGGGTTCGGGCAGGAGAGCATCGAGCAGGTGCGCGCGGTCATCGCAACGGACCTGCCGGCGTTCGTGTCGGCGAAGCTCAACAACCTGATCGGCGGGGTCGAAGTGCACTTGCCGGATACCGCCCAGGCCCTCGAACGCGTGGGCGAAGTGCCCCTGTATTCCGCGGATGCCCTGGTGCGCCGCGCGCCGAGCCTGCAAAAGACGTCCGACGCCAAGCGCGCCCGCATGGCCTGGCTGGCCCGCGATGTCGCGGCCCAGGCCGGCGTGAAGGAGGGCGACCTCGTGACAATTGCGCGCGCCGGCCAGGACGGCACCAGCGTGCAGCTTACGGCGCGCATCGACGCCGGATTGGCGGCCGGTTGCGTGCGCGTTGCGGCCGCATTGGACGAGACGCTGGCCCTGGGCGCGGCCACGGGCGCGATCACCCTGGCAAAGGCGGCAATGGCTGCAGCGGCGGAATAGGGCATGGGCGAACTGATCACCACCCTCAACCAAGGCTTCCTCACCCACCTGGGTGCGACGTGGGGCCCGCCCGCCTGGGCGCTGGCCAAGGCGGTGGTCATGGTCCTGATGGTCATGGTGCCGGTGCTGGTGTTCGTGCTGTATTTCCAGCTGGTCGAACGCTGGGTCATCGGCTGGATGCAAGTCCGGCGCGGTCCCAACCGCGTGACCTTCTTCGGCATCAAGGCGCTGGGCGGGTTCGCGCAGCCGATCGCCGATGCCATCAAGCTGCTGATCAAGGAACAGGTGGTGCCCAGCGGCGCCAACAAGTGGCTGTTCCTGCTGGCGCCCGCCATCTCGGTGATTCCGGCGATGGCCGTCTGGGCAGTGATCCCGTTCACGCCCGACTGGGTGATCGCCAATGTCGATGCGTCGATCCTGGTCGTGCTGGCGATGACCTCGATGGGCGTGTACGGCGTCATCATCGCCGGGTGGGCGTCGAATTCGAAGTACGCCTTCATCGGGGCGTTGCGCTCGGCCGCGCAGGTCGTGTCGTACGAAATCGCCATGGGCTTCGCGCTGGTCGGCGCCCTGATGGCGGCGGGCACCTTGAACCTCACGCAGGCGGTGGCGCGCCAGGACGGGCCGTACGGCGCACTCGAGTGGTTCTGGGTCCCCTTGCTGCCGCTGTTCCTGATCCAGTTCATCTCCGGCGTCGCGGAAACCAACCGCCATCCCTTCGACGTGGCGGAGGGCGAATCGGAAATCGTCGCCGGGCCGCTGGTCGAGTATTCGGGCATGACCTGGTCGATGTTCTTCCTCGCCGAGTACGCCAACATGCTGCTGGTGACGGCGCTGTCGGCGTTGCTATTCCTGGGGGGCTGGCTGTCGCCCTTCCCGAAATCGTGGCCGCTCCTCGGCGAGCCGGGCATCTGGTGGCTGTTGGCCAAGATGCTGGCCCTGATGATGGTGTTCGTCTGGATTCGCGCCTCGTTCCCGCGCTACCGGTATGACCAGATCATGCGGCTGGGCTGGAAGATCTTCATTCCCATCACCATCGTCTGGATCGTGGTAGTGGGGCTCATGCTGATGGACCCGGTGCGCGACTGGCCGGTCATCAACTGGTGGTTTGGAAGCCAACATGCTGGATAGAGCCAAGGAATTCGTCTCGAGCCTGCTTCTCAGCGAGCTCTACCAGGGCTTGAAGCTCACCGGCCGGCACCTGTTCGCGCGCAAGATCACGGTGCTGTACCCGGAAGAAAAGACCCCGATGAGCCCGCGTTTCCGCGGCCTGCACGCGCTGCGCCGCTATCCGAACGGCGAGGAGCGCTGCATCGCCTGCAAGCTGTGCGAGGCGGTGTGCCCGGCGCTGGCCATCACCATCGAATCCGAGCAGCGCGACGACGGCACGCGCCGCACCACGCGCTACGACATCGACCTGACCAAGTGCATCTTCTGCGGCTTCTGCGAGGAATCCTGCCCGGTCGACTCCATCGTCGAGACCCACCTGCACGAGTACCACGGCGAAACGCGCGGCGACCTCTACTACACCAAGCCCATGCTGTTGGCGATCGGCGACAAGTACGAGGCCGAGATCGCCCAGCGCCGCGGCGAGGACGCCGCGTTCCGCTAGGCCCCCCCATGACCTTCCACGCCCTCCTGTTCTACACCTTTGCCGCCGTCCTGCTGTTCTCGGGACTGCGCGTGATCACGGCGAAGAACCCGGTGCACGCGGCGCTGTTCCTGGTGCTCGCATTTGTCACGGCCGCCGGGCTGTGGATCCTGCTCTACGCGGAATTCTTGGCACTCACGCTGATCCTGGTCTACGTCGGCGCGGTGATGGTGTTGTTCCTGTTCGTGGTGATGATGCTCGACATCAATTTCGACAAACTGCGCGAGGGCTTCTGGCAGCACCTGCCGGTGGCGGCGACGGTGGCGGTCCTGATGGTGGCGCAGATGGGCCTGCTGCTTTGGGCCAAGATGGGGTTCAGCGGCGTCGTCTCGCCGGGTGGCCCGCCGCCCGGCGTGTCCAACACGCGCGAACTGGGCCGCGTGCTCTACACCGATTACCTGCTGCCGTTCGAACTCGCGGCGGTCGTCCTGCTGATCGCCATGATTGCGGCCATCGCGCTCACGCACCGCGGCAAGCGCGCGGTCAAGGCGCAGGACGTGGCCGCGCAGGTGCGGGTGCGCAGCGAGGACCGGCTGAAGATCGTCAAGATGGACGCCGAGAAGCCGGACGCAGCAAACGAGGAGGCCGCGCCCAAGGCCTGAGCCCTGCCGAGCGCACCCATCCATGATTACCCTGAGCCACTACCTCATCCTTTCCGCCGCGCTGTTCGCCATCTCCGTGGCCGGCATCTTCCTCAACCGCAAGAACATCATCGTGCTCCTGATGGCCATCGAATTGATGCTCCTGTCGGTGAACCTCAATTTCGTCGCGTTCTCGCACTTCTGGCGCAACCTCGATGGCCAGGTATTCGTATTCTTCATCCTGACCGTGGCGGCCGCCGAATCGGCGATCGGGCTGGCGATCCTGGTGGCGCTGTTCCGCAACCTGAAGTCCATCAATGTCGATGACATCGGCACCTTGAAGGGGTAGGGCGGCGATGCAAATGCAAAACCCAAGCACCGGCGCGCCTTCCAGGCTGAAAATGTCCCAATCACCGCGCCAGTGCTTGACTTTCGTGTGGGTGTGCTAAGAAAAACATGATCGAAAACAAACTGGCCCTCCTCGCGATCCCGCTGCTGCCGCTGCTCGGCGCGATCCTCGCCGGATTCTTCGGCCGGCTCGGCCGCGCGTTCGCGCACAGCGCGACGATTTTCTGCGTGACGGCCGCGTTCGCGCTGTCGTGCTTCGTGTTCCAGGACGTTCAGGCCGGCAAGACCTTCAACGCCGACATCTATACCTGGCTCAATGCCGGCGGCATCAAGCTGGCGGTCGGTTTCCTGATCGATCCGCTCACCGCCACCATGATGCTGGTGGTGACGTTCGTGTCGCTGATGGTGCACATC
>JAEUMZ010000189.1 GCA_016790765.1 Betaproteobacteria bacterium
AAGCGATCGACGCGCGCCTTCATGTTCGCCATCGCCAGGGCCACCGTGAACTGCTTGCTCAACTTGGCTTCCAAGTCGAGTTCGACGCCCTTGGTCGACACATCCCCGGCGTTGATGAAGCGGGTCACCACCACCCCGCCGACGAGATCCGGATAGTTGGCCTGGTAGCCCTTGTACTTGGTGTCGAACACCGCCACGTTGACGCGCAGGCGGTTGTTCATCAGGGTCGATTTCAAGCCCAGCTCGAAGCCGTTGGAGGTTTCCGGCGCCAGTGCAACTTCCTGGATCGGCGTCATGTTGAAGAACGCGTTGTAGGCCGGCCCCTTGTAACCGCGCGAGAAGGTGGCATACGCCCCGACATCGGGCGTCAGGTCGGTCTGCAGGCCGATGCGGCCGGAGGTGCCCTTCTCCTTGGTGGTGGCGGACGCCGGGGTGCGGTTCGGCTGCACGCCGGGGATCGCGGCGGCCGCGGTGGACACGCGGCTGTGGTAGTAAGACAGCTTGTCGTCGGTGTAGCGCAGGCCGGCGATGCCGCGCAGGGTCTTGCTGAAGTTGAACGTCGCCTCGCCGAACAGGGAGGCGCTGTCCGACGAAGTACCGTACTCGGCGCGGCCGAAGTCGTTGAGCGCCGCCGCGCAGGGGGTGAGGCCGTTGGCCAGCGTGGGCAGCGTGCCGTTGCAGCGCACTACGTCGCGCCGGTAGGTCTCGTCGGTCTCGTTGCGCATGTAATAGAGGCCGGCCACGTAGTCGATGAACGCACCCTTGGGCGAGGCCATCCGCAGTTCCTGCGTGAACACGGTGGATTTGAGGTCGCCGCGATCCGACAACTGCGCAATCTGGTTGTTGAGCGGCACCGGGGCGGTGCCGTCGATGTCCTGGAACTGCGTGTTCTTCCACTCACGGTAAGCGCTGATCCAGGTCATCGCGCTGCCGCCCATCATCCAGTCCAGCTGCGCAGACAGGCCGCTGTTCTTGTCGTCGACGCGTTCGTTGACGTCCGTGGAGACGCTGCGGTTCTCCAGGCTGGCCACGATCGGGGCGATGGCCGCCAACTGGGGCGCGCCGCCGCGGACGAACGGGCCGCGGATGCCGGTGTCGTCGCCCTTCGAGTAATCGGCAATCAAGGTGAGCTTGCTGTCCTTGCCGGTGGCAATTTCGAACTTGGCGCGTGCGCCGAGGCGATCGTAGCCATTGACCCGCCGGCCGAGGAATTTGTTCTCGACGTTGCCGTCGTATTCACCGTAGAGCGCGGTCAGCGAACCGAGCACGCCGGGCGACATCTCGCCGGACACGCCGGCGCGCAGACGCCGCTCCTTCTTGTCGAAGTACGCCATGTCCACGTAGCGCTCCAGCCCCTGCTGGATCGGCTTGGACACCACGTTGATCACGCCTGCGGATGCATTCTTGCCGAACAAGGTGCCTTGCGGACCGCGCAGCACCTCGATGCGCTCGACGTCCATCAGGTCGAGTGTCGACATGCCGGGACGCGGATAGACCACCCCGTCGACCACCGTCGACACGGTCGGCTCGACACCGGGCGATGTGGAGATCGTGCCGACGCCGCGGATGAACAGGGCGGTGTCCTTGTTGGAGGCATTGGCGCGGAAGTTGAGCGTCGGCACCTGGGCGGTGATGGTGGAGACGTTGTTGAGGTTCAGTTGCTCGAGCTTGTCGCCGCTCATCACGGTGACCGCTACTGGAACCGACTGCAGCGGCTCGGAGCGCTTGGTGGCGGTGACGGTGACCTTTTCCAGTTGCTCGGTCTCTTGCTCCGCGGGCTTGGCGGCCTGCTGCGCGCCGGCAGCCAGGGCGGTCAGCGACGCGATGGCCGGCGCCACACGGCGCAGGGTGAGGGCACGGCGAGTCGTTTTTGCGGCTTTCATGCGGGTCTCCTCGGCAGGGTTCATTGCCCGGGCAGGCGGACGGGCGCGCCCCGGGTCTTGTGGGTCAGGCCGCACCAAGCAGGGCGCGGCGGGTGCGGCAATACTAGCACCGCGCACCATGAAGTCAAGTAGGTGATCTAGATGAGTTAGTTCAGTTAGTGCAGTTGTTGTTTTTGTGCCACTGCACAAAACACGCCGCACCCGGAATCCGGCGCGCGACGGCCGGGCGCGTATGATCGCGGCGCCACTTTGACCGGGAGCCCGCCATGGCCGGACGCCGATTCACCGCCCTCACCCTGGTTGCGGCCGCCGCCGCCGCCCCCCTGCACGCCGCGCCGCCGCCCCTGCCGAAGGATGCCGAGATCGAAAAAATGGTCGCCGCCGTGTCGGCCGCACGCATTGAGGCGCGCATCCGCAAGCTGGTGTCCTTCGAGACGCGCAACACCCTGTCCGAAACGCAGAGCGAGACGCGCGGCATCGGCGCGGCGCGGCGCTGGATCAAGGCCGAGCTGGAGCAGTGCGCAGCCGACAGCGGCAAGCGTTTGACGGTCGAGTTCGACGAGCACCTGGCCCCGGTGTCGGCACGCATCCCGAAGCCGACGCCCGTGGTCAACATGGTGGCCACCCTGCCGGGCGCGCGCGCGGAACACCGCGACCGCGTGTTCGTGGTCTCCGGCCACTACGACTCGATGCGCAGCACGCCGGTGGCGGCCGACGGGCTGGCGCCCGGCGCCAACGACGACGGCTCCGGCACCGCGGTGGTGATGGAGCTCGCGTGCGTCATGGCGCGGCACGCCTTCGATGCCACGCTGGTGTTCATGACCGTGGCCGGCGAGGAACAGGGCCTGTTGGGTGCGACCTCCTACGCCAGGGCCGCCAAGGCGCGCGGCGTCAACATCGAGGGGATGATCACCAACGACATCGTCGGCAACAGCCGCGCGGCCGACGGCACCGTGGTCAACGATCGCATGCGCGTGTTCGCCGAGGGCGTGCCGCCGGCCAGGGAGATGAGCGAGGAGACGCAGCTCCTGGTGCGCACCGGCGGCGAGAACGACTCCGGCCCGCGCCAGCTCGGCCGCCACGTGAAGGCGGCGCAGGAGGCGTATGTGCCGGGCTTCAAGGTGGACCTCATCTACCGGCGCGACCGCTACCTGCGCGGCGGCGACCACTTCCCGTTCCTTGACCTGGGGTACCCGGCGCTGCGCTTCACGGAGTACGTCGAGGACTTTCGCCACCAGCACCAGGACGTGCGCGAGGAGAACGGCGTGAGGTACGGCGACCTGCCCGAGTTCGTCGACTTCGCGTACGCGGCGAACGTGGCGCGCGTCAACCTCGCCACCCTGGCCACGCTGGCGCGCGCGCCGGCGCCGCCGGCCGAGGTGCAGATGGAGAACTTTTTCCTCGAGAACAACACCACCTTGCGCTGGAAGGCGGCGGCCGACCCAAGGGTCACGGGCTATCGCGTGCTGTGGCGCGACACCGCCCACCCGTTCTGGCAGCACCACCAGGACGTCGGCCGCGTCGAGCGCACGACTGTGGTGGGCGTGTCCAAGGACAACGTGGTGTTCGGGTTGCAGGCGCTCGACAAGGCCGGCAACGCCAGCGTGGCGGTGTTTCCGAAGCCGCTGCGTCGCTAGGTCGGCAGGCGGACCGGCGTCCTAGGCTTCGACGAACGCCTTGAATCCGCCCCAGAACATGCGCTTGCCGTCGAAGGGCATTTTCTTCGGGTCCATCATCTTGGCCAGGCGCGGGTCGGTCATGATCAACTTGTTGGCACGGTCGCGCGCCTTCTTGTTGGCAAATGTCGCCCAGGCGAACACCACGACCTCGCCTTCCTTCAGCTTGACCGCCTGCGGGAACGAGGTCCACTTGCCGGGCTTCACGTCGTCGGCCACGCTCTCCACGTACTGCAGGCAGCCGTGGTCCTTCCACACCTTGCTGCACAGGCGGGACATCCTCTTGTACGCGGCCAGGTTTTTCTTCGGCACGGGCAGGACGAATCCATCGACGTAAGACATGGGGCCTCCAGCGGTTGGGTGAATCAGGATGTTATTCCGGATGACGATTCAAGCAAATGGTGGCAGGCTTCAGTGTGCCTCTGCGCCGCATATCACCGGAAAACCCCAGCGCTGGTGCGGCGTTTTGGCCAGTATTGCCCCAAACCCCGCACTAGTGCTGGAGTTTGCCCATGGGCACCGTTGAATGCCATATTCCCAGCACCAGCTATTGCGCCGCAGCCCATCTTGTCGCCACGGCGAAGGCCGGGGTCCAATTTGGAGTTCGCGAACTTGGACCCCGGCCTTCGCCGGGGCGACACATTGACGGATTCGCGCAAAATCCGGTTGTCGCCTGACGACAAATTTCAAACTTGACCTGCCCACTTTACTTCGAGCCTCCCGATGAAATCCCCCGCCGCCGTCGCCTGGAAAGCCGCCGATCCCCTGACCATTGAAGAAGTCGACCTCGCAGGCCCGAAGGCCGGCGAGGTGTTGGTGGAAATCAAGGCCACCGGCGTGTGCCATACGGATTACTACACGCTGTCCGGCGCGGACCCCGAGGGATTGTTTCCCGCCATCCTCGGCCACGAGGGCGCGGGGGTGGTGCTGGAGGCCGGCGCGGGCGTTTCCTCGCTCAAGCCCGGCGACCACGTCATCCCGCTCTACACGCCCGAGTGCCGGCAGTGCAAGTTCTGCCTCTCGCGCAAGACCAACCTGTGCCAGGCCATCCGCGCCACGCAGGGCAAGGGGCTGATGCCGGATGCGACCTCGCGCTTTTCGCTCCAGGGCAAGCCGTTGTTCCACTACATGGGCACCTCGACGTTTTCCAAATACATCGTGGTGCCGGAAATCGCGCTGGCGAAAATCCGCAGCGACGCGCCGTTCGACAAGGTCTGCTACATCGGCTGCGGCGTCACTACCGGCATCGGCGCGGTGATCTTCACCGCCAAGGTCGAGGCCGGCGCCAACGTGGTGGTGTTTGGGCTGGGCGGCATCGGGCTCAACGTGATCCAGGGCGCGAAGATGGTCGGCGCGGACAAGATCATCGGCATCGACCTGAACCCGAAGCGCGAGGCACTGGCGAAGAAGTTCGGCATGACGCACTTCATCAATCCCCAGGACACACCCAACGTCGTGGACGCCATCGTGCAGCTTACCGACGGCGGCGCCGACTACAGCTTCGAGTGCATCGGCAACGTGGCGACCATGCGCCAGGCGCTGGAGTGCTGCCACAAGGGTTGGGGCCGCTCAATCATCATCGGCGTGGCGCCCAGCGGCGCGGAAATCGCCACGCGCCCGTTCCAGCTCGTCACCGGCCGCAAGTGGGAAGGCTCGGCCTTCGGCGGCGCGCGCGGCCGCAGCGACGTGCCGAAGATCGTCGACTGGTACATGGAAGGCAAGATCAACATCGACGACCTGATCAC
>JAEUMZ010000153.1 GCA_016790765.1 Betaproteobacteria bacterium
TGAGCACTTCAATTTACCTAGAACCCCAAGCTAATCCACCCCAGCGGCCCGCTCGCGCAAACCACCAAAACAAATCAACCCAAGGTACCCAGAAAACCTCAGTACCCACCTCTATCGGTTGTTCGAGTTTTTAAAGAACAAGTCAAACATCGAAGTTGGTTGCGGGGGAAGGATTTGAACCTTCGACCTTCGGGTTATGAGCCCGACGAGCTGCCAGACTGCTCCACCCCGCGCCCGGAACCGCGTCCTGAAAGCATCAAGATGGCGGCCAACACAACGAAATTTGAAGAACCGCGATTATAGCCACATTTCACAACCTCGGTCAAACAAAAACGAAAAAAACGCAATGACATTGTCAGCTCAATCGTGGCGCGCGCGTTAGCATCGAAACCAGTCCACTGAGGAGCCGGATTTCAATGGAACTTTGGGCCAATTTGGCGATGGCAGCCGCTCTTGCATGGGCAAGCGGAATCAGGCTATACGCCGTCCTGTTCGCGATTGGCCTTGCCGGACGTTTCGATTGGTTGGGTTGGACACCACCCCATTCGTTTGCAATTCTGTCGAATCCCTGGGTCTTGGCCGCGACTGGCTTCCTGCTTCTTGTCGAGTTCCTTGCAGACAAGATCCCGGGCATCGATTCGCTCTGGGGGATCGCAAATACATTGACGCGCATTCCCGCCGGCGCAATGCTTGCAGCCGGCGTGATCGGCCAGGGGGACACCGAAGCCTGGATGCTGGCAGGCGCTTTGCTGGGAGGCAGTGTCACGGCGGGCACTCACTTCCTCAAGGAAGGTAGCCGCGCGGCGATCAACACATCTCCAGAGCCGGTTTCCAATGTCTCGGCCTCCTTCTCAGAGGAAGCCGCCATGGTAGGCGGACTTTGGCTCGCGATTCAACACCCGATCCTGTTCCTGGCGTTGCTGGCCCCTTTCGTCCTGCTGATGATCTGGCTGGTCCCCAAGTTGATCAGTTACCTGGTCAAGACCGTAAAGCGATGCGCCGTGTGGCTATCGCCGGCACCGCGAACAAGCTCCTAGTATTCTCGCCGGTCGATCAATGCCTGGGCTAGCGTACCGCTGTCCACGTGCTCCAATTCACCCCCGACGGGAAGCCCCCGTGCGATTCGGCTCACGCGAACACCCCTTGAACTTGCCAGTTCGCCGATGAAATGCGCTGTGGCCTCGCCTTCCACGGTAAAGTTGGTCGCAAGGATCATCTCCTTGACCTCGCCCGCCGAAAGCCGTATTTCCAACAAATCGAGGTGGATGTCTCGCGGGCCAACGCCATCCAAAGGCGACAATCGTCCCATCAGTACGAAATACAGTCCGCGGTAGGAGTGAGTCTGCTCCATCATCAGCAAGTCCGCAGGCGTCTCGACAACACATAGCTGTGATCGATCCCGAGAGCTTGAAAGGCAGACTTCGCAGGTTTCCTGTTCGGTAAACGTGTTGCACTGTGAGCAATGGTGGATCCGGTTGATCGCAGTGTGCAGCGCATCCGAGAGTCGCGCTGCTCCTGCCTGATCCCGTTGCAGCAAGTGGTAGGCCATGCGTTGGGCCGATTTTGGCCCCACGCCCGGCAGGCAACGAAGCGCCTCGGTCAACGCATCCAGCGCCGACGGTAGTTTCATTGGCGCGACTTAGAACGGCATTTTCATGCCAGGAGGCAAATTCAGCCCGGAGGTAAAGCCTCCCATTTTCTGCTGGGTCACCTGCTCGACCTTCTTGGTGCCATCGTTTAGCGCCGCCGCGACCAAATCCTCCAGCATCTCCCTGTCATCCATGACCGACGGGTCGATCACCACGCGCTTTACGTCATGCTTGCACGTCATGACGACCTTGACCATCCCACCACCGGCTTGCCCTTCAACCTCCATGGTGGCCAATTCCGACTGCGCCTTCATCATGTTTTCCTGCATTTGCTGGGCTTGTTTCATCAAGCCGGCGAGATTTCCCTTGAACATGCAACGACTCCTTTCTGCTCAATGCCTGGTGATGGGCCGGATGCTGTCCGGCAAAATGTCGGCGCCAAAATCCTCGCGCAATGTCCGCACAAAAGGATCCTCCGCAATTGCACTTTGTGCCGCAATCTGTTCTTGATTGCGCCGGCTCGCCTCATGTTCAGCCAAGCTGATTCCGGCGACCTGGCCGACTGCCACTTGAAGTCTGAATTTGGAACCCAGGTGAACACTCAACTCCGAACGCAATTTGTCCTGGAAGGTTCTGTCCAGCAAATGCTTTTGGTCGGCAGGCAATGCGAGGTCAAGCACGCCGCCCTCAAACGACCTGAACGTGCATTGCTTGGCCAGCATACCCGCCAGCCCGCTCAGTTGGAGGCTCTCAACAAACCTCAGCCAGTCATGGACTTCCACCCTTTCGCCCGACGAAGTAGACGTCAACCCCTCATTTTCCGGCGTCGCAAGGCCTGCCGGCCGCGGACCCGCATCATGCGTACGCTGCTGCTTCTGGCCATCTGAAACGCGCGGAGCAGTCCCGCCAGGGTGAAACGCCAGCATGCGAAGCACGGTCATGGTGAATCCTGACTGTTCATCGGGGGCCAACGACAAATCGCGCCGACCCAGCAGGGCAATCTGATAAAACAACTGCACCGACTCGGCATCCAGTATCGCCGCCAACGCCTTTGTCCTGCCGGAATCCGCGCCTTCCTCAAGCATGACACCGGAATGTTGGGCCAATGCAACGCGCGACAATATCGCGCAAACATCCTTCAACGTGGCATCGAAGGAGACGCTGCGGGCGGCCAGCACATCAATCTCACCAAGTGCACGGCCGGGGTCGCGCGTTGCAACGGCATCCAGCAAGTTAAACAAGGCACTTTGATCCAAGGCTCCGAGCATTTCTGCCACGTTTCCCTGCCTGACCTCGCCAGCACCATGCGCAATGGCCTGGTCCAACAAGCTCAACGCGTCGCGCACGCTACCCTCCGCCGCGCGACCAATCATATCGAGGGCAGGCAGTTCATACGCCACGCCTTCCGAATCCAACACCTTTGCAAGATGCGACGCAATCAGCGCCGCTGGCAAATTCTTGAGGTTGAACTGCAGGCAACGAGACAGAACCGTGATCGGCAACTTTTGCGGATCGGTTGTGGCCAATACAAACTCAACATGCCCGGGCGGTTCTTCAAGTGTCTTGAGCATCGCGTTAAAGGCGTTTTTCGACAGCATGTGCACTTCGTCGATGATGTACACCTTGTAACGGCCCGCCACCGGGGCATATTGCGCGCCCTCGAGCAGTTCGCGCATCTCATCGACCTTGGTGTTGGTGGCCGCATCAACTTCCAGAAAATCGACGAATCGCCCGGCATCGATTTCCACACATGCGCGGCATTGCCCGCAAGGGAGTCGAGTGACTCCGGTCTCGCAATTGAGCGCCTTGGCCAAGATGCGCGCAAGCGTTGTCTTGCCCACACCACGGGTGCCCGTCAACAAGTAGGCGTGGTGGATGCGACCCGACGCCAGCGCATTGCCTAGGGCCCTGACAACGTGCTCCTGTCCGATGACATCGGCAAATGCACGTGGCCGCCATTTGCGGGCAAGGACTTGATGGGACATGGAAAGGAGAATCGGCGGCGGAAGCGGTGACCTGGAACGCAACGGCATCCTGGTTTCGATTCGAAACCAACCAAAAACATGGCTCGGTGCGATCCAGCCACTTTCGCCAGCTCCACGCTCCCGCACCACAGGAATTGGGTGGCGAGCCTGACCCCCGGCACTTCAATGACTTTGCTGTGGCTGCTTCGTTCCCGACCTGACCAGGTTCACAAAGATTGAATGCGGGGAGACCCGCCACCGGCGATTCTACCGTGAATCGCGCGGCGGCTCCGCAATTCAGGTTGCAAGTTCGGAGTCCGCAAGACCTGTACGATGGACCAGTGCGAGGTAGTTTCGATACTGCGAACAACATACGTAGTCGATCAGTACAAGACCACCGTCCCACAGAACCCTATGCGCCCATAAGCGTGACATGGAGGGCTCTGCATGCTCCCATGTCACAGAACCTTGGCACGGCACACGTCTGGACATTGCCATGGGTCGCTGCGAGGCGCCCTTCAGGCAACGGGGGATGCGCAAAGCCACATAGTCCGGCCATATTCGATTCTTGGGGACTTAAGACGCATTGCCCGCATGGCTGAACGCGCTGCGCCTCAATCATCGCCGCTCGACAGCCGCTGCACAACGCTGAATTCTCGGACCAGGCGCTTCCCGCCCAACACCGAGATGGCCGCCGTCGGCAAGGCAGTGCAGGAGCCCCTCACCGATGTACGATGAAATACATCCACCGCCTGCCTGTGCACGTAGAATCTCCAACGTTTTCCAACTTCCGCATTGGCGGCCATGAACGCCCCCATTGATCCCAAAGTCACCATCCCCCGATTGACCTCCCTATCGCACGGTGGTGGTTGCGGATGCAAGATCGCGCCGGCGGTGCTCCAGCAAATTATTTCCAAATCCGGCAATCCGCTCCTTCCCAAGGAATTGCTGGTCGGCATCGAAACTTCCGACGATGCGGCCGTTTATCAGGTCAATGAAACCCAAGCGATCGTCGCCACGACGGATTTCTTCATGCCGATCGTCGACGATCCGTTCGACTTCGGCCGCATCGCGGCCACCAACGCCATCTCCGATGTGTACGCGATGGGTGGAACGCCCTTGTTCGCGCTGGCGCTGGTGGGAATGCCGGTCAACACGCTTCCACTGGAGACGATCCGCCGCATCCTCGACGGTGGTGAGTCGGTGTGCAAGGAAGCGGGTATTCCGATTGCTGGCGGGCACACCATCGATTCCGTTGAGCCCATTTATGGCTTGGTTGCCATTGGCATCGTGGATCCGCGCTACCTGAAGCGCAATGCAGGCGCCCAACCCGGCGACAAGCTCGTGCTCGGCAAGCCCCTCGGGGTCGGTGTCCTCTCGGCCGCATTGAAGAAGGAGCGTCTCGATTCGGCAGGCTATGCTGCCATGATGGCGTCGACGACCCAGCTCAACACGCCGGGCATCAAGCTTGGCCGGATGCCTGCGGTCCACGCGTTGACCGATGTCACCGGTTTCGGCCTCGCCGGCCATTTGCTGGAAATCTGCCACGGTTCAAACGCCGGGGCTCGTATCGACTTTGCGAAGCTGCCCATCATTCAGGGAGCCCGCGAATTGGCGGCGCAAGGCTTCGTCACGGGTGCCTCAGGCCGCAATTGGGCTGGTTACGGCAACCATGTCGCACTTGCAGCAAGGCTGGGTGACGTGGAACGAAACCTGCTCACGGACCCCCAAACATCGGGCGGATTGCTGGTGGCTTGTGATCCGGTGGCAGTATCTGACATCCTTGAAGTCTTCCGGTCCGCCGGTTTTGACCAAGCTGCAGAGATTGGCGAAATCACATCGGCTCTGCCGACGGTGATCGTGGAGTAAGGTCGTTATTGGGTGCGGCGTTTGAGGCAAGAATGCCAGGAACTCCGCACCAGTGCTAGGATTTCACTCCAGAGAATCTCGCGAAAATGGAGAGCCGCGTGAACATGGGCCGCAATCAGCAATACGATGCGCAGGCCAAGTCCTGCATACCCCCCGGGTCCGAATGGGCTGCGTTGCGCGAGCGTTTTTTACGGGTGCGTCAGGCCACCGAGCAGTTGGCCCACCCGTTGTCGGAAGAAGACTGCGCACTTCAGTCGATGCCGGACGCCAGCCCCGTCAAATGGCACCTGGCACACACCACGTGGTTTTTCGAGACCTTTGTCCTGGAACGGTTCCAAGTCGGGTTTGCACCGTTCGACCCGGCATTCCGTGTGCTGTTCAATTCCTACTACAACGCCGTGGGAGACAAGCATCCTCGTCCTGAGCGCGGATTGATTTCCCGGCCGGACTTGTCGGCCGTTTTCGCCTATCGGGCTCAGGTGACAAAGGCAATTGCGCAAATGGTCTCGGGCCCGTTGCATGTGGAGGCCGCAACACTGATTGAGTTGGGCTGCCATCATGAGGAACAGCATCAGGAGCTGATCCTCACGGACTTGAAGCACTTGTTGTCGAAGAACCCGCTGCGGCCAACATACCAGAAGCGTTGGCCGCTTACTCCGGTGGGTGCGCGTCGCGCGGAGTGGATTCACGACCCCGGTGGATTGGTCGAAATTGGCCACGCCGGTGACGGGTTCGCATTTGACAACGAATCTCCCCGGCACAAAGTGTGGCTCGAACCGTTTGAGATTGCATCGCACCCGGTCACGCACGGTGAGTATGCGCATTTCATTGAGGACGGCGGATATCGTCGTCCTGAGCTGTGGCTGTCCCTGGGCTGGGACTGGGTCCAGTTATGCCGGGCGGAAGCCCCGTTGTATTGGCAGCGGTTCGGCGCCCATTGGCAGACGTTTACCTTGCACGGCATGGTCGACGTCGACCCGAACGCCCCGGTTTGTCATGTCAACTACTTCGAAGCGGACGCCTATGCGCGCTGGGCCGGTGCGCGACTGCCGACGGAGGCGGAATGGGAGCACGTGGCGCGTAGCGTGCCCAACAACGGCAACTTCCTTGAGAGCGGCGCCTTGCACCCGCTGGCACTGACTGAAGAGCCTGCAGCTGGCAAGCCCGCGCAGATGTTCGGAGATGTCTGGGAGTGGACGGCCAGCGCATACCTTTCCTACCCGGGATTCCGGGCCGCCCCTGGCGCCGTTGGCGAATACAACGGCAAGTTCATGTGCAACCAGTTTGTGTTGCGAGGCGGTTCATGTGCCACGCCCGGCGCACATATCCGCGCCAGTTATCGCAACTTCTTCCCACCAGATGCACGCTGGCAGTTCTCCGGCATCCGGTTGGCGCGCGACCTGCCGCGTTGACGCGCTATTCACGCGCCAAAAAGACCCAGAACTCCTGCGCCGCGTTGCTCCATGCCTGGATGCTCTGATAGCCAGATTCGCGCAACAGGTCCTCGAACTCGCGACGCGCGTACTTGTAGGAATTTTCCGAGTGGATGCGCTCTCCTGCCCGGAAAATGCGTTGCATACCGTCGAGTTGGATGGTCTCCTCACGCACGGCTTCCAGGTGCATCTCGATGCGGCCCAGCGCCTCGTTGTAGAACCCTGCATGGCGCCAGTTCGTCTCCGTGAATCCCGCCTTCAACACACGGTTGATATGCCGCAGCGCGTTCAGGTTGAACGCCGCCGTAACGCCCAGCGCATCCGCGTACGCAGCATCGAGCCGTGGTTTCGGTTTCTTGGCATCGACCCCGATCAGCAGCGCGCCGCCACCCGCAGCGCCGCGAACCTGCCGAAGAAACTCGACAGCGGCGCCCGGGGTGAAATTCCCGATGGACGAGCCCGGGTAGAACATCGTCACCGGTGCAGCAAGAAGTTCAGCAGGGATCTCCAGCCGTTGCGAAAAATCGGTGACCAGACCCAGCATTTCTGTGTCAGGGAACTCCGGTGCCATGTTGCCCAACGCCGTTTCCAGCGACGGCCCGGCAATGTCCACTGCAAGGTAACGAATCGGCTCGATGAACGGCAGCCAGGACATTGCCTTGCAACAGTCGCCTGCTCCCAGGTCCACAAACGTACCCCCCCTTCCGATAGCCGCCGCGATCGCCTCACGGTGCTCCTGGAAGATGGCACGTTCTGTTCGTGTCGGGTAATACTCGTCCAGTTGGCATATGGCGGCGTAAAGCGCGCAACCTAGCTCGTCGTAGAAGTATTTCGGTTCGATGTGCGCGGGTGCTGCGCGCAACCCCGCGACCAGGCGCGCGTGCTCCGCTTTGGCATCGATGTGCAGACGATTTACGATTCGGTACGGTGGGTCGATTTTCATTTCGTCAGTTGGGATTTGCATCATCTCGGCCGGCGCCATGGCGGTTTCACGGGCCTGAGAAGTTTAGCTGTGCCAGCATGCCGATGTATTACGCAGCACGCGCCGGATCGGATGGGTCCTGCCATCGATGATCGCCGATGTCCCGTTCCTCGTACGAGGAGTCCGCCAAGTCCGTAGCGCCCTTCAGCGTCTCCTCAGCTCGACGTTGGGGTGTGCGATCTGTCTTCGTTTCTACGCCGATTACCCGCGCGATGTGCCCTATCGGGTGCGAAGGACCGAGTATCGGTTCGTGAATGGCGCTTCACGCACCCATGCAATTGGTGTTGCCAAGCCGCCTGCCTCGCTGCCGAAATTGGCCTCGATCAGGTAGATCCGGTGGGGATATGAGGTCCGCAAGTCGGTACCCGAGGGGTGTGGCGCCGTCATTCGCCATCGCTTCACGATAAATCTCCACCTAAAGTCTTTGACTGGCGCGGAGTTCAAGGCATTTCCCTCTCTAGCGCCTTGACTGGCGCGGCCTTCAGCATTGGCGTCGTTGCCGTTCACGCTGCTAAAATTCTAACTTTCGCTTGCGCATCGCGGATGGCCCGTCTTCCAGCGATGGTTGCCAGACTGACGCTAGCGCTTCCGCTCAGCCACAGGAACTCCCACATGAATACCTCCAGACTTTCGCCCCTGTCGTTTCGCCCGCTGGCCCTCGCAACATTGCTTGCGCTTTTGCTACCGGCCCACGCGCAGCGCTATGGCGGCGGTGCCGCGCAGGCCGCCCCGGAGGTGAAGGAGCAGAAAGCGGAACAGCAGGGCCTTCGCGAAGAAGTTGGCAAGCCGCTGCTGGCCGCCGAAGCGCTGGTCAAGGAAAAGAAGTTCGACGAGGCCATGGCGAAAATAGACGATGCGGAAAAGGTCGCCAACCGCACCGAGTACGAAAACTACTTCATCCTCCGCCTGCGTGCTACCACAGCGCTCTCCAGCGGCAAGGACGCTCTGGCCGTGCAGTCGTTGATGAAGGCCTACGCCATGCCGCAGATGCCGGCAGCGGACAAAGGCAAGATCGCCGATGCCATCACCCGCATCAATTACAAGCTGAAGGACTACAAGACTGCGGCCACCTGGGCAGCCACGGCCCTCAAGGAGGGCGGTGGCAGCGACCTGCGCCTGATCCAGGGGCATGCGCTATACCTGACCGAGGATTATCCGGCGGCACAGCGTGAGATTGCGGAGTTTCTCAGCGAATCCGAAAAATCCGGCAAGACGCCCCCCGAGGAGCAATACCGTCTGCTGGCCGGCATCGCGACCAAACTCAAGGACGACGCGGGCTACGTGGCCGTGCTCGAAAAGCTGGTGGTGTCCTACCCCAAACGCGAGTATTGGAACGACTTGATCGTTCGTACTGAGGTGAAGAAGGGCTTTAGCGACAGGCTGGTCCTCGACATGTATCGCCTGAAACTGGAGCTGGGCTTGCTCACCTCAACGGGGGACTTTCTGGAAATGGCCAACTATGTGTTGAACCAGTTGGGCTACCCTGCGGAAGCAAAAAAGGTCATCGACGCCGGCATTGACGCGGGCGCGCTCAGCAAGGACAGCACCAACGACAAGTACCGGAAGTTGATGGCCGCGATCAACAAGGAACTCGCGGAGGAAAAGGCACGTGCGGCCAAGAATACGCCGATCCCCAACACCAGTGTCGCACGCCTGAACAACGGCTACGACCTGGTTATCAAGGGGGAGACGCAGCGTGGCCTGGACATGATGGCGGAAGGACTCAAGCTCCCTGACCTCAAACGGCCGGAGGAGGCCCGCCTGCGCTATGGGATCGCGCATGTGCTGGCCGGCCAGAAGGACAAGGCCAGCGAGATCTTTCGCACGATCAATGGTCCGGACGGTCTGACGGAAGCGGCGCGCCTGTGGGATTTCTACGCACGAAAGAAGTCTTGATCGCGCGCCGGACCGGAGCAGCCCCATGCGAAGAGACCAGATCAGACCCCGATTTCAGTGGGACGACCCACTGCAACTCGATTCCCAATTGACCGATGTCGAACGTTCGGTGCGGGAGACCGCAGCAGCCTATTGTGCAGACCAGCTTGCACCGCGCGTGTTGGATGCCTTTCGACGTGAAAGCACGGATCCGGCGATTTTCAGGGAAATGGGCGCGCTTGGACTCCTCGGCGCCACCATTGACGAGGAGTTCGGCGGCGCCGGGCTGAACTATGTCTGCTACGGCCTCGTTGCGCGAGAAGTGGAGCGAATCGATTCGGGCTACAGGTCCATGATGAGCGTGCAGTCATCGCTGGTCATGTTGCCGATTTTCGAGTTCGGCAACCTTTCCACCAAGCAGAAGTACCTTCCCGGGCTTGCCCGTGGCGAACTGATTGGTTGCTTCGGCTTGACCGAACCCAACCACGGTTCCGACCCGGGCGGCATGGTCACGCGCGCAAGGAAAGTCGAGGGTGGCTACGCACTCACGGGCGCGAAGACCTGGATCACCAACAGTCCGATCGCCGACGTGTTCGTCGTATGGGCGAAGGATGATGCAGGCGAAATCCGCGGGTTCGTGTTGGAGAAGGGCTGGAAAGGCCTCACGACACCCGCCATTCACGGCAAGGTGGGATTGAGGGCCAGCATCACAGGAGAAATCGTCTTGGACAACGTGTTTGTCCCGGAGGACAACGCATTCCCGGAGGTGCGCGGATTGAAGGGCCCCTTCACCTGCCTGAACAGTGCGCGCTATGGGATTGCCTGGGGTGCAATGGGTGCGGCGGAGGCGTGTTTCCAAACCGCCCGGCAGTACACGCTGGATCGGATCCAATTCGGGCGGCCGCTCGCTGCCAACCAACTGGTGCAGAAAAAGCTCGCTGACATGCTGACTGAGATCTCGCTGGGCCTGCAGGGTGCGCTGCGCCTTGGACGGATGAAGGACGAAGGGGCTGCCGCAGTGGAGGTTACCAGCATCCTGAAGCGCAACAATTGCGGCAAGGCGCTCGATATTGCCCGACAAGCGCGCGACATGCTGGGCGGCAATGGAATCAGCGACGAGTTCGGCATCGCGCGTCATCTGGTGAACCTGGAAGTGGTGAACACTTACGAAGGCACGCACGACGTGCACGCATTGATCCTTGGCCGCGCAATCACGGGCATTCCCGCGTTTTCGTGACGCAGTCTGCGATGCGTCCTTCACCGCTTACGGGCATCCGGGTGCTCGACCTGTCGCGGGTGCTGGCCGGCCCGTGGGCCGGCCAATTGCTGGGTGATCTCGGGGCCGACGTGGTCAAAGTCGAACGCCCCGGCACGGGAGACGACACGCGCGCCTGGGGCCCGCCGTGGCTGAAGGATGCGCAGGGCGAAGAGACCAGGGAGTCGGCCTACTTCCTTTGTGCCAATCGCAACAAGCGTTCCATCGCCATCGATTTCACCGCGCTAGCGGGGCAGTCACTGGTCCGGCAGTTGGCGGACAAGGCCGATGTGCTCATCGAGAACTTCAAGGTGGGCGGGCTCACGCCCTACGGACTCGACTACGAAACCTTGGCGGCCATGAATCCGCGCCTGGTGTACTGCTCCATTACCGGGTTTGGCCAGGAGGGGCCTTATGCTGAGCGGGCCGGATACGACTTCCTGATTCAAGGCATGGGCGGTTTGATGAGCATCACCGGCCGTCCGGACCACGAGCCGGGCGGCGGGCCGCAAAAGGTGGGGGTGGCGCTCACCGACATCATGACGGGCCTCTACGCTGCCAATGCCATCCAAGCAGCCTTGATCGAACGCGCGCGATCCGGCCTGGGACAACACATCGACTTGGCACTCCTGGATGTCCAGATCGCGTGCCTTGCCAACCAGGCGTCGAATTTCCTAGTGGGAGGAAAGGTGCCCCAACGCATGGGCAATGCGCATCCCAACATTGTTCCGTATCAGGATTTTCCAACCGCCGACGGCAGCATGATCCTGACCATCGGCAATGATGGCCAGTTCAGGAAGTTTTGTGAAGTGGCGGGAAGGCCTGAGTGGGCGGAAGACGCCCGGTATTCGACCAACCCGGCACGCGTGTCGCACCGGCAAGAACTGGTGACAGCCATCTCCGGGGTCACTCGAACGCGAACGACTCAAGCCTGGATCAACGCACTGGAAGGCGCGCAAGTGCCTTGTGGTCCGGTGAACACGATCGACCAGGTTTTCTCCGATCCGCATGTGGTGGCGCGGGGGACTCGCGTTGACCTGGCACACGCCTCGGGTGGTACGGTCTCCGTGCCGGCCAATCCGATTCGGTTCGGCAAGTCGCCCACGTCAATCCAATGTGCGCCGCCGGTGTTGGATGCCGATCGCTCGGATGTCTTGCGGGAATGGCTCGGCGACCCCGCGAGCGCGGCCCTCCAACGGGTATAATTTGGGCCTGTCGCCCCTCCGGAGAGGTGGATGAGCGGTTTAAGTCACACGCCTGGAAAGCGTGCGTAGGTTAATAGCCTACCGCGGGTTCGAATCCCGCCCTCTCCGCCATTCACCTGCCCCGAAAGGGGTTTTTTTGCGCCCGCTCACCAGGACTTTGTTTGGAATTGCCCATGTAAGTGCGATTTCGCGGTTACCGCCGAAGACAGTGCCAACTGAAAAACACTAGAACTGGCAAGGCTTTCCGGGCAATTTTGCCCCAACTCGCGCGCCCTTCCTTGGATTTGCCCGCAGAATCTGACGGAACCAGCCGCTATTGCACCACCACGCGGAAAACGACGGTCCCCGATTGCGAGGCATTGAGCTGCCCGGTCAGCGTCCATTGCACGTTGCCACCTGCCCCCACCACGGGCTGCGTGGTGACATTGCAGGCGGTGAGCGCAGCGGGCAACGGCATGCCACAGGATGCGGATACGAAGTTGGTGAATGCGGGCGTGTTGTCCGAGATCACCACCATCATGACAGGCGTGCTCGCCGCATTGGAGTAGGTGACAACGTACTCCAGCGTGTCTCCTGGCCTCGCGGTGTTCGTCGTGCCTGCCGCCCCGCCCTGCGTGACGTTGCGGACCGACTTCATCAGGGTCAGGCCGGCGCCCCCCGCGGCACCGACAGTCGTCACATCCTGACGCGTGTAATTGGTCATCGGACCCATTACCTGCGTAAACGTCGCCGTCACGGCAATCACGTCCTGCGCGTTGTACGGTGCAGTGGCCGGGATGTTCGATTTGATCACCAGGCACACTTGGTCGCCCGGATTCACGGCAACGCTTCCCGCCAAGGGGGTCGAACCCTCACCGATCTCGAGCATCCCGTTGCAGTTGGTGTCGCGGAAAATCGCATTGGTCCAGCCAGCAACGGCAGGCGTGGGCACATTGCTGATCGAGAAGGACACGGTTCCTGCGAGACCGGCGTTGAAAACGTGGGTGTAGAGCACGGTACTGCCCGGCAGGCCCGTCTGCGCGCCATCGGTCAGGAACGTGTTCACGGCCATACTGGAAACGGCCACCATGACCAGCGCACTGTTGTTGCCGCCATTGACCGGGGGCTCGTTGCCACCCGACACCTGGGCCGTGTTCGTGATACTCGGCACCGCGGCACCGGCAACGCTGACGTTGATGGTGATCGGATTCCCCGCAGCGCCTGCCGCGATCACATTCATTGAGGTGCAAGTCACCGTTTGTGCGAGCGCCGAACAAGCCCAGCCCGTGCCGCCGGACCCCGCAGGCACGTAGCTGAGGCCTGAGGGCAAGGTGTCCGACACCGTGATGAGCCCGGCAGTAGGCAACGTGCCCGCCGTATTGTTGGGTGTCAATGTGAAGCTTCCCGCACTGCCGACGGTGAAGCCTGCTGGTGCGGCCGACTTTCCAAGTCGCAGGTCCGGCGCCAGCACCGTGGTCATGACGGTGTTCGACGTGTTGTTGCCTGCACCTGTGCGTCCCGGGTCATCCGGATCCGTGATTCCGGCAGGCACGATGGCAGTCGCAACGTTGCTCAGCGTACCGGACTGAGGTGCCGTACCCTGGATCGTGAATGTCACGCTGCCCCCTGGCGGCAATGTCGTGATGGTGCTGGTGACCAGGTTCCCGGACACCGTCACCGGCCCGCAAGCCGCGCCGCCCATGGCCGCACCACATGAGGCCATGACGGCACCGATCGGCGCTGGCACACTGTCCGTGAAGACGGTGGCGTTCGCCGCATCCGGCCCCGAATTGGAAACCGTCACCGAGTAACTGATGGTGGTGCCCCACGCGATGGTGGCTGGCCCGCTCTTCGTGATGGACACATTGGCGACTGGGTTGACGGTCAACGTCGCACTGGCTGCCGCCGCATTGGTCCCCGCATTGGTCACCAGCGCACCGGCATTGAGGGTGTTCACGTAGTTGCCTGCGCCGGCCGCGGTTACATCGATGGTGATCGTGCAAGTCCCTGCAGCAGGAACGCTTCCGCCCATCAGGGAGACCGACCCCGCCGTATGCGTCACCACGCCTCCGGCGCACGAAGTCGCTGCATTCGGCGTTGTCGCACGCACGATGCCCGTCATTGGCGTCGTCGGGAACGTATCCGTCACGCCGGTAACCGTGATCGGGCCTGCATTCGGGTTGGTGATGGTGATGGTCAGTGTCGAGATGCCGCCGGAGTTGATCGTCGCCGGGCCGAATGCCTTGGCGATTGTCGGGGCAGCGGCCGTCACGGTCAGGGTCGCTGTATTGGACACGGCACTCGGCGGTGCCTGGTTGGTCGTCATCGCGCTGGTGGTGTTCGGATGCATGCCACCCACATTGCTGACCACCACCACGGTCACCGTGCAACTGCCCGACGCAGGGATGGTCATGCCGGACAGTGCCAGCATCGTCTGGCCAGCAGTCAACGCATTGCCGGACGCGCCCACGCAGGTTCCTCCGGCGTTACCCGTCGCGTTCACGGCCATGTTGGTCAAGGAGTCGGTGAATGCGGCATTGGTCAGTGCAATGGCGTTGGCATTGCTGAGCGTAAACGTGATTGTGCTTGTGGTTCCAATTGCAATTGACGCCGGAGAGAATCCCTTGGCAATCGTCGGTGCGGTAACGGACACGCTATCGGTGTCTGTTGCAGTATTGTTGGCGACATTCGGGTCGACCGGGCTTGCGACCGTCGCCGTGTTTGAAACGCTTCCGCTGATCGCCGTGACCGTGGCGGTCACTGTGATTTCGTAGAATCCACCTGCAGCAATCGCCGGCAAGGCGAACGTACCGCTTTCGAGCTGTGCGATGGTCGGCGGTGTCACGCACGCTCCCGGAGTGCCCGAACAGGCCACTACCGTTTTGGTCAGCCCCATCGCGGGCGGATCGCTCAGCACCGCACCCGAAACGCCCGACGGCCCGGCGTTGCTGACACGGACGACATAGGTCGTCGCAGTCCCCGCGCCCACGCTGTTCACACCGTTGGACTTGGTGATGGAGAAATCCGCCACCGTGTTGACCACCACGCACTGGTTGGTCACGCCGTTGGTCACATTGGTCGTGCCGGTGATGTTGGTGGTGCTGTTGGTGAACGCCGCCGGGTTGGCCGCGCAGGAGGCGTTGACCTGGCCATTGCGGTTGGTCA
>JAEUMZ010000161.1 GCA_016790765.1 Betaproteobacteria bacterium
TGCGGCGAGTGGATCACCTCGGCGACCGGGCCGATCTCGGCCACGCGCCCGGCGTACATCACGGCCACGCGGTCGGCGGTTTCGGCGATCACGCCCATGTCGTGGGTGACCAGCATCACTGCCGTGCCGTGCTCGCGGCAGAGCTTTTTCAGCAGCGTAATGATCTGTGCCTGGATGGAGACGTCGAGCGCGGTGGTCGGCTCGTCGGCAATGATCAGCTTCGGTTGCGCAGCCAGCGCCAGCGAGATCACCACGCGCTGGCGCATGCCGCCCGAAAACTGGTGCGGGTAGTGGTCGATGCGGCGGTCCGCGGCCGGAATGCCGACTTCCTGCAGCAACGCGATCGCGCGGTCACGCGCCTCGGACTCGCTGACGTTTAGATGCGTGACAATGGTCTCGGTGATCTGGCGGCCGATCGTGTACAGCGGATTGAGCGAGGTCAGCGGATCCTGGAAGATGGCGCCGATCTCGCGGCCGCGCACCTTGCGGATTTCGTCGAAGGGCAGGTTGTCGATGCGGCGGCCATTCAACAGGATTTCGCCGGCCGCGATGCGCCCCGGGGGCTCCAGCAGGCCGATGATGGCGGCACCGGTCAGGGACTTGCCCGCGCCGGATTCGCCGACCACGCCCAGCACTTCGCCGGGCGCGATGTCAAAGCTCACATCGTCGACGGCCGTGAGGACGCCACGGCGCGTGGGGAACTCGATCTTGAGGTTCTTGACCTGGAGGAGCGGGGTCGGGGTGGCGCTCATGGATTGCTCGCTGCCGCAGGGGTGGCGGTTTGCTTGTACTTGGGGAATGTGGCGACGCACTCCTCGATTTCCTCGACGCGGATCACGACCGGCTCCCAGCGCCTGGACACTCCGGAGGTGCGTTTGCCCGCCACAAAATAGCGAAGGCAGGGGGCGAGATCGACTGCAATCCGCTTGTGCGATGGCGCAAGGTCGTCGGGCTGCCGTGGCGTATCCACGAGCATGCGCTTCTTGCCCGGGGGGACGGCGGTTCGCAATGAATCCGTGGACTCACCTTCGATCGATGAGACGATGATGGCCACGTAGTGCCCATCGGTTGTCTGGCTGGGCACGAAACCGGCGGACACTTCGCTCCAGGGCTGGCCGGTGCCCAGCGGATTGGCGGTGGCCAGTGCGCCGACGGTGCAGGTCACGGCGGCAAGGGGCTGCAGGCAGGAGCGGGTCACCGTGCTCATCTGAGCTTCGGATTGAGTGCGTCGCGCAGCCAATCGCCCAGGATGTTGATCGACAGCACCAGGATCACCAGCGCCAGGCCGGGGAAGACGGTGATCCACCACTCGCCGGAGAACAGGAAGTCGTTGCCGATGCGGATCAGGGTGCCCAGGGACGGCTGCGTCGGCGGCACGCCGACGCCCAGAAAGGACAGCGTGGCCTCGGTGATGATGGCGGTGCCCACGTGCAGCGTGGCCAGCACCAGCACCGGACCCAGCACATTGGGCAGGACGTGCGAGAACATGATCGACAGCGGCCGGCGGCCGATCACGCGCGCGGCCTGCACGTATTCCTTGTTGCGCTCGACCAATGTCGAACCGCGCACCGTGCGCGCGTACTGCACCCAGCCGGAGGCGGCGATGGCGAAGATCAACACGGCGATCGACACGTTGTCCTGGTTGATGGTGCCGAGCCCCGCACTGGCGAGAAACGCGGACAGCTTGGGGGCCAGCAGCTTGAAGATCCCGTCGATGAGCAGCGCGATGAGGATGGCCGGGAAGGACAGCTGGATGTCAGCCACGCGCATGATGAATGCGTCGACCGACCCGCCCACGTAGCCGCTGATCAGCCCCAGGGTGATGCCGATGGTCATGGCCAGCAGCACGGCGCAAATGCCCACCAGCAGGGACACGCGCGAACCGTGCATGATGGTCGAAAGCACGTCGCGGCCCTGGTCGTCGGTCCCGAGCAGGAACTGCGCCTTGCCGTTGGCGGCCCAGGCCGGCGGCGTGAAGGCGTCGAGCAGGTTGAGGGTTTTCAGGTCGAACGGGTTGTGCGGCGCCACCAGGGGCGCGAAGGCCGAGGCGAACACGCACAGCACGGCGATCACGAATGCGATCATCACGAGCTTGTTGTGCTTGAAGCTCCACCAGATGTCGCCGTCGAAGAAGCGTTTGAGGGCGTCCTGCATGTCAATGTCCCCCGGTGCCGCCGCCGCCGATGCGCAGGCGCGGGTCAACGGCGTAGTACAACAGGTCCACCACCAGATTGATGATCACGAAGATGAGTCCGATCAGGCACAAGTAGGCGGCCATCACCGGGATGTCGGCGAACTGCACGGCCTGGATGAACAAGAGGCCCATGCCCGGCCACTGGAACACGGTCTCGGTGATGATGGCGAAGGCGATCAGGCCGCCGAGCTGCAGCCCGGTGATGGTCATGACCGGCACCAGCGTGTTTTTCAGGGCATGGCCGAAATGCACGCTGCGGTTGGTGAGTCCGCGCGCGCGCGCAAACTTGATGTAATCGGTGCGCAGAACCTCGAGCATTTCCGAGCGGACCAGGCGCATGATCAGCGTAACTGGATAAAAGCCCAACGTGATGGCCGGGAGAATCAGCGCCTTGATGCCGCTGGCGGTGAGCAGCCCGGTGCTCCAGAGTCCCAACTGGGTGACATCCCCGCGCCCGAAGGACGGCAGCCACCCCAGCCACACGGCGAAAATCAGGATCAGGAAGATGCCGATCAGGAAGTTGGGCAGCGAGACGCCGATCAGCGACGTGGTGAGGATTGCCTTGGCGGTCCATTTGTCGCGGCGCAGCGCCGTATAGACCCCGAGAGGAATACCGACGAACAGGCCGATCAGCGCGGCCGTCATGGCCAGTTCCAGCGTGGCCGGCAGGCGTTCGGCGATCAGTTGCGAGACGGGGCGGCCCAGGCGCAACGAAATGCCGAAGTTGCCCTGCAGGGCATTGCCGAGGAAGCTGCCGAACTGCACATAGAAGGGATCGTCGAGGCCCAGCGCCTTGCGAACGGCCTCGCGGTCGGCCGTGGTGGCTTCCGGTGGCAGCATCAATGAGACCGGGTCGCCCACGAAATTGAACAGCGAGAAGGCGATGAAGCCGACCGCCAACATCACGAGGACGCTTTGCAGCAGGCGGCGGATGATGAAGGCGAGCATGGCGGTTGGTGCGGGCCCAGGTGCCGTTCGACGAAAGGCGACGGTGTTGGTGAAATGACGGAGGTTCCGCGGAACCCGGATGCGGGACTAGTTCAGCTTGAAACGGAAAAAATACGGGATGTTGTTGGGGGTGAACGTCGCCTCGACGTTCTTGCGCATGGCCCACGGCACCAGCGGCTGGTGCAGCGGCAGGGTGGCCACCTCCTGATTGTGCAGCATCAGCGCCTCGCGGATGAAGCCGTCGCGCTTTTTCATGTCCGCCTCGACCTTGATCTTGCCGATCAGTTCATCCATCTTCTTGTTCGAGTAGCGACCGTAGTTGGAGTCCCCATAGCCGGTGTTGTCGCCGGTGCTGGTGTGCAGCAGGAGCTGCAGGTTGTATAGCGCGTCGTAGGTGGCCGATCCCCACGACAGGATGTACATGCTGGTGTCGAACTTCTGGATCTTGGGGAAGTAGGTGGCCTGCGGGATGATGTTGGGGGTGGCGCGGATGCCGACTTGCGAGAGCATCGGCGGAATCGCCTGGCAGATGTCGGCCGCCGGCTGGATGTTGCCGCAATCAATGGTGATACCGAACCCGTTGGGGTAGCCGGCGTCGGCGAGCAGTTTCTTGGCCTTGTCCTTGTCGTAGTCGGCGCGTTTCTCGGCGTCCTTCGTGTAGCCCTGCACGCCGCGCGGCACCTGGGAACCCGTGGGGATGGCGAGGTTGCGCATCACCTTGTCCTTGATCGCCTCGATGTCGATGGCGTGGGCGATCGCCTGGCGTACGCGTACGTCCTTCAACGGATTCTTGCCCTTGACATCGCTGTACAGCAGCTCGTCGCGGAATTGGTCGAACGCCAGGTACTGCACGCGGGCCTCGGCGCCTTCGACAATCTTCACGTTGGGGTTGGTTTTCAGGCGCGCGATGTCCTGCGGCGGCGGGTCGAGCACGAAATCGACTTCACCGGACAGCAGCGCCGCGGCACGCGTCGCGTTGGATTTCACCGGCAGGATGTCCACTTGGGTCAGGTTGCCCTTCTCGGCACTGCCCTTGTTCCACCAGTCGGCATTCGCCACCAGCACGGTCTTCACGTCGGGCTGGCGCAGCGTGACCTTGAAGGGCCCGGTGCCGTTGGCATTGCGCGAAGAATAGGTGTCCTCGCGGTCCTTGTAGTTCTGCGGGACCGCCGCCTTGTGCTTCTCCGACCATTCCTTGCTCACAATGCGGAACTGGAACAGGTGATTGAGAAGCACCGGGTTCGGTTCGGACATGATGAGATCGACGGTGAGCTTGTCGATTTTCTTGGCGGCCTTGACGCCCTGCAAGGAAGACTTCATCTGTGACAGCGGATGCAGCGCGCGCTCCACGGAAAACACCACGTCGTCGGCCGTCAACTCCTCGCCGCCGTGGAACTTCACATTGGGCCGCAATTTGAAGCGCCAGGTCATGCGGTCCGGCTGGCTCCAGCTCAGGGCCAGCCATGGGACGATCTTGTAGTTCTTGTCACGGCCCACCAAGCCTTCATAGACCGACGAAAGCACGCGATTGGTCGGCAGCAGGTTGGACGAGTGGGCGTCCAGCGTCTGCGGATCATCCTGGCTCGCGTAGCGAAGCGTCTTGGCATGCACCGCCGTTGAAGCGAGCACGATCGCGGAGATCAGGGTGGGGAGAATGCGACGAGTCATGCGAATCACCATGAGCATGGATTGCTGGCCGGGGACTCCCTGAGGCCAGCTAGAAATCGCCCCACGCAGGGGCCGCGAATTATAGCTGTTTTGCCTCTGGCAGAGGGTCTGGTTTGAACAGGCCTGTGGTTGGTTGCGGACGAGACAGACGGCGCATAGCCGCCGCAAAGAAAATGCCCGCGCGAAGGCGGGCATTTTTTCGGGCGTTTGGTGGGGTGGATGATGGGATTCGAACCCACGACGACTGGAATCACAATCCAGGACTCTACCACTGAGCTACATCCACCATTGCACTGTTGACCTGACCGGAATGCGCCAAGTGGCGCGCCCGACAGGACTCGATCACATCCTGCGATCCCGGCGCCGCCGTTCCTGCGGAACAGGGCGGACGCCTTTCGACTCCTGTACGCGAGCAAAGCAGTTTGCTCGCTCGACCACACCATTATCGCCCGCTTCGCGGCCGATCCTGGCGCGCCCGACAGGACTCGATCACATCCTGCGATCCCGGCGCCGCCGTTCCTGCGGAACAGGGCGGACGCCTTTCGACTCCTGTACGCGAGCAAAGCAGTTTGCTCGCTCGACCAAACCATTATCGCCCGCTTCGCGGCCGATCCTGGCGCGCCCGACAGGACTCGAACCTGTTACCCCCGGCTTAGAAGGCCGGTGCTCTATCCGGATGAGCTACGGGCGCTTCGTTGCTGGTGTCGGAGACAGCTCGCGCGATGGCTTTGGTCGGGGTGATAGGATTCGAACCTACGACATCCTGCTCCCAAAGCAGGCGCGCTACCGGGCTGCGCTACACCCCGATCGAGCTTCGACGCGAAGGCGGAATTATACGCGCGGGTCCTTCATGGGGCAACCACACGAGGCCGAAACGAAAGCGGCGGGACAGGCCCGCCGCTTCATGTTTCACCGAGGCAGGTGTTACTGGGGTGCGGACTCGGCCACCGGCACGGTTTCCGGCTTCGGCGGACGCTCGGACAGCGCCTTCATCGACAAGCGCACGCGGCCCTTTTCGTCAGCTTCCAAAACCTTGACCTTCACCACCTGGCCTTCCTTGAGGTGGTCCGCCACGGCATTGACGCGTTCATGGGCGATCTGCGAGATGTGCAGGAGGCCGTCCTTGCCGGGCAGCAACTGCACAATGGCGCCAAAGTCGAGCAGGCGGATCACCGGTCCTTCGTAGACCTTGCCCACTTCCACTTCGGCGACGATGGCCTCGATGCGCTTTCTTGCCGCCTCACCGGCTTCGGCCGACACGCAGGCGATGCTGATGTTGCCGTCGTCGTCGATGTCGATCTGCGTGCCGGTTTCGCGCGTGAGGGCCTGGATGACGCTGCCACCCTTGCCGATCACTTCGCGGATCTTGTCCGGGTTGATCTTCATCTTGATGATCTGCGGCGCGTATTGCGACAGTTCGCCGCGCGCGGCCGGCACCGCTTGCTTCATCAGGCCCAGGATGTGGAGACGCCCGTCCCTGGCTTGCTTGAGGGCAACGTCCATGATCTCCTTGGTGATGCCGGTGATCTTGATGTCCATCTGCAGTGCCGTCACGCCCTTGTCGGTTCCGGCGACCTTGAAATCCATGTCGCCAAGATGATCTTCATCGCCGAGGATGTCGGTGAGGACGGCAAAACGGTTGCCTTCCTTGATCAAGCCCATCGCGACGCCGGCCACATGGGCCTTCATCGGCACGCCCGCGTCCATCAATGCCAGGCAACCACCGCAAACGGAAGCCATCGAGGAAGAGCCGTTCGATTCCGTGATTTCGGAAACGACACGCATGGAGTAACCAAATTCCTCCTCGGACGGCAGCACGGCGACCAGCGCGCGCTTGGCCAGCCGGCCGTGTCCGATCTCGCGCCGCTTGGGCGAACCGACGCGGCCGGTCTCGCCGGTCGAGTAGGGCGGAAAGTTGTAGTGGAACATGTAGCGGTCGTGATATTCGCCCTGGAGCGCATCGATGATCTGCGACTCCTTCATCGTGCCCAGCGTGGCCACCACGATGGCCTGTGTCTCACCGCGGGTGAACAGGACGGAACCGTGGGTGCGGGGCAGGATGGTCGGCCGAATCGAGATGGGCCGCACGGTGCGGGTGTCGCGGCCGTCGATGCGCGGCTCGCCGTTCAGGATCTGGCCGCGGACCGTCTTGGCTTCGATATTGAACAGCAGGGAACCGACCGTGTTCTTGTCCGGTGCACCCTCGGCGCCGGTGCACAACGCGGTCACCACGCGATTGCGGATCTCTTCCAGTTTTCCGGAGCGCTGCGACTTCGACTTGATGCGGAACGCTTCGTTGATGTCGTTGGCCGCCATCGCATTGATCTGGTCGATCAGCGCCTGCGGTGGGGCGGGGGGCGTCCAGTCCCACGGGTCCTTGCCCCCTTCATCTGCGAGCTCGAGGATGGCATTGATCGCGGCCTGCTGTGCTTCATGGCCGAAAACAACCGCACCCAGCATGACATCCTCCGGCAGTTCGTGCGCCTCGGATTCCACCATCAACACGGCGGTCTCGGTGCCAGCTACCACCAGGTCGAGCTTGGAAACGGCCAAGTCGCTCTTTGACGGGTTCAGGACGTACTGGCCATCGACGTAGCCGACGCGCGCCGCGCCGATCGGGCCGTCGAACGGCACGCCCGCGAGGGTCACGGCGGCCGACGCCCCGATCATTGCCGGAATATCCGGATCGATTTCCGGATCACAGGACAACACCGTCGCGATGATTTGCACCTCGTTGTAGAAGCCATCCGGGAACAGGGGGCGCAACGGGCGATCGATCAGGCGGCAGGTCAGGATTTCCTTTTCGGAGGGGCGGCCTTCGCGCTTGAAGAATCCGCCCGGGATCTTTCCGGCGGCAAAAGTCTTCTCCTGATAATCGACTGTCAGGGGAAAGAAATCTTGGCCTTCCTTGGCTTGCGCACGGGCCACGCAGGTCACAAGGACCACGGTATCGTCCATCGACACCAACACGGCGCCATCGGCTTGGCGGGCAATCTCGCCGGTTTCGAGCGTCACCGTATGGCGCCCGTAGGGGAATGACTTCTTGATCGCTTTCATGCGAGTTCCTTCTCTCTTGTCGTCGTTTCGTTCAAATGCAATGTGTCGGCCCGCAGGGGCGCACGGCGAAAAAAAAGCCCTCTGAATCTCGATTCAGGGGGCTCTTGGCAAGCTGTTCTGACTACTTCCGCAGACCGAGTTGGTCGATCAGCGAGCGGTAGGTGTCGAGTTTGGTGCGCTTCAGATAGTCCAGCAGGCTGCGGCGCTTGCTGACCATTCGCAACAGGCCGCGGCGGCCATGATGGTCCTTGACGTGATTCTTGAAGTGCTCGGTCAGTTCGTTGATCCGATTGGTCAGGAGGGCAACCTGCACCTCAGGGGAGCCCGTGTCACCCTTTGTGCGTTGGAACTTGGCAATTACGTCCTGGCTGTTGGCCATGTCATTTCCTTTCGATTTCACGCACCGTGTCGCCGGGGCTTGCGGCCGGGGATTGGAGCAGGCGACATGCCTGCCAAGGGCACCGGCGGAAAACGCGCATTTTATCATGCAAGCGCAAAAAACAGCAAGAAAATCAATTGCTTTCGAATGACATGACGTTCATCAGCCGTTCCGGTACGAGTCGGAATTGGTCGCCGTCCTGGAGCATTGTGGCCACGCCCAGGAAGCACCCTTGGGGGTCAACCACTCGCACCAGCGTGCCGGCTGGATGCGCGGGGCCAGGAACCGGGCGACCGTGTGAAAATGCCTGCGCGTCCTTGGCAGGCAAGGAGACGGCCGGCAGGGAAAGCGCGAGCGTAGGGGTCGGTAGCAACGTCGCGTCCCGCTGCTCGGGCGCGAGACTCTCAAGAGTGTCGAACGTTGTGGCACGGTCCAAGCCCAAGTCCCCGGAACCAGTGCGCTGCAGCGCCACCAGATAGGCACCGCAGCCCAGGGACTCGCCGATATCCTCGGCAAGCACCCGCATGTACGTCCCCTTGCTGACATGCGCATCGATGACCAGTTCCGGGCTGCGCCATTCCACCACCGTCAGTGCGTACACCTCGATTTCCCGTTTGGGCCGGTCTGCTGTCTGACCCTTGCGGGCCAACTTGTACAAAGGCACCCCCGCCACCTTGACTGCCGAATGCATGGGCGGCATCTGGCATTGCCGGCCGGTCATCGCCGCCAATGCGGCGTGAATGTCGGACAGCGAACACGTGACGTCCTTCGGGTCAATTGGTTCACCTTCTGTATCGCCTGTCGTGCTGCGCGCACCGAGCTTCAAGGTGGCGCGATAGCGCTTGTCGGCCGCCAGGTGGAAACGCGAATACTTGGTGGCTTCGCCAAAGCAAACCAGCAGCAGGCCGGTTGCAAATGGGTCCAGGGTCCCCGTATGCCCGGCCTTGGCCGCGTTGAACAGCCGTTTGGCCCATCCCACGGCGGCGGTTGAGGAGATGCCCGCCGGCTTGTTCAACAGGAGCACGCCGGACACTGCGCGGCGCGCCGGCTTCACACTGCCTCGACGCCTGGGGGATGTTTGCGATCGTCCTCGATCGCGTCGTCAATCAACCTTGACAGGTGGGCTCCGCGCGCGATCGAGACGTCGACCTCGAAGTGAAGTTGAGGAACGGTGCGAATGGGCAAGCGGTGGGCCAGCTGAGACCGCAGGAATCCTGCCGCGCTTTGCAGGCCGTGTTGGCAGGACAGCACTTGGGCGTCCGTGCCCAGCGCGGTGAAGAAAACTTTCGCGTGCGCGTTGTCGCGAGACACTTCAACGTCGGTCAACGTCACCATGGCCACGCGCGGATCGCGCAACTCCAGACGGATCAACTCGGAGAGCTCACGCTGGATCGCGTCAGCGATCTTTCGGTTGCGGGTTTCTGCAGCCATGGGTTTTCACCGGTCAGGCCAAGGTTCGCGCAACTTCGACCGTTTCGAAAACTTCCAACTGGTCGCCGACCTTGATGTCGTCGAAGTTCTTCAGCGAAAGACCGCATTCGAATCCGGCCTTCACCTCGCGCACGTCGTCCTTGAAGCGCTTGAGCGAATCAAGTTCACCGGTGAAGACGACGACATTGTCGCGCAGCAGCCGGACGCTGGCGCCGCGCTTGACCATGCCTTCCAGAACGAAACAGCCGGCCACCGCGCCGACCTTGGAGATCTTGAACACATTGCGAATGTCGACAAGGCCCAGGATGTTCTCCTTGATTTCCGGCGACAGCATTCCGGCCAGCGCGAGCTTCACGTCGTCGACCGCCTCGTAGATGATGTTGTAGTAACGCACCTGAACGCCCGTGGTTTCCAGCAGCTTGCGCGCGGCAGCGTCGGCCCGTGCGTTGAAGCCGATGACGATGGCCTTGGACGCCAGGGCCAGGTTCACGTCGGACTCGGTGATCGCGCCAACGCCGGTGTGCACCACGTTGACCTTGACTTCGTCGGTGGACAGCTTGCCCAGCGCGTGCGCCAAGCCTTCGTAGGAACCCTGGACATCGGCCTTGATGATGACCGCAAGCGACTTGGCCGCTCCCTCGCCCATTTGTTCAAACGCATTCTCGAGCTTTGCGGCCTGTTGCTTGGCCAGTTTGACGTCGCGGAACTTGCCCTGGCGGAAAAGCGCGATCTCGCGCGCTTTGCGCTCGTCATTGAGGACGATGACATCATCGCCAGCGGAAGGTACTTCGGTCAGGCCTTGCACTTCGACGGGGATCGACGGACCGGCATCGTTGACGGGCTTGCCGTTCTCATCCGTGAGTGCACGCACGCGCCCGAACGCCGAACCAGCCAGGACCATGTCGCCTTTCTTGAGCGTTCCCGACTGGACAAGGATGGTGGCGACTGGGCCCTTGCCCTTGTCGAGACGCGCCTCGATGACCACGCCCTTGGCGGGGGAGTCCTTGACGGCCTTGAGTTCCAGTACTTCCGCCTGCAGAAGGATGGCGTCCAGCAACTCGTCGATCCCTTGACCCGTCTTTGCGGAAACGCCGCGGAACATGACATCCCCGCCGTACTCCTCAGGCAGCACGTTCTCGGCGACTAGCTCCTGCTTGACCCGGTCGAAATTGGCCTCAGGCTTGTCAATCTTGTTCATCGCCACGATGATCGGAACCTTGGCCGATTTCGCGTGCGCAATCGCCTCCTTGGTTTGCGGCATGACGCCATCGTCAGCGGCCACCACCAGCACCACGAGGTCGGTGATCTGCGACCCGCGCGCGCGCATCGCCGTGAACGCCTCGTGGCCGGGTGTATCAAGGAAAGTAATCATGCCTCTTGGCGTGGTCACATGATAGGCGCCAATATGCTGGGTGATGCCGCCAGCTTCGCCTGACGCGACCTTTGCCCGGCGGATGCTATCGAGCAAAGATGTCTTGCCGTGGTCAACGTGGCCCATGATGGTGACGACTGGCGGACGAACCACCTTGTCAACCTCGGCATGCTCTGCGCTTTCCGCCAGGTACGATTCCGGATCATCGGCCTTGGCCGCTTGTGCGGTGTGTCCCATTTCCTGGACCAGGATCATCGCCGTATCTTGATCCAGGACCTGATTGATGGTCACCATCGAGCCCATTTTCATCATGGTCTTGATGACCTCGGCTGCCTTGACGGCCATCTTCTGGGCCAATTCGCCGACCGTGATGGTTTCGGGAATGAGCACTTCGCGAATGATTGGCTCGGTCGGGGCCTGAAAGTTGGTGGCGCCATCGCCCTCTCCGTGGCGATCCTTGCCGCGTCGTCCGCGCCAGCCTTCACGTCCACCGCTTGCATCGCCGCGCGTCTTCATGGCGCGGCGTTTGGCCATTTCGTCAGTCCATGCCGTCGCCGTGGTTGGTTTCACGGTCTTCTTGACATTTTTCTTGTCAGACTTCGAATCGCCGTCCGCCGTCTTGATGACCGGGCGATGCAACGTCCCGGTGTTGGCTGCCGGTGCCGCAGGCGGATCCTTGCGCAATACCACCCTCTCACCCACGCGCGGCTTGTTTTCGGACAATTCAGATGACGAGGCATCGCTGGTCGCGGGCACGGCGTCCACGGGCGCCTTTGCATCACTCTTGCGGACGACTTTCTTGCCTTTGTCGGTCGCAACCGGCGCCGGCGCCGGAGTGTCATCGCCGTCCGGCTTGGCAACTTCGTTATCGGGCGAGGAATCGTCATCCGTTTTCTTGCGGCGCTTCGGCACCGCCTTGGCCTTCTCCTCTGCCTGCTTGGCCAGCAACGCCGATTGGCGCTCCTCCTCGGCGCGCCGTTTGGCCAATTCCTCTTCGCTGATCACAGGTTGCGCAGGTTCCACCTGCTTTGGCGCCTCGACTGGCTCGGCCTTGTCGACTTTGACGAAGGTGCGCTTCTTGCGCACCTCAACCTGGATCGTCCGCGCTTTTCCGGTGGCGTCCGCCTTCTTGATCTCGCTCGTCTGCTTGCGCGTCAGCGTGATTTTCTTCTTCTCTTCCTTGTGGCCGTGCGCTTCCTGCAGGTACGACAGGAGCTGCGCCTTGTCATCCTCGGTCAGCTTCTCGGAGGTGCCGTCTTTCGAGACGCCCGCAGCCGCGAGCTGTTCCAGCAGGACCTCCGGGGTCAGCTTGAGCTCGGTGGCAAATTGGGCAACAGTGGTTTGGGCCATTCGATTCCTATTTCAGCAGCAGTTGCAGCGTGTTCCAGTCGGTGGGGCAGGACGCAATGATCAGGATGCTACCGCGCTGTCCCGGAACCATGGCTCGCGTGCCGTCATGATGAGGTCCTTGGCGCGGGCGGGATCCATCCCCGTCAACTCGGTCAATTCCTCGATGTCCAAGTCGGCAAGGTTGTCCATGGTGCGAATGCCCTTGTTGGCAAGCGTGTGCGCGGTGTCCGCATCCATGCCCTTCATGTTCAAGAGATCCTCGGCCGCCGCTTCGATCGATTCCTCGGACTTGATCTCCTCGGTGACCAAGGCGTCGCGCGCGCGGCGGCGAAGCTCATTCACGGTATCCTCGTCGAAGGCTTCGATTTCCAGCATTTCGGTCAGTGGCACATAAGCCACTTCTTCGAGATTGCTGAATCCCTCGTCAATCAGGATCTGTGCGACTTCCTCATCGACATCGAGCTTCTCCATGAACAGCAGCTTGATGTTTCCATGTTCCGAAGAGCGCTTTTCGTTGGCGGCCTGCTCAGTCATGATGTTGAGCTGCCATCCAGTGAGTTCGGAGGCCAGGCGGACATTCTGTCCACCGCGCCCGATGGCCTGGGCGAGCTGTTCCTCATCGACCACCACGTCCATGCTGTGGCGTTCCTCATCAACGATGATCGACGACACCTCAGCCGGTGCCAGTGCGTTGATCACGAATTGGGCAGGATCCGTCGACCAGAGGATGATGTCGACGCGCTCGCCAGCCAACTCCCCAGTGACGGCTTGGACGCGTGAGCCGCGCATGCCGACGCACGTGCCGATCGGGTCCACCCGGGGGTCGTTGGACTTGACCGCGATTTTGGCTCGCAGACCCGGGTCGCGAGCGGCCGCCTTGATTTCGATGATGCCTTCCTCGATTTCGGGAACCTCGAGTTCGAACAGCGCCACGATGAACTCCGGCGCCACCCGGGAAAGCATGACCTGCGGCCCCTTTTGCGTGCGATCGATATTGAGCAGGTACGCCCGGACCCGGTCGCCGACGCGCAGGTTTTCCTTTGGAATGACATGGTCCCTGCGAATCTTTCCCTCGATTCGCCCGGACTCCACGACCACGTCGCCGCGCTCGATGCGCTTGATGGTGCCGGTCACGAGTTTTTCGTCGCGCTCCAGAAAATCGGCCAGGATCTGCTCTCGTTCCGCCTCGCGGATTTTTTGCAGGATGACTTGCTTGGCCGCCTGCGCTCCGATGCGACCGAAGTCGACCGCTTCGAGGGGTTCTTCGATCACGTCGCCCAGTTGCAGGTTTTGCCCATGCTCGTGCGCATCGGATATCGCAATTTGGCGGGCCGGCTCCTCATGTTCCTCGTCGGGAACGATCGTCCATTGCCGGTAGCCTTGATATTCGCCAGTCTGACGGTCGATTTCCACCCGCACATCCGACTCCTCCTGCAGGAATTTGTCGGGAAAACGCCGCTTGGTCGCCGACGCGAGTGCCTGTTCCAAGGCGATAAAAACAGTCTCGCGCGGCACGCTCTTTTCGCGCGCCAATGCATCGACCAGCAATAAAATCTCACGGCTCATTTCAATCTCTCCTGCACACTGCCTGGCATATCAATTCGCTTATCAACGTGGGTTTGGCGCCGCCATTACCCGAGGTCTGGCGCCAAACGGACCTTTTCAATCGTACTGAGCGGAACCTTGAGCTCCGCCACTTCTTTCCACCGCACAGGCTTCGACCCCGTCGCTGGTTTTCCCCTGGCCTTTGCTTGTTTTGCATCCGCATTGGCCTCGAGGACCGCAAAACGCACCATTCCGCCATCGACGCCACGCAGCAAGGCATCGAAGCGCTTGCGACCCTCTACTGCCACCAGCAAACGAACCTTGACCCGGCTTCCCGCAAACCGATCGAAATCGAGCGCAGTCTTAAGGGGGCGGTCCAGTCCGGGTGAGGACACTTCAAGGCGGTCAAAATCGATGCCTTCAACAGCGAAAACTCTAAGTAAGTGATTGCTGACCTTCTCACAATCGCCCACTGAAATCCCTTGGGCTTGATCGATAAAGACCCGCACCAACCCCCGGCTGGACATCTCAAGGTCAACCAGCTCGTAACCCAGTGCATCGACCGTGTTCTCCACGGTCTTTTTCAAATCCGCAGCCAAATGGCACCTCAAGACCTCGATCGCGCAACCGCGCATTGCGAAACCGGTTGCACAAACAAAAAATGGGCGAACCGCCCATTTCATTGTGAAACCGATCAAGTATACAACATAGGCCGGGTCCAGGCCAGACGAAGTCGCGCATTATGGGCGATTCTGCAACACTTGGCGGACCACCTGGGTTGCATGTGTCTGGGGCCATTTCGTTGCGAATTGTTGCGAAAAAACATCAGTTGGCACATTTAGGCGCACACTGGGAAGCACGGTTGCGGATGCGCCCATAAAATCACTTGTTTGCAATTTGACCCGCATGCCGGGCATTCTTGGGAGAAGTCAGCATGAAATGTCACAGAAGAACCCTGATCGCGACTGCCGTCTTGCTGTCCGTGGCGCCTGGGGCTTTCGCACAGGCTCAGGCCACCAGCACGGCACCGCAAAAGGTCGACAAGATCGAGGTGACCGGCTCGAACATCAAACGTATTGACACGGAAACCTCCTCGAACATTCAGGTTTTGACCAAGGATGACATTCTCAAAAGCGGCGTCAACACCATTGCCGAACTGTTGCGCGAGGTACCGTCAATCGGCGGTGGAGCCCTGCAGGACTACGACGGCGGCAGCGGATTCTCGCGCTCGACGTCGTCCGCATCGCTTCGCAACCTGGGTTCCATCGGCACGCTCGTGTTGCTGAACGGACGCCGCGTCGCCCCTGCCGCCAACGCCGACCCGAACACCGGCCAGGGCCAGTCCTACAACCTCAATACCATTCCGGTAACGGCCTTGGAGCGCATCGAAATCCTCAAGGACGGTGCATCCGCCATCTACGGTTCCGACGCCATCGCGGGCGTGATCAATTTCATCCTGCGCAAGGACTACAAGGGCACCGAGTTCGCGGTGACAGGGGCGGGCGCGACCAACGGAGAGTTCAAGAACCAGACGGTGACCGCCACGAGCGGTTTCGGTGACTTGGCCAAGGATCGCTACAACGTATTGTTCTCGGGCGAGTATTTCCGCCGCGATGAGGCTCGTGTCGAGGACGCGCAAGGTGTTCAGGATGCCGCCTATGCCACGCTGGCCAGCCGCAACATCCTTTCGTCCTCGATCACGCAGATTCCAAACTATTACCGCGAGTCGGTTCTCGGAAACGGGATCTTCAACGTCACGACACCAACCGACCCGCGATGCCCGGCAGCGCAAACCGTTTCGGCGAACTCGGGTTGCCGGATCAACCCGTTCCAGTATGTCCGGTTGTTGTCCGAGGCTGAACGCGCCGGGTTCTTGGTCAAGGGTACCTACGAGTTTTCGCCGACCTTGCAGGGCACGGCTGAAATCAGCTTCACGCGTGCAGAAAACCTGTTCATCGGCACACCTCCCACGCACGACGCCACCGGCAATGGGTCGATCTGGTTCAACCGCGATGGCCAACGCTTCCAGTTCAAGATCATCCTTCCTGTCGGCCACCCCGACAATCCGCGGACCGTGCCGGTCGGCATCCGCTATCGCTTTGTAGACCTCGGTATCACGGAAGAGAAGGTCACCAACGATGCAAAGCGCGCCTTGTTCGGTTTGTCCGGGGTCATCGGCAGCTGGGACTGGGAGTCGGCGTTCCTGTACAGCCAGACCGAGCGCAAGGAAGTAGCCAATGGCCGCCTGCATTTCCCGACCATCCAGGCCGCCATCGCCAACCGTACCTACCGGTTCGGTGGAACCAATGATCCGGCACTGCTTGCGGCCCTCAATCCGTGGCGCACCAGCACGGGTGAAACCGACATCACCAGTCTCGACCTGAAGGGCTCGCGTGAATTGTGGCAACTCCCCGGCGGGCCTGCGGCCGTCGCAGTGGGTGCCGAGATCCGCCGCGAATCGTTCGATATCGTTTCGGACCCGCGCCAGGTCGCGGGGGAGTTCGTCGGCATCGCTTCGACCACCGTCGGTGCTTCGCGCAACGTCCAGTCGATCTTTGCCGAACTGTCGGCACCCATCGCCAAGGGTGTGGAGACACAACTGGCTTTCCGTCACGACCATTACAGTGATTACGGCAATTCAACGACGCCGAAGGTCGGCATCAAATGGAATGCCCTGAAGACGCTGGCCCTTCGCGCCAACTATGCTGAGGCGTTTCGCGCGCCTTCGCTGACCCAGACATCCACGTCGCGGGTCCAATCGTTCTCGACCATTACGGATCCGGTCCGCTGCCCGAACGGCACGACACCGGCCCCGGGAGGCGACACGATCGACTGTACTGGCCGCACGGTCGCCAGCATCTTCCTGCCGGTCGCAAACTTGCAACCGGAAACGTCAAAGAGCTGGACCTTGGGCGCAATCTTCAGTCCATGGGACAACGTGTCCTTGACGGCGGATCTGTGGGAAATCCGCCGTAAGGACCAGATCGATCGATTCTCGGCCCAGCAGGTGATCAATGCTGAATTTGTTCCGGGCTTCACTGGGGGGTCGCTGGTTCGGAATTCCAACCCGGCGTCTTTCCTGATCGACACCCAAGGCAATCCGATTCCAGGCACCGGCCCCATCGAGACAACCACCCGTCGCTTCCTGAACTTGGGTGAAACCCGCGTCAAGGGTGTCGACCTCAATTGGACGTCGCGCTTCAAGGTCGAAGGCGGCTCCATCCGTCTGGTCAGCAACGCCACTTACCTGATGAAGTACCTCTATCAGGTCAACAAGGGCGACCCGTTCTTCGACAACGCCGGCAACTTCCTGTTGTTCGAATCGCCGAAGCTGCGTGCCAACGCCACCTTGGGCTATACGCGTGCCGGGCAATTCGATGTGTTCGCACGGGTCAACCACGTGGGTGGGTGGCAGTATGGCGACCCGACGGTCGCCAGCGGGTGCTACCTTGCCTCGACCTCGCTGACGCTGGCGTTCCTTGGCCGTTGCCAGGTCAGGGCGTGGCGCACGATCGACATCGGCGCCGATTACCGGGGCTTGAAGAACTGGTATTTCTCAGCGGTGGTTCGGAACATCGAGAACAAGAAAGCACCCTATGACCCGAACCAGACGACGCTCGGATTCAACCCGACGTATCACAACCCGCAGGGCTCGAACATGTCGTTGACCGCGCGCTATACGTTCCGATAATCCAGCCGCAATAGTCCATTTCAACCAAACGGGGGCTTCGGCCCCCGTTTTTTTTTGCCCTAAGCCATGTGGTTTTTCTGGCTGTTGCAAAAAAGACACATCGCCTGAAATCGCTGTCAATTGCATGGCCATCCCGATAGAATTTTGCGGTTTGTAGCAGTGGGTGGCCAGATCTCGCACTCGAAAGGGCGCCCATCCCAAAAGGAAACGTCGTGCAACCAAATGAGGCTCAAATGACTCGCTCAAGAATGAAGGCATTGCCCCAGGCCTTGCTGGCCGCGCTGGTGGTGACCCCGCTGGCGTTTGCCCAGCAGACTCCTGCCCCCGCCCCGCAAAAGGTCGAAAAGATCGAAGTGACCGGTTCCAACATCAAGCGGATCGATGCGGAAACGGCAGCGCCCATCCAGATCATCACCGCCGAGGAAATTCGCCGTTCCGGCCAAACCACGATCACGCAACTGTTGCGTGAATTGCCCTCCAACGCTGCCGGGGGTCTGACCGAATTGACCGGCTCGGGCAGCTTCTCCACGGGCGCGGCTTCTGCTTCCCTGCGCGGCTTGGGTTCCGGTGCAACCTTGGTGCTGTTGAACGGCCGCCGGATTGCGCCGTTTGGCTTGGCGGATCCCAACTTTGGCCAGTCGGGCGGCATCGTCAACCTGAACGCAATTCCGTTGGATGCCATCGAGCGCATCGAAATCCTCAAGGACGGCGCATCCGCCATCTACGGTACCGAGGCCATCGCGGGTGTGATCAACATCATCCTGCGCAAGGACTACAAGGGCGCCTCCGTCGGCGTCACGGGCTCGGCCAATTACGAGGGACTCTACAAGACACAGTCCGTGTCCGGCTCGTTCGGTGTCGGCGACTTGGCCAAGGACCGCTACAACGCGTTCGTCAATCTGGAAGCGTTCCGCAATGAATCGGTCATGTTCAGGGAAGTGGAAGACTTCCTGAACCGCGCAGAATTCCGGAACGTGTATCTCACCGGTGTGGCGAGCTCGGCCTATCACCCCGGGCTGACCTACATTTCGAATGCCACTGGCGCCACCGTGCCGTCCGTCGGCGCCGGCTGCCCGGCGTCGGACAATGTCAATGCATTGCCGCTGCTGGGTGTAGCAGGTCGCATGTGCTTGTACGACCAGTGGCGCTTTGTCGAACTCGTCCCGAAGACGCACCGCGAGTCGATCTTTGCGCGCGGCACGTTTGACATGACCAACCAGACCTCGCTTTACGGCGAAGCCAGCTACGTCCAGAACAACGTGTATTTCAAGGGCGCCCCGCAGGCCGTTGGACAAGGCACAGGCGCAACATTCAATCCGTCAACCGGTCGCCTGAATCCGGCCCCGACGCAATTGGCCATCGGTCACCCGAACAACCCGTTCAACAGGTTGACATCGGTTCGCGCGCGGATGGATGGCGTAGGCACGCAGGACAACGAGGCGGATTCCAAGACCACGCGCATCGTCGCGGGTGTCAAGACGCTGCTCGGCGCCTTCGATGTCGATGCGGCGTACATGTTCAACCGCTCGGAAACGGACGTCACGAACTACAACTCGCTGCGCTATGACCGCCTGGTGGCTGCCTTTGGTTTCACTGTTGGCGCCAATGCAGTGGGCAATCCGATCCTGATCGCCAACCCGGCGGGCGGTGCAGGCGGCTACAACTGGTCGAATCCGAACGGTGGTGGTGTCACGGCGGACAGCATTCGCTACGACGCCCGCGACAAGGCGAAGTCCCAGTATCAAGTGATCGACGTCAAGGCCTCCGGCGAGTTCGGTTCGTTGCCCGGTGGCGCGATCGGCATCGCCATGGGGGCTGAATACCGCAAGGAAGAGCGCGACATCGTTTCGGACGCCCAGAAGCTGGCCGGCAACATTTTCGGCCGTGGTGTCAGCAATGCCTCAGGTGAGCGCAATGTCCGCACGCTGTTTGCCGAGGCGATCCTGCCGGTCGTGAAGGGTGTCGAGTTCCAGGTCGCTGCGCGTTACGACCGCTACTCCGACTACGGCAGTTCGATCACGCCGAAGGTATCCGGCACCTGGTCGCCGACCAGCAACTTCAAGTTCCGCGGCAGCTTCGCGCGCGGGTTCCGCGCGCCGTCGCTGTCGGAGATCACACGTTCCGCCACTTCCGGGTTCTTCAATGGCGTGGATGATCCGCGGCGTTGCAACCGCGCAGCAGGCATCACGGTCGGTTGCGGCCTGTCGATCCCCGGCATCATCGTGGCTAACCCGCTCGTACAGCCGGAAAAGGCCGAATCCTGGACCGGCGGCATGGTGTGGGACATTTCGAAGGACACGGACCTTTCGGTGGACTACTTCACGATCTCGCGCCGCAATGAGATCGCGTTCCTGTCGCTGACCGAAATCCTGCTCAACGAAGGTTCTTCCGACCCGCGCTACGCCAACCGCATCGTGCGCGATCCGGCGAACGTCAGCGCGCAAGTGCCGAACGACCCGGGTGCGATCCTGTTCGTCAACTCCGCATTTGCCAACCTGGGCGAAACCAAGGTCAAGGGCATCGACTTCGACATGCGTCACCGCATGTCGCTGGGCGAACATGGCAAGCTGACCTTGTCCGGCAACTTCACGTTCTACACGGACCAGCGTGGATCCGGGGCTCCGGGCGCACCGTTGGTCAGCTACAACGGCTTCCGCAACGCTCCAGATTGGCGTGGCCGTATCCTCGGCACGTGGGAAACCGGCAACTGGGTCAATACCGGGGTTCTGAACTACCTGGGGTCCTTCAAGTCCCACGGCGCACCTGAAAACCAGACGCCGGGATCGGCCGCAGTCATTGCCGATTGTGCCAACAAGGCCAACACCTACCTCGGTTGGTGTACGGTCGAGGCCTATTGGACCATCGACGTTGGCACGGAATATCGCGGCTTCAAGAACTGGAGGCTGGGTGCCACGGTCCGCAACCTGACCAAGGAACGTCCGTCACCGGATCCGCTGGCACGTCCGTTCAACTTTGTCTGGTATCAGCCGCAGGGTACCAACTTCATCCTGAACGCACGCTACACGTTCCGCTAGGTGGATTCGTCAGGGATAGGCAAAAAAGGGGCTTCGGCCCCTTTTTTGTTGTTGGCTTTGCGCATTGCAACATGACAAATATCTACCGGGCCGGGGCAATCAGACACCCGCTCTTTTTCATCGCTTGATGAAAATGACTGTTCAACCCTGCGGCCGTCTGTTGCACTGATGCAACAAATGGTCACGCTCGCATGCGGTACGCGACCGATTGGGGGTATTCTCTGCCAGTTTTTGTCCCTGTAGAGCGTCAGCATTGCACTCTGTAGCGAGCCGTGTCCGTTTGGCAGGGCCGGACAAGACGAAGTTGCAGGATCAGACCCTCTAGACCAACGGCAGGAGAGGCGCACTTCGCAGGAAGTCCAAAAAGCAGGTCATTGCTCGCCTAGCCTGGTGGCTACGCATGCACAAACCGGCAATCGCGCCATTTCCTGACCACACACATCAACCCGATGTATCGCAGTTCGTTTTCACCATCACAGGAGGTATCACAATGAGAGTCAAGCTCAAAGCGTCAACAGTCGCCGTCGCCGGCGTACTGCACGCCGGCCTGATCGCGTCGATGGCTGTGCCCGCATTCGCACAAGCCCCGGCCGCGAAACCGGACGAGCAAAAAGTCGAAAAAGTGGAAGTGACGGGTTCGCGCATCGCGTCGCCCAACCTGGAAAGCGTCAGCCCGATCACCACGATCGATGCCGCGGCCATCAAGGTCGATGGCTTGCGTTCCGTTGAAAACCTTCTGAACAACCTGCCGCAGGTGTTTGCCGCACAAGGCGCCAACGTGTCCAATGGTGCCACTGGTACCGCCACCGTGAACCTGCGCAACCTCGGTGCCGTGCGCACCCTGGTGCTGGTCAACGGCCGTCGCCTGCCTGCCGGTTCACCGCGCACCTTTGCGGCCGACTTGAACCAGATTCCCGCACCGCTGATCAAGCGCGTTGAAATCCTGACCGGTGGTGGTGGCGCCGTGTACGGTTCCGACGCCGTGTCCGGCGTGGTCAACTTCATCATGAACGACCGCTTCGAAGGCGTTCAGGTGGAAGCCAACCACAGCTTCTACAACCACGAGCA
>JAEUMZ010000163.1 GCA_016790765.1 Betaproteobacteria bacterium
ACAAATCGCCGGTGGCAAAGCGGACCAAGGGGTAGTCGCGATTGAACGTGGTCACCACCACTTCGCCGATCTCGCCATCCGGCACCGGATCGCCGGTGCCCGGCTTCACGATCTCGACAATCAAGCTCTCAGTCACGATCAGCCCCTCGCGCGCGGCCGACTCGTAGGCGATGGTGCCCAGGTCCGCCGTGCCGTAGGCCTGGTAGGTGTCGATGTGGCGTGCGGCGAGGAATTCTCGCACCGCGGGAAACAGCGCCTCGCCGGAGACGATGGCGCGCTGCAGCGAGGTGATGTCCGCACCCGACTCCTCGGCCTTCTCGATCAGGATCTTGAGGAACGATGGCGTGCCCGCATAGCCCTGCGGCCGCAATTGTGCGATAGCGGCAAGCTGCATCTCGGTCTGCCCGGTGCCGGCCGGAATCACGGCGCAACCGAGCGCGTGGGCCCCGGTCTCGAACATCGAGGCCGCGGGCGAGAAATGGTAGGAGAAGGTGTTGTGCACCACGTCGCCTTCGCGGAACCCGGCGGCGAACATGGCGCGCGCCGCACCCCAAAAATCCGCGCCGCGTCCTTCAACATCGTAGATCGGGCCGGGGGAGACGAAGATGCGCGCCAACCGGCCCACTGGCGTGGCATTGAGGCCGCCGAAGGGCGGATGCGCCTTTTGCAACTCGATCAGCGTGGACTTGCGCGTGACGGGCAAGGCCGCAAGCGCGGCGCGCGTGGTGACCTCGCGCGGGTCCAGGCCATCGAACAGGCGTGCGAAATGCGCGGCCTGGGCTTTCGCATGCGCCAACTGCGCGGGCAGCGCCGCCAGCAGCGCGTGCTCGCGCGCGGCGGGGTCGCGCGTTTCCAGCGCGTCGTAGTGGCGGCGCGGGTGTGCAAAGTCATTCATGGGGCGTTCATCCCGTGTTCACTGGTCGGTCAGGCCAGCCAGCGCTTCCGGCGCCGGTAATGCTTCACGTCGCGGAAGGACTTGCGCCCCGCCTTGGAAATGCCCAGGTAGAACTCCTTCACGTCCTCGTTGTCCGCCAGGTTCTTCGCAGTGCCTTCCATGACCACGCGGCCGTTTTCCAGGATGTAGCCGAAGTTGGCGTATCGAAGCGCCACCATGGTGTTCTGCTCGGCCAGCAGGAAGCTCACCTTCTCCTTCTCATTGAGGTCCTTCACGATGCCGAAGATTTCCTCGACGATCTGCGGGGCCAGGCCCATCGAGGGTTCGTCGAGCAGGATCATCGAGGGCTTGGCCATCAACGCGCGGCCCACGGCGGTCATCTGCTGCTCCCCGCCCGAGGTATAACCGGCCTGCGAGTGGCGGCGCGTCTTCAGCCGCGGAAAATACGCGTACACCTTCTCAAGGTCCGCCGCGACCGCCCCCCGCCCGTCGTTGCGGGTGTAGGCGCCGGTGAGCAGGTTTTCTTCCACCGTGAGGTGGCCGAAGCAATGCCGCCCTTCCATCACCTGCACCACGCCGCGCTTGACCAGGTCCGAGGGCGAGAGCTCGTGCACCTTCTCGCCGCGAAACTCGATCGAGCCCTTGGTCACATTGCCGCGCTCGCCCTTCAACAGGTTCGAGATCGCGCGCAGCGTCGTGGTCTTGCCCGCGCCATTGCCGCCCAGGATCGCCACCACCCCGCCCTCCGGCACGTGCAGGGACACCCCCTTCAGCACCAGGATGACGTGGTTGTAGATCACCTCGATGCCGTGGACGGCGAGGAGGGGTTGGGGAGAATCGGACATTGCGATGGAGGCGTTCACGTCGAGCTTCGAGTTCCAAAATGTCGTCCCCGCGGAGGCGGGGACCTCTAGCTACGCGTTTCTTGTTCGCAAGAACAAAACTACAAAGTCAGAGGTCCCCGTCTTCACGGGGACGACTGCATTGGTGGAAAAACCCTAGAACTGGCGCGGCGCCCAGGCCACAATCGCCCCAAACGCCGCACCCGTCCTTGCCTTTACCCTATTTCTCCTTCGAGCAATCCCGTGGCGTGATCTTCTTGTCCGCGGCGTACTTGGCCGCCGCGGCCTTGACCATCGGGGCCAGCATCTTCTGGTCGGAGGAATACCACTCGGAGGTGTAGCTCCAGTTCTTGCCGTCCCAGGTGTGGATGCGCGCGGAACGGGCACCCTCATGGTCTGCGCATGAAGTCTTGATCGGCTGGATCATGCCCTCCATGCCCATGGCTTTCACGCGCGCGGCGTCGATGTTCAAGTTCTCTGCGCCCCAGCGCACTTCCTCGCCGGTCACCACGCGGTTGCCATGCTTTTTCTGCGCGGTGCGGATGGCTTCCACCACCATGGCGGCCGAGATCATGCCGCGGTTGTAGAGCACCTGACCGATCTCCTCCTTCTTGCCGGTGCCGTTGCCCTTGTCATAGACGAACTTGGCGATGTCCTTGTGCACCGGGCGGTCGTTTTCCGCACTGTGGCCCAGCGCCAGGCCGTTGTAGCCCTTGGCGCTGTTTTCCGAGGACACCACGTCCGGTTCGGCGGCGGCCCACCACACGGCGTACATCTGCAGGCGCGGGTACGACACCGCGATCGCTTCCTTCACTGCCGTGGAGTTCATCACGCCCCAGCCCCACAGGAACACATAGTCCGGCCGCGCCTGGCGGATCTGCAGCCATTGCGATTTCTGCTCGACCCCCGGGTGCGTCACCGGCAGCTTCAGGAGCTCGAAGCCGTGCTTTTTGGCATGCTCTTCGAGCACCGGGATCGGCTCCTTGCCGTAGGGCGAATCGTGGTACACCAGCGCGATCTTCTTGCCTTTCAGGCTGCCCTTCTTGGACACGTGCTGCACCAGGATGTCGGCCGCCGTCCAGTAGGTGCCCATGAGCGGGAAGTTCCACGCGAACACCGAGCCATCCACCGATTCGCTTCGGCCGTAGCCGGTGGTGAACAGCGGAATCTTGTCCGCGGCCACTTTCTCGGTCAGCGCGAACGTGATGCCGGTGGACAGCGGATTGACACCCACAGGCTTCTTGCTCTTGAGGCGCTCATAGCATTCCACGCCGCGGTCGGTGGCGTAGCCGGTTTCGCATTCCTCGAACGCGAGCTTGACCTTGTTCACGCCACCGTCGCGCTCGTTGACCAGTTTCAGGTAATCGACAAACCCGTTCGCCCACGGCGTGCCGTTGGGCGCGTACGCCCCGGTGCGGTACACCAGCACCGGCACGAAGATTTCGTTGGCCGATTGCGCCACCGCCGAACCGGCACTCACGCCCGCCAACGCCAGCACACTTGCCTTCATCCACTGCCCCAATCGCTGTTTCATGTCTGCCTCCTCCGGTTGTCACTGCATGTCTGAACTTCGTTCGACTCCAAACTCCCCTGGTCCCGTCAATGCGGGAACGGCCACAGCCGCAATTTTTCCTTGCCGATCGCCCACAATCGCGCCAGCCCATGCGGCTCGGCGATCAGGAAAAACACGATCAGCGCCCCGAACACCATCAGTTCCACGTGCGATACCAACGCCGTGTCCACGTGGATGCCGAACAGGCCGCCCAGCGCCGGCAGCACCTGGTTCAGCAGGATCGGCATCAGCACGATGAACGCCGAACCGAGGAACGAACCGAGGATCGAGCCCATGCCGCCGATGATGATCATGAACAACAGATTGAACGACAGGTTGATGTTGAACGCCAGCGGCTCCCACGCGCCCAGGTGCACGAAGCCCCACAGCGCGCCGGCCACGCCGGCAAAGAAGGAACTGACGCCGAAGGCGGTGAGCTTGGCGTGCACCGGGCGGATGCCGATCACTTCCGCCGCCACGTCCATGTCGCGCGTGGCCATCCAGGCGCGGCCGATGGCGCTGCGCGTCAGGTTGCGCGCCGCGAGCGAAAACACCGCCACGATGGCGAGCACGAACAGGTACTTTTCTACCGGCGCATCCACCGTCCAGCCCAGCATGTCGATGGCCGGCGGTGCCACCGAACCGGACGGGTTGTAGTTGGTGAACCACTTCACGCGCGCGAACACCCAGTCCATGAAGAACTGCGCCGCCAGCGTGGCGACCGCCAGGTAAAGCCCCTTGATGCGCAGGCTGGGAATGCCGAACAGCATGCCCACCAGCGCGGCGATGAACCCGGCGATGAACAGGATGGCGACAAAGTTGAGCCCGGGGATGCGGATGAACAGGTTGTACGCCGCATACGCTCCCACGGCCATGAAGGCCGCCGTGCCGAGCGAGATCTGCCCGCAGTAGCCCACCAGGATGTTCAACCCCACCGCCGCCAGCGCCAGGATCAGCCAGGGGATCAGCACCGCCTTGAACACGTAGTCGCTCGCGATGAACGGCACCACCCCAAACGCGAACACCAGCAGCCCCAGCATGAACACGCGGTCCTGCAGGATCGGAAAGAGCTGCTGGTCTTCCCGGTAGGTGGATTTGAATTGGCCGTTTTCTCTGTAAAGCATGTGCGTTGGAGGATGCGTTTCAAGTATCAGGTAGTGGTCGTATGCACCAATCTATTTCCGTCGCCCCGGCGAAGGCCGGGGCCCAAGTTGAATTTTGCGAACTTGGACCCCGGCCTTCGCCGGGGCGGCAAGCGAAAAATCGCGCGAACGCTCAACGCTCGACCTCGCCTTAAACGCGGTCGATGTGTCGTTCACCAAACAATCCCTCGGGCCTTACCAGAAGGAACAACAACGCCAATACATAGGCAAACCAGTTTTCAATCCCTCCACCGGCCAGGTCAAAGGTGCTGACCATCCACGGCGTGAGAAACACTTCGGCGATCTTTTCGCCGACGCCGATGATGAGGCCGCCGATGATGGCGCCCGGCACCGAGGTCAGCCCGCCGAGGATCACCACCGGCAGCGCCTTCAGGGCGATGAGCGAGAGCGAGAACTGCACGCCGAGCTTGGAGCCCCAAATCATGCCCGCCACCATCGCCACTACGCCGGCCACCGCCCAGACGATGACCCAGATGTGGTTGAGCGGAATGCCGATCGACTGCGCGGCCTGGTGATCGTCCGCCACCGCGCGCAGGGCGCGGCCGGTCGGCGTTTTCTGGAAGAACAGCGCCAGGCCGATGACCAGCAGCGCCGCCACCACGGTGGCCGCCACGTCTTCCTTGGACAGCAGGATGCCGCCCTGGAACACGCTTTCCATCAGCATCATCGGCTCCTTCGGGATGCCGAGGTCGATCTTGTAGATGTCCGAGCCCCAGACCGTCTGCCCGAAGCCGTCGAGGAAATAGGTCACGCCCAGCGTCGCCATCAGCAGCACCACGCCATCCTGGTTCACCAGCGGGCGCAACACCAGGCGCTCGATGAGTTTGGCCAGCACGATCATGATCACGATGGTGAGGAGCATCGCCAGCAACAGCGCGCCCCACCCTTCCGGCACGCCGATCCACTTGGGCAGCCACTCGGCCAGCCGCGCCATCGAGAGCGCCGCGAACAGCACCATCGCCCCCTGCGCAAAATTGAACACGCCGGACGCCTTGAAGATGAGCACGAAGCCCAACGCCACCAGCGAGTACAGCACGCCGGACATGAGGCCGCCGAGCAGCACCTCGATGTAGAAGCCGGGGGCGGTGCCTTCCTGGAACAACGGCGCGACGAGGCCGGCGGCGAGCAGCAGCCCGAGCGAAATGACTGGCCAGTT
>JAEUMZ010000188.1 GCA_016790765.1 Betaproteobacteria bacterium
GGTCGACTTCAGCAAGTTCGGCGAGACCGAGGTCGTCGCGCTGTCGCGCATCAAGAAGATTTCCGGCGCCAACCTGGCGCGCAACTGGGCGATGATCCCGCACGTCACCCAGCACGACCACGCCGACATCAAAGACCTGGAAGCGCTGCGCGTGGCGCTGAACAAGGAAAACGAAAAGGCCGGCATCAAGCTGACCATGCTCGCCTTCCTGATGAAGGCCAGCGTATCCGCGCTGAAGAAGTTCCCCGATTTCAATGCCTCGCTCGACGCCAGCGGCGAGAACCTCACGCTGAAGAAGTATTTCCACGTCGGCTTCGCTGCGGACACGCCGAACGGCCTGGTCGTGCCGGTGATCCGCGACGTCGACAAGAAGGGCGTCAACGAGATCGCCCAGGAAAGCGGCGAACTGGCCAGGAAGGCGCGCGAAGGCAAGCTCGGTCCGGCCGAAATGTCCGGCGGCTGCTTCTCGATCTCCTCGCTCGGCGGCATCGGCGGCACCTATTTCACGCCGATCATCAACGCGCCGGAAGTGGCGATCCTCGGCGTCTCGCGCTCCGCGACCAGGCCGGTGTGGAATGGCCGCGAGTTCACCCCGCGCCTGGTGCTGCCGATGTCGCTGTCCTACGACCATCGCGTGATCGATGGCGCTTCGGCGGCGCGTTTCACCTCGTACCTCGCGTCCCTGATGACGGACATTCGCAAGCTCGTTCTCTAGTTGCCGTCGTTCCCGCGCAGGCGGGAACCCAGCGGCGTTCAACCCCCATGACACTGGGTTCCCGCCATCGCGGGAACGACGGACTCAGGAAGCGGCCATGAGCAACACAATCGAGATCAAAGTCCCCGACATCGGCGACTTCAAGGATGTTCCCGTCATCGAAGTGCTGGTCAAGGCCGGCGATGCGGTGAAAAAGGAACAGTCGCTGGTCACGCTGGAATCCGACAAGGCGACCATGGAAGTCCCGTCCTCGCACGAGGGCGTGGTGAAGGAGGTCAGGGTCAAGATCGGCGACAAGCTCTCGGAAGGGCATGTCGTCCTGCTGCTGGAGGCGAAGGCCGCCGCCGCGCCTGCGCCCCCCCCTGCGGCCGCCTCGCCGCCCAAGCCGGCCGCCGCGGTGACCACGCCCGCCCCGGCTGCCGCACCCGCCGCCGGCCGCTACGCCGGGGCCGTCGATGTCGAATGCGACATGCTGGTCCTCGGTGCCGGGCCAGGCGGCTACTCGGCTGCTTTCCGCTCGGCGGACTTGGGGCTGAAAACCGTGCTGGTGGAACGCTATGCGGAATTGGGCGGCGTCTGCCTCAACGTGGGCTGCATTCCGTCCAAGGCGCTGTTGCATGTGGCGGCGGTGGCCGACGAGGTGCGCGAGCTCGAACACGCCGGCATCATTTTCGGCAAGCAGGAGGTGCAACTCGACGGCCTGCGCAAGTACAAGGACAAGGTGGTGGCCAAGCTGACCAGCGGGCTCGCCGGGATGGCCAAGATGCGCAAGGTCACCGTGGTGCGTGGTGTCGGGCAGTTTCTCGACCCGCATCACCTGGCGGTGGAAATCACCACCGGCAAGGGCCAGGAGAAAACCGGCGAAACGAAGGTCGTCCGGTTCCAGAAGGCCATCATCGCCGCCGGATCGCAGGTGGTCCGCCTGCCCTTCATTCCGGATGACCCGCGGATCATCGATTCCACCGGCGCGCTGAAACTGGCCTCGATTCCGAAAAAGATGCTGGTGATCGGTGGCGGCATCATCGGCCTCGAGATGGGCACGGTGTATTCAACGCTGGGCGCGCGGCTCGACGTGGTGGAGATGCTCGACGGATTGATGCCCGGCGCCGACCGCGACCTGGTCAAGGTCTGGCAGAAATTGAACGAACGCCGCTTCGACAAGATCATGGTCAAGACCCGGACCGTGGCCGTGGAGGCGAAGCCGGACGGCATTTACGTCAAGTTCGAGGGCGACGGCGCACCGGCGGAACCGCAACGCTACGATGCGGCGCTCATGAGCGTCGGCCGCGCGCCCAACGGCCGCAAGATCAGCGCAGACAAGGCCGGCGTGCAGGTCACCGAGCGCGGCTTCATCCCGGTCGATTCGCAAATGCGCACCAACGTGCCGCACATCTTCGCCATCGGCGACATCGTCGGCCAGCCGATGCTGGCGCACAAGGCGGTGCACGAGGCCCATGTGGCCGCGGAGGCAGCGGCGGGTCACAAGGCGCATTTCGACGCGCGCGTGATCCCCAGCGTGGCGTATACGGATCCCGAGATCGCCTGGGTGGGCGAAACCGAGGACTCCTGCAAGGCCAAGGGCATCAAGTTCGGCAAGGGCCTGTTTCCCTGGGCCGCGTCGGGCCGCGCGATCGCCAACGGCCGCGACGAGGGCTTCACCAAGATCCTGTTCGATGCCGAAACCCACCGCACCCTCGGCGCCGGCATCGTCGGCACGCATGCGGGCGACTTGATCAGCGAATTGGCCCTGGCCGTGGAAATGAGCTGCGACGCCACCGACATCGCCAAGACCATCCACCCGCACCCGACCCTGGGCGAATCGGTCGGCATGGCCGCGGAGGCCTTCGAGGGCACGTGCACGGACCTGCCGCCGCCGCGGAAATGACGCCCGGGCAGCCGGCCCCGTAGGGCTTGGCGCAGAGACCGTCCGGTCAGGCGCCGGCGTTTGCCTTGGCGCGCTCGCGGCGGCGCGTCAGGAAGATCCAGCGGAACGACACCAGCTGGCGTGCGAACAGGATCGCCAGCAAGCCCACCATCAGGAAATGCACCGGCCACAGGCCGAGCCAATCCGGGATCTGCCGCTGCGCAGTCCAGTTCTGGAACACCGTCAGCAGGTTGTAGTAGATGAAGAACACCAGCACCGCGACGAACAGGTTGAGCGAGGTGCCGGAGCGTGGATGGACAAAGGCCAACGGAATGGCCAGCAACGCCAGCACCAGGGCCGCAATGGGCAGCGCCACGCGCCAGTGCAGTTCCGCCATGTGTTCGGGCCCGCGCATCCCGGCCAATGCCCACGTGGTCATCTGGCGGATCGACGGGTCCCCGGCCTTTTCCTCGCGCCGCTTGACCAGCATCGATTGCTTCTCGAAATCGATGATGCGGAAATCGAGCTGGCCGGGCGTCCCTTCATAGCGCCGGCCGTTCACCAGCACCAGGTACTTGTCGCCGTTGGGCTCGTTTTCCTGATAGCCCTTCTCCGCCACCACCACCCCCGATCGCCCCCCCTGCACGTATTGGACGAACACGTTGTTGACCACGTTGTCCTTGTCCGAGGTGCGATCGACGAAGAACACCTGGTTTGCGCCGCGCGATTCGATGAAGCTGCCGGGCGCGATGCGCGAAACATCGTCCTTGCTGCGCAGCTGGCGCTGGTACTCGCCGCTCTCGGACAGCGCCCACGGCGTGAGGAACAGGCTCAGCGCGGCAATGCCCAAAACGACCGGGATGCCGAATCGCACCACCGGGCGGATCCACGCCGCGATCGACAGGCCGGAGGAAAACCACACCGGCATCTCGCTGTCGCGGTAGCTGCGCGTCAGGGTGAGAAGAACGCCGATGAACATCGACAGTGCCAGCAGCACCGGCAGGTAGCCGATCATCGCAAAGCCCATCAGCGCGACCACGGCCTCGGGTTCGACGCCGCCGGAGGCGGCGCGGCGCAGCCAGAAAATCATCTGCTGGACGATGATGATGGCGATCAGGACGCCCATGGCCGAGGCCGTGATGACCGCCAGTTCGCGCTGCACGCTGCGTTGAAAAATGCTCACGTTCTCGACCGCTGAATTCGCACCACGACGGGGGACTCATTTTGACGGCTCCCAGCCAATGGCGCGATAATGTTCGCTTTGCGCCGCCGGGTTCTAACCCGGCCGGACCGCCAGAATCGTCAGGCACATCAGGGAGAACCGCCGTGGAATTTAGCACAAGCACTGCCGAGCTTTCGGCCCTCAAGACCGACTGCATCATCGTGGGCGTCTTCGACGGCGGCAAGCTGTCCAAGCCGGCCAAGGCCCTCGACAAGGCTTCGAAGGGCGCCGTCGAGAAAGCCGTCGGCCACGGCGACATGACTGGAAAAACCGGCTCCACGCTGCTGTTGCAGGGGCTCGCAGGCATCGCCGCCAAGCGCGTGCTGCTGGTCGGCTGCGGCGCGGAAAAGGACTACGGTCGCGCCGCGTATTCGGCCTGCCTGCGCGCCGCGTTCAAGGCCCTCAAGTCGAGCGCCGCCACCGACGTCACGATTCCGCTGGAAACCGCGGCGGGCGCGGCGGACGTGGCCTGGAAGGCGGAACAGGGCGCGATCCTCGCCCTCGACGGCGCCTACCGCTACACGCGCACCAAATCCAAGGCCGACACCCGCAACGTGGGCAAGGCAGTCACCTTTCACCTCGATGGCAAGGTTGACGGCAAGGCCATGCAGGCCGCACTCAAGCGCGGCGAAGCCATCGGCGAAGGCGTGGCCCTGACCAAGGAACTGGGCAACCTGCCGCCCAACATCGCCACCCCGACCTACCTGGCCGACACCGCCAAGGACCTGGCCAAGAAGTACGGCTTCAAATGCACCATCCTGGAAAAGAAGGACATGGAGAAGTTGGGCATGAATACCCTGCTCTCTGTGTCCAAGGCCTCCTACCAGCCGCCCAAGTTCATCGTGCTGGAACACCACGGCGGCAAGAAGGGTGCTGCGCCCATCGTGCTGGTGGGCAAGGGCATCACCTTCGACACCGGCGGCATTTCGCTCAAGCCCGGCGCCGAGATGGACGAGATGAAGTACGACATGCAGGGTGCGGGATCGGTGATCGGCGTGATGAAGACCGTCGGCCTGCTGAAGCTGCCGCTCAACATCGTCATGCTGGTGCCCACCTGCGAGAACATGCCGGGCGGCAACGCCACGCGCCCGGGGGACGTGGTGAAGTCGATGAACGGCATCACGGTGGAAATCCTCAACACCGACGCCGAGGGCCGCCTGATCCTGTGCGACGCCCTGACCTATGCCGAACGCTACAAGCCGGCCTGCGTGGTCGATGCGGCGACGCTGACCGGCGCTATGGTCATCGCACTCGGGCACATCACCACCGGCGTGTTTGCCAACGACGACAAGCTTGCGCAGGAACTGGTCGACGCCGGCAAGGTGGCGCAGGATGCCGCCTGGCACCTGCCCATGGGAGCCGAATACGATGAATTGCTGAAGAGCAACTTCGCCGACCTGCCCAACATCAGCGGCGGCCGTGCGGGGGGCAGCATCACGGCGGCGTGCTTCCTGGGACGCTTCACCAAGTCCTACAAATGGGCGCACATGGACATTGCCGGCACGGCATGGAAATCGGGCGCCGAAAAGGGCGCCACCGGCCGACCGGTGCCCCTGCTCGCGAACTTCCTGATCAAGCGCGCCGGCAAGTAGCCGCGCATCGCGAAGGCCGACTGCATCCCCTCGCCGTGACCGACATCAAGTTCTTCACCCACGTCGATCAGCGTCTGCCGTTTGCCTGCAAGTGGACCAAGAAGGCGGTCGAGGCGGGGCGCCGGCTGGTGGTGTACGCACCCGAGCCCGGCCGCGCGGAGCAGTTCGACCGCCTGTTGTGGACTTTTTCCCAACTGAGCTTCGTGCCACACGTGCCCGCAGGACATGCACTGGCTGCGGAAACGCCGGTGGTCATCGCCGCCAGCGACGAGGAGTCCCTGCTGCCCCCGCCGTCGATGCGCGACACGCTGCTCAACCTGTCGGATGCGGTGCCGCCCTGGTTCGCGAGTTTCGCGGCCCTGCGCGAAATCGTCAGCGCCGGGGGCGAGGACCGGCCGCTTGGCCGCGAGCGCTACAAGCATTACCAGTCGCTGGGCTACACGGTGGCGTCCGAAAACAGGGCGGGAAAATAGATGGATCCGGAACGTGAACTGGCCAGCAAGGTCGATGCCCTGGTGGGACGTCACAGCACCGTGAAGCGGCCGGGCGACCAGGTTGATGATCGCAACGTGCCGGTGTTGACCGACATGGTCAGCGCCCCGGAGTGGTCGCCGCCCGCGTCCGAGGGCACGCCGCTGGCCGGCATGTCCGACGCCGCGCTCGATGCGCTGTCGCAGGAGATTTTTACCCGCGTGTACGGCAAGATCGACCGCGACCTTGCGCACAAGATCGAGGACCGCATCGCCGCCGCCATGGCCAACCACATCAATGTGGCCATCACGGACGTCATCACCGACATGCGCCAGGAAATCGCCAACGAGATCGGCGATGCGGTCAACGCCGCGCTGGCCGACCAGCTGCGGCGCAAGTAAACCGGAAGGCTTTCCCTCCTCGCACCCACGCGAGGCCCCTGTTTTGTTGACTTTGAGAACTGAAGTTCATGAGCACCGCAAGCCCCGCCGTCAATCCAATCGACAACGCCCTCGCCAAAGCCTTTGACCCTGCCGCAATCGAAGCGCGCTGGTATCCGGTGTGGGAATCGAGCGGCCATTTCAAGCATGGCCGGGGGCAGCCGGGTTACTGCATCCAGCTGCCGCCGCCCAATGTGACCGGCACCCTGCACATGGGCCACGCGTTCCAGCAGACGCTCATGGACACGCTCATCCGCTACCACCGCATGAAGGGCCACGACACCAACTGGGTGGTGGGCACCGACCATGCTGGCATCGCCACCCAGATCGTGGTGGAGCGCCAGTTGCAGGGGGAAGGCAAGTCGCGTCACGACCTGGGCCGCGAGAAGTTCATCGAGCGGGTGTGGGACTGGAAGCACCAGTCGGGTTCGACCATCACGCGCCAGATGCGCCGGCTCGGCGATTCCGCCAACTGGGATTACGCGGACACCGAAGGCCAGCGCGGCGGTTACTTCACCATGGACGCGAAGATGTCGGCGGCGGTCGCCGAGGTGTTCGTGCGCCTGTACGAGCAGGGCCTGATCTACCGCGGCAAACGCCTGGTGCACTGGGACCCGGTGCTCAAGACGGCGGTTTCGGACCTCGAGATCGAGATGACCGAACGTGCCGGCCACATGTGGCACATCCTGTATCCGTTCAGCGACGGCCCGCAGCCGGGCGCCGGCGAGAATGCAGGGCAAACGATGCGCGGCATGACCATCGCCACCACGCGTCCCGAGACGATGCTGGGCGACGGCGCGTTGTGCGTGCACCCGGACGACGAGCGTTACCAGCACCTGGTCGGCAAGTATGTCGACCTGCCGCTTTGCGATCGCCGGATTCCGATCATCGCCGACGCCTTCGTGGACCCGGCCTTCGGCTCCGGCTGCGTGAAGATCACCGGCGCGCACGACTTCAACGACTACCAGGCGGCCATCAAGCACGGCATTCCGCTGGTAGTGATCATGGACTTCGACGCCAACATGGCCGGCGAGGCGCCGGCGGCGTACCGGGGCATGAACCGCTACGTGGCACGCAAGAAGGTGGTCGCGGACCTGGAAGCGCAGGGCCTGCTGGTCAAGATTGTCCCGCATCAGCACCAGGTCCCGGTGTGCGAGCGCACCGGCGAAATCACCGAACCGATGCTCACCGACCAGTGGTTCGTGAAGATGGAGGGCCTCGCGGCGCGCGGGCTGCAGGCCGTGGAACACGGCGAGGTCCGCTTCTTCCCCGACCACTGGTCCGCCACCTACAACCACTGGCTGAAGAACATCCAGGACTGGTGCATCTCGCGCCAGCTCTGGTGGGGCCACCAGATCCCGGCGTGGTACGACGCCGAAGGCAACATCGTCGTGGCCCGCAGCGAGGCCGAGGCACGCACCAAGGCCGGCGGCAAGGCGCTGACGCGCGACCCCGACGTCCTCGACACCTGGTTTTCCTCGGCGCTGGTGCCGTTCACCACGCTGGGCTGGCCGGAAAAGTCCGCGGACCTCGACAAGTACCTGCCCTCGAACGTGCTGGTCACGGGCAACGACATCATCTTCTTCTGGGTGGCGCGCATGATCATGATGACGCTCCACTTTACGGACAAGGTGCCCTTCAAGCACGTGTACATCAACGCCATGGTGCGCGATGCCGAGGGCCAGAAGATGTCGAAGTCGAAGGGCAACACCCTCGACCCGCTGGACTTGATCGACGGCATCGGCTTCGAGGCGCTGCTGGAGAAATCCACGTCCGGCCTGATGCTGGCCGCGCACCAGGAGCGCGCCGCCAAGTATGTGAAGAAGAATTTCCCCAACGGCATTCCCGCGTTTGGCACCGACGCGCTGCGCTTCACGTTTACCTCGCTCGCCCCGCTGTCGCTGACCTTGAACTTCGACCTTTCCCGTTGCGAGGGCTACAGAAACTTCTGCAACAAGCTGTGGAACGCAACGCGTTTCGTGCTGATGCAGGTCGAGGGCAAGGACGAGGCCGAGCACGGGTTGCTCGAATGCACCGGCGATTGCGGTCCGGAGGGCGACAAGGACTTTTCGCCCGTCGACCGCTGGATCGTCAGCCAGCTCCAGCGCACCGAGGCCGAGGTCGAGAAGGCGTTTGCCGAGTACCGCTTCGACACCGCCTCCTCGGCGATCTACCAGTTCGTCTGGGACGAGTATTGCGACTGGTATGTGGAGCTGGCCAAGGTGCAGCTGCAAACTGGCACGCCTGCTCAACAGAGAGCCACGCGCCGCACGCTGTTGCGCGTGCTGGAAACCACGCTCCGGCTCGCCCATCCGATCATCCCGTTCATCACCGAGGAGCTGTGGCAAAAGGTGGCACCGTTGGCGGGCAAGGGTGGCGAAACCATCATGCGCGCGCCCTACCCCGTTTCACAGCCGGAGAAGATCGATGCAGCGGCGGAGGACTTCGTGGCGTCGCTGAAAGAATCAACCAACGCCGTGCGCAACCTGCGCGGCGAAATGGGCGTGTCGCCGGCCTCGCGCGTGGCGCTGATCATCGAGGGCACGCAGGCCACGATCGCGCCGCAACTGCCGTACCTCACGGCGCTGGCGCGCATCTCGGAATCGAAATTCACTTCACCGCTGCCGGAAGCGAATGCGCCGGTCGCCGTGACCGCGCTGGGCAAGTGGATGCTCGACATTCCCATCGACGTGGCCGCGGAGAAGGAGCGGCTGGGCAAGGAAATCGCACGGCTGTCCGGCGAGATCGCGAAGTCGGAAGCCAAGCTCGGCAACGCGAGTTTCGCCGACAAGGCGCCGGCGGCCGTCGTGGAGCAGGAGCGCAAGCGCCTCGCGGACCATTCGGCGCGGCTCGGCGAACTGAAGGGTCAGTTGCAGCGGCTGAAATAGCGCTCGCGTGCCGATTGCGCATCGGCTGACGGCACCAAAGCAGCAAACCCCAGCACTGGTACGGCGTTTGCGGCAGAAACTGTCCAAGCGCCGCGCCAGTGCTAGGGTTTCATTTCTTGCGCCACTCCGTGACGCCACCGGGCTTGTCCTCGAGCACGATGCCCATCGCGTCGAGGTCTTTGCGAATCGCATCGGCGCGCGCGAAGTCCTTTGCCTTCTTCGCGGCGTTGCGTTCATCGACCAGGGCCTGCACATTGATGCTGGCTTCGGCGCCGGAGACAAATGCCGCCGGGTCGGCCTGCAGGAGGCCGATCATCCCGCCCAGCGCCTTGAGCAATGCGGACAAATGGGCGTCACCACTCCTGCGCACCTCGTCGCGCAGTTCGAACAGCACCGCAAACGCAGCGGGCGTGTCGAAATCGTCGTCCATCGCCGCCTTGAAGCGCGCGGCCAGCGGGTGCGCCCAGTCGAGTACGATGCCTTGCGCAGGCGGCACGTCTTTCAGCACGCGGTAGATGCCCATCAGTGCATTGGCCGCGTCCATCAGCGTGTCGTAGGTGTAGTTGATCTCGCTGCGATAGTGGCCACGCAGCAGGAAGAAGCGCACCTCCTCGCCACCGCGCACCGGGTTCAACTTGTTCAGCACCTCGCGGATGGTGAAGAAATTGCCCAGCGACTTGCTCATCTTCTCGCTGTCGAAATTGAGGAACGCCGCGTGCATCCACAGGTTCACGAATGCGTGGCCCAGCGCACCCTCGGACTGGGCAATCTCGTTCTCGTGGTGCGGGAATTGCAGGTCCCAGCCGCCGCCGTGGATGTCGAGCGTCTCGCCCAGTACCGCCCTGCACATCGCCGAGCACTCGATGTGCCAGCCTGGCCGGCCGTTGCCGAACAGCGAAGGCCAGTGCGGCTCCTGCGGCTTGGCCGCTTTCCACAAAGCGAAATCGAGCGGGTCGCGCTTGTTGGTGTCCACCGCCACGCGTTCGCCGGCAATGAGGTCATCCGGGTTCTTGCGCGAGAGCTTGCCGTAGCCGGCGAACTTGCGCACCGCGTAGTACACGTCGCCGTTCGGCGCGCGGTAGGCGATGCCCTTGTCCTCGAGCATCCGGATGATGTCCAGCATCCCCGCCACATGCTGCGTGGCGCGCGGCTCGAAAGTCGGACGCAGGAGCTTCAGGCGGTCGAAATCCTCGTGCATGGCCGCCGTCATGCGTTCGGTCAGCGCGCCGATCGGTTCACCGTTGGCGTTGGCGCGCTCGATGATCTTGTCGTCGATGTCGGTCACGTTGCGCGCGTAATCGACCCGGTAACCGCTGGCGGTGAGCCAGCGATACACCATGTCGAACACGGTGAAGGTGCGCGCGTTGCCGATGTGGAAATAGTCGTACACCGTCGGTCCGCACACGTACATCGAGACCCTGCCGGGGACGATGGGCTTGAGCGGTTCCTTCAGGCGCGAGAGTGTGTTGTAGATGGTTTGCATGGGAGGGTCGTTGGAGGCGGGCCGCAGGACCCGCGGTCAAAGCAAGAATGGGCGTGATTGGGGCGCCTCGACGCCGGGCGCGTAATCATCGGGCAACTTTCATGCGCTTTCCGGGTCGCAGGAAGCGGTGGGCAGCGGCAGGCTCGTCGATGGAAGTGCGATGGACGCGCGTCAACATCGCGCCGCGGACGCGGGCGGCAAGGGGGAGATGAACGTGGGGCAGAAGGGGCGCATCGCTGGCTGATTGCGGATCAATGTGGGTAGAATAGCGGCTGCCCGATGTGGCGTCGTTTCTCAATAAATTCAATGAATTATAACAAGATGACCGGGGTCACCGTGCCAACATCCCGCTGCCAGCGGCAATTCGTCCGCCGATCGTTCGTCAAGGCCACGATCATTCGCGTGGCCCAACTCATGCTGGTGATGGCACCCCTCGGCGCCGTATCTGCACCGGCGGACGACGTCAAGGAAGCCACCAAGCTCTACCAAACCGGCAAGTTCGACCAGGCCCTGTCCAAGGTCAATGCCGCGCTGGCCCAGCAACCCAAGGATGCCCAGGGGCGCTTCATCAAGGGCCTGATCTACACCGAGCAGAAGCGCACGGCGGACGCCATCCAGATCTTCACCGGGCTGACCGAGGACTACCCGGAACTGCCGGAACCGTACAACAACCTCGCCGTGCTCTACGCCGGCCAGGGCAACTACGACAAGGCCAAGGCGGCGCTGGAACTGGCCATCCACACGCATCCGGCCTATGCCACCGCCTACGAGAACCTGGGGGACGTGTATGCTCAGCTGGCGCGCCGCTCCTACGACAAGGCCCTGCAGCTCGACAAGGGCAATGCCGGCGTGCAAACCAAGATGGCGATGGTCAAGGACCTGTTCAGCCCGCCGAAGTCCGCCGGCGGCGACACGGCCAAGGCGGCGCCCGTGGCCGTTGCGGCCGCGCCGGCCAAGACCGATCCCCCGAAGGCCGCGCCGATTGCGAAAACCGAGCCTGCCAAGTCCGAGCCCCCGAAGACCGAGCCGGTGAAAGCCGAACCTGCGAAGCCCGCGCCGGCCAAGCCGGAGCCCGCGAAAGCGGAACCCGCAAAGCCGGCCGCCGGCAATGCCGACGCCCAAGTCACGGCCGCCGTGGCCGCATGGGCCAAGGCCTGGGCAGCCAAGGACGTGCCGGCCTACCTGGCCGCCTATGCGTCCGATTTCGAGCCGCCGGAAGGCCTCAACCGCGCCGCATGGGAAGCGCAACGCAAGGACCGCATCGAGCGCGCCAAGTCGATCAGCGTGGAGGCCAAGGTCACCAAGATCGCCTATGCCGGCAACGAGGCCAGCGTGACGATCCGCCAGGCGTATCGGTCCGACACGATCAAGAGCGACAACACCAAGGTCCTCAAGATGGTACGGAACGGTGACAAGTGGTTCATCCGCTCCGAACGCGCGGCCAAGTGATGCGGCTGCGGCGATCCTGCCTTCCCCGCGCCCTGCCGGCCGCCCTCGCATGCGCTGCCGCAATCAGTTCGTTTCCGGCCGTGGCGCAAACGGCCATCGCCGGGATGTCGTTCGCCAATGAGGTCGAGGCCTCGCTGGTGCGCGCGATCGAATCGCTGCGCGACGCCGGCATCAAGCCGGCGCTCAAGGAGATCGACGCCACGCTGGAGAAAAACCCGCACTTCCGCCTTGGCCACCTGATCAAGGGCGACCTGCTGATGGCCAAGGCCGGCGTGCCGATGGCCTTTGGCGCCAAAGGCGAGGCAGAGGCGGTGGCGAGCCTGCGGGACGAAGCCAAGGTGCGCCTGACGCGCTACCTCGACGGCCCCACCCCCGGCAGCCTGCCGACCGCGCTGCTGCAAATGGCGCCGCAGCACGCGCATGCCTTGCTGATCGACAGCCAGCAATCGCGCATCTATGTGTTCGAGAATGCCGACGGCACGCCGCGGCAGGTCGCCGACTTCTACATCTCCGGCGGCAAGAAGGGATTCGAAAAGGCGCGTGAAGGCGACCAGCGCACACCGCTGGGCGTCTACCAGGTCACCTCGTCGATGGGCAAGGACAAGCTCACCGATTTCTACGGCGCAGGCGCATTCCCGTTGAACTACCCCAACGAATGGGACAAGCGGCTGGGCAAGAATGGCTCCGGCATCTGGATCCACGGCACGCCGTCGAATACCTACAGCCGCCCGCCGCGCGCCTCCGATGGCTGCGTGGTGTTGACCAACGACGACTTCACGCGCTTCTCCCGCTACGTCAAGCCGGGCGCCACGCCGGTCATCATCGTGCAAAGCGTGCAATGGAAGGCGCCCGAATCCTGGGCGGCCGAGCGCGGCGCGTTCTACGACGCGCTGGGCAGCTGGGTGGCGGATTGGGAAAGCCTCGACATGGATCGCTACCTCTCCCATTACTCGGCCGGTTTCAACGCCGACGGCAAGAACCACACCGCATGGTCGCAGAACAAGCGGCGCATCAACGCCTCGAAATCCTGGGTCAAGGTGGACGTGCGCAACCTGTCCGTGTTCGAGTACGCCGTCGCCCCCGGCACCACGCCGATGCTGATGGTCACCTTCGACCAGGAATACAAGAGCAGCAACAACGCCACGCGCATGAAAAAGCGCCAGTATTGGCAGCGCGAAGACGGCCGCTGGCGCATCGTCTACGAATCCACCGCCGCCTGACCGGCGCCCGATCGATCAAATCGCCTTTTCTTCCGCAACAACCAAGGAGTCACCGAGCATGTCCAAGTATCGCCTCGCCCCGGCAGCCGCCCTGATGCTGGCCCCATTCATCACCGGCTTCGCGCTGGCCCAGAAGCCCGCCGATGCCTCCAAGGCCGCCACCAAGCCGGCCGCCAAAGCCGCCTCCTGCAAATACGACAAAGGTTCCATCGCCATGAAAGTCAAGCTCACCACCAACATGGGCGCCATCACGCTCGAACTCAACAACGAAAAGGCCCCGGTCTCGACCGAGAACTTCGTGAAATACGTGGAGAGCGGGCACTACAACGGCACCATCTTCCACCGCGTCATCGACGGCTTCATGATCCAGGGCGGCGGCTTCGACAAGTCCATGAACCAGAAGCCCACCAGCGCGCCGATCAAGAACGAAGCCGCCAACGGCCTGAAGAACGACAACTACACGGTCGCCATGGCGCGCACTAACGTGGTCGATTCGGCGACCTCGCAGTTCTTCATCAACGTGAAGGACAACGAGTTCCTCAACCATGCCGGCCCGTCCAGCTTCGGCTACGCCGTGTTCGGCAAGGTGGTCGAGGGCAAGGAGGTGGTCGACAAGATCCGCGGCGTGGCCACCAGCACCAAGGGCATGCACCAGAACGTGCCCAACGAGGCCGTGGTGATCGAGAAGGCCGAGTGCATCTGATCCCGGCATTCGCCAGGCGCAAGGGGCGGCTTCGGTCGCCCCTTTTTCTTTTATAGTCCGCCCAATGCGTGCCACGTACTTCATCTCCGACCTGCACTTGTGCGCCGAGCGGCCGGAGACCAACGCGGCATTCTTCGAGTTCATGCGCGGGCCGGTGCGCGAATCCGGCGCGCTGTACGTGCTGGGCGACCTGTTCGAATACTGGATCGGCGACGACCAGCTCGACCACGACCCGCTCGCGCGCGAGGTGGTTGCCGCATTCGCAGCGAATGCTGCAGGCGGCGTGGCGCAGTTCTTCATGCATGGCAATCGCGATTTCCTCATCGGCGAGCGCTTCGCGCGTGAAGCCCGCATGGCCCTGCTGCCCGACCCGACGGTGATCGAATTGGGTGGCGAACGGGTGCTGCTGATGCACGGTGACACGTTGTGCACGGACGATCGCGCCTACCAGGCGTTCCGCGCGCAGGTGCGCGACCCGCAGTGGCAGCGCGCGTTCCTCGCCAAGACGTACGCCGAGCGCGAGGCGATCGCGCGCTCGCTTCGTTCAAAGAGCGACGTGGAGAAGTCGATGAAGGCGGAGGCGATCATGGATGTCTCGCCGAAGGCGGTTGAAGACGCCTTTGCGCGTCATCGGTGCAGCACATTGGTGCACGGCCACACGCACCGGCCTGCCGTCCACAAGCATGGCAAAGACGCGATGTGGGCGCGCCACGTGCTCCCGGATTGGCCGGCGGCGGAGCCGGCGTTGTGCAGGGCTGGATCGTCGGCTGAGTTTCGTCGCGCAACCTGACCTGCAAGCCAACGGTCCCTCAAGGCCTTTCCCTTGCTGCAACGGTGTTTTTTGGCCTTGCATCCAGGACCGCGGCCTGTAACCGAAACAGACTTGGTCGCGGCGCACGCCTGGCTTCACCCGCGACAACTAGTGAACGGCCCAGTCAGCCGATGTCGGCGCGACGACTGCGGACCAGCAAATACGCACGCTCATCACCCTGGGCACTGGCAGGGTCCGACCGCGTCGTGTTGCCGTTTCTCATTTGCGCAACGACGTCCCAACCCGCGCGGTCGAGGATTCGCGCAAGTCCACTCCCGGAGAATATCCAGTAGTTGGTTGGATCGTTATTGCACTCGGTCGGGTTTACCAAATAGGCAACCGGCAGGTTTTCAATCGACTCCCCGCTAGGCGAAAACTGCGCGACACGCGTACTGATGAATGCATGACGCGTGACCTTGGCCAACGATTCCAGCACGTAGAACGGATTCTTCAGGTGATAGAGGATGCCGAGAAAAAACACCAAACCATACTGGTTGCGTGGCCACTCAAACTTCGCATCGAGGTCCATTTCGTGAATCGAAATGTTCGACCGTAGCGCCTGCTTGAGGAATCTCGCGCCGTGCAGGCCGTTCATGTTGGTCGGTCCATAGTCGACCAGGTCCATTTCGATTCCCTGCCGCTCGAGAAAGAACGAAACGTCGCCATCGGCACCACCCACATCGGCAACCGGTAGGCCACCAATCAACCGCGCAAGATCACGGTGAGGATCCTTCAACAACCGGTCAAGGTGTTCAAAGTTGCCGAGCGATTCCCATGGGTACCACGGAAAATCGGGCGGCGCGCAGGACGTACGTACCTGGCGAAACTCCTTCAAGAAGGCACGCGAACCCTCGTTGAGGCGCCCGATGTCTAGTGAAGGCGATTGAGTTGGGTGTTCTGAGCCGCTGGGGGAGGAAAGTAGGGTCATTTCAGGATGTCATGTATTGGGAGGCCAAGGCGAGACGCTGGACTTGGCGGCGAAACCGATGCAATGGGCGCAATTCACAAACGCTCGATCCACAGACTCCCGCCAGAAAACCCGTGTCCCTTCGGATACGCCAAGCCGGCAATCACCAGGTCCCGGTGCTTGATGAACGCGTAGGTGGCGCCAAACAGCACCTTGAACGCATTCGAGTGCGTGAGCATTGCGCGCAGCAGGTACTGCTCGTTCCAGCTGCGGTTCATGTCGATGACCCAGTCACGCGGGTATTCCAGCGGCAGGAACACGTCATGCACATGGATGCGGACGCCCGGCGCCAATCGCGGCAGGACATCCAGGAACAGGTAGTTGACGTCACTGCCGGTCTTGGACACGTGGGAGGAGTCGATGAACAGGATGTCGCCGGGCGCCAGTTGTGAGAAGACGTCCATCGACACGTCCTGCGCCCTGGCCTCGATCAGGGTCTCGATTCCGGGCACGCCTGCCTTCAGGAATGGCCGCGGATAGGGCTCAATGCACGTCACGGCGGTCTTCCCGCCCAGATGGCGCAGGTTCACATCGGCCATCAACAACGAGGAGAACCCGGAACCGACTTCGACGATGCGGCGCGGCGCCCACGCGCGCATCAACACGTACAGCGCGCGCGCATCGAGCCAGCTGAACTGCGAGTTCCGGGTGAAAAAACTGTGCGGCGTCACAGCGTCCTTCTCGTGCTCCGGGTAGTCGTAGCCCGGCATGAAGCGCGGAAACCATTCGGTCAGCACTTGCACGTGGAAAGCGTCATTGAAGTCGATGCCCGGCAATTCCGGCGCGCGATCCGGCCACAGGCGGGCCGCATCCCGCTCCGCCTCGGCAGGGTCCACGATGGCGGAGTAAAAATGCCCCGGCGGAAACGCCAGGGGCTTGGCAGATTGCGTCATGCGCCGCGCAGGCCGGCCGACAGGTCCGCGCAAATGTCCTGCAAGTCTTCCAGCCCCACCGCCACGCGCACCAGCCCGTCGGCCACGCCGCTGGCATCGCGCTCTGCCTGCGTGATGCGGGCATGGGTGGTGGTGGCCGGGTGGGTGATGGTGGTGCGGGTGTCGCCCAGGTTGGCGGTGATGGAGATCATCTTTACGGCATCGATCACGCGCCACGCGCCGTCGCGGCCGCCCTCGACCTCGAAGGACACCACCGCCCCCTGCATGGGCGCCTGCTGCATCGCAAGGGCGTGCTGGGGATGGCCGGGCAGGCCCGGATAGTGCACCGCCCTGACGTTGGGCTGGCCGGCCAGCCACTCAGCCAACGCCAGTGCTTGACGCGAGTGCGCTTCCATCCGGAGCCGCAGCGTCTCCATGCCCTTGAGGCAAATCCAGGCATTGAAGGGCGAGAGCGCCGGACCGGCCGTTCGCACGAACCCGTAGACCGGCTCCACCAGCGTCTTCGCGCCGCACACGGCGCCGGCCAGCACGCGGCCCTGGCCGTCGAGGTACTTGGTGGCCGAGTGAATCACCAGGTCGGCGCCGAATTCCAGCGGCCGCTGCAGGGCCGGGGTGAGCAGGCAGTTGTCCACGACGAGGATGGCGCCAAGCTTCCGGGAAATCTCCGCCAGCGCGGCGATATCGCAGACTTCGCCCAGCGGGTTGGACGGGCTTTCGCAAAACAGCATGCGCGTATTGGGCCGAACCGCGGCGCGCCACTGGTCGAGGTCCGCGCCGGTCACCCAGGTGGTGTCGATGCCGAACTTCCGGGCGATCTGGTCGAACAGCGGCACCACGGTGCCGAACACGCTGCGCGACGCGATCAGGTGGTCACCGGACTTGAGCAGGCCCAGCACAGTGCTGGCAATGGCCGCCATGCCGGTCGCGGTGGCCACGCAATCCTCCGCGCCTTCCAGTGCCGCCAATCGATCCTGGAACATCGAGACTGTCGGGTTGGTGAAGCGGCTGTAAAGGTAGCCCGGCTCCTCGTTGGCGAACTTGCGCGCTGCTTCTGCCGCCGTCTTGTAGGTGAAGCTGGACGTGAGGAACAGCGCTTCCGAGTGTTCCTGGAAGTTGCTCGTCATCGTGCCTGCGCGGATGGCGAGGGTGTCGAAGGCGGGTTTGTCGGCGGGTTCAGACATTTGTCATTCACGGTCATTCCCGCGAAAGCGGGAATCCACTTTTTTCAACAATACTTGGATTCCCGCCTTCGCGGGAATGACAAGAACTGAGGACGTCGCTAAACAATCGAACTACCGTTCGGCCACGGACAATCCCAAATCCAGTTGTTCGGCGCGATTCGATTCCTCCGTAGCGTCCACCGGCTCGTCGCCTCGATCACGCCCGCGTTCGAGAACCTCCAGGTACGCCTCGTCCACGCCGCCGGTGATGTAGCGGCCGTCGAAACACGAGGCATCGAATTCCTCGATGGCCGGGTTGCACGAGCGCACGTCGGCGATCAGGTCCTCGATGTCCTGGTAGAACACCGCGTCCGCGCCGATTTCCGCCGCGATCTGGGCCGCATCGCGGCCGTTGGCGATCAACTCCTTGCGCGTCGGCATGTCGATGCCGTACACGTTGGGAAATCGCACCGGCGGCGCGGCGGAGGCGAAATAGACCTTGCGCGCGCCGCAATCGCGCGCCATCTGCACGATTTCCTTGGAGGTCGTGCCGCGCACGATGGAGTCATCCACTAGAAGCACATCCTTGCCGCGGAACTCGATGGCCATGGCATTGAGCTTTTGGCGCACCGACCTGCGGCGCTCCTTCTGCCCCGGCATGATGAAGGTGCGGCCGATGTAGCGGTTCTTGATGAAGCCCTCGCGGTATTTCACCCCCAGCACCTGCGCCACTTCCACGGCCGATGGACGGCTGGTGTCGGGGATCGGGATCACCACGTCGATGCCGAGACCGGGGGCCACGCGCTGGATCTTCTGCGCCAGCGAGCGGCCCATCAGCGCGCGCGTTTCGTACACCGAGATGCCGTCGATCACGGAATCGGGCCGCGCCAGGTACACGTACTCGAAGATGCACGGGCTCAGCCGCGGATTCACGGCGCACTGGCGCTGGAAGAAAGCCCCGCTGGTGTCGAAGAACACCGCCTCGCCCGGCGCCACGTCGCGCATCACGGTGAAGCCCAGCGTGTCAATGGCGACCGATTCGGACGCGACCATGAACTCCACGCTGCCGTCCTCGGTAATGTTCTTGCCGATCACCAGCGGGCGGATGCCGTGCGGGTCGCGGAACGCCAGCAGGCCGTGGCCGGCGATCATCGCCACGATGGCGTACGCGCCCTTGGCGCGCCGGTGCACGCCGGCCACGGCGTTGAAGATGGCATCGGGATCGAGCCGGATGCCGCGCGCGGCCTGCGACAGCTCGTGCGCCAGCACATTGAGCAGCACCTCGGAGTCGGAATTGGTGTTGACGTGCCTGAGGTCATCCTGGAACAGGTCGCGCTGCAATTCCTTGGTATTGATGAGGTTGCCGTTGTGTCCCAGCACCACGCCAAACGGGGAATTGACATAGAACGGCTGCGACTCCGCGGCACTGGCGGCCGACCCCGCGGTGGGATAGCGGCAATGCGCGATGCCCATGGTGCCGGTGAGGTCGCGCATGTTGCGGGTGCGGAACACGTCGCGCACCAGCCCCTTGTTCTTGTGCATGTGGAAGGTGCGCCCGTCCGCGGTCACGATCCCCGCCGCATCCTGCCCGCGGTGCTGCAGCACCGTGAGGCCGTCGTACAGCAACTGATTGACCGGGTTCTTGGAGACGATGCCGACGATGCCGCACATGGTCAGGCTCCCCGCACCGCGGGCTTCAACCCGGGATCGGCGCGATAGCTGATGCGCGCAGCCAAGCCTTCGGGCAGGAAGGTCTTGAGGCTCATTGCCACGTGTTCCAGCCAGGGTGCGGCGGCGGAGTTGCGCCACCAAACCGACTGCGGAAACTTGGTCATGCCGGCCAGCCAGGTGAACACCAGCACCACCAGCCCGGCGCGGGCCAGCCCGATCGCGCCGCCGGCTGCGCGATTGAGGCCATCGAGGCCGAAGCGGCGCAGGAGTTCGGTCAGCAGGCTGGCCAGCAGCGAGGCCAGCATCAGCACGCCGAGGAAGATCGTCACCCACGCCATCGCCACGCGAAACGCAGGCTCGCTCATCCAGTCGGAAAAGTACGGGGCGACGCTGCCGGCGAAGGAGGAGGACAGGATGAAGGCGAGCACCCAGCCGGCCAGGTGCAGCACCTCGCGCATGGCGCCGCGATAGGCCCCCACCGCAACGGACAGGATCACGATGCCGAGGACGAGGAAATCGACGCCGTTCATGCGCTTACCTCGGGACGACCTTGCCGTCGCCGCCTGCGAGCTTGACCTTGGCCAGCGCGGCCTCGGCCTTGTCCTTGGTGTCGAACGGGCCGGCGCGCACGCGGGTGACCTTGCCGCCGCTGACGGCCACGCTTTCGGTGTAGTGCGGCAACCCGGCGTCCTTCAGGCGTGCGATGGATTCCTTGACCTTGTCCGCATCGCTGAAGGCGCCGAGCTGGACGGCAAAGGCACCCTTCGCTGCGGCTGGCTCTTTCGCGGCAGTCTTCGCCGCGGCCACGGGCTTGGTGTCCTTGGCCGGCGGGGTGGACACTTTAGGCTCCTTCACAGAAGCCTTCGCGGGTTCCTTGACAGGTTCTTTGGCGGGTTCCTTCGCGGCCTCCTTCACCGGCGACGGGGCCGGCTCGACGGGCGGCGTCGGGACCTTGACGGGCTCAAGCGCCTTGGCGTCCGGCGCAGAGGCGGGCGCAGGGCCGGGCGTCGCCACGGCGGGCCCTGGCGCCGGCAAGGCGGGCTGCCCGTCCTTGGGGGGAATCTGCACGCTGATCTCGGTCTTGGCGCGCTGTCCCGGTTTCTTGGGTTCGTCATCGAAGAACATCGGGACGAACACGAAAGCGAGCAACCCCAGCGTCACGGCGCCGGCCAGCCTGCGGCGGCCCCGGCGCTTCAGTTCGCGTTCAGCGGTGATCAGTTCCGGTTGATCGGTCATCGGCGGCAGCGTGTGGTCGATTGGGGGCGAGGCGCAGGATTTCCGCCACGGTGAAGAACGATCCGAAGGCCACGATTCTATCATTCGGCCCTGCGCGCTCCCGCGCCGCAGCATAGGCGGAAGCGATGTCCAGGTGCCCGGAGACCCGCGACGAAAGCCCCTGTGCCGCCAGCGCCGCGCTCACCTCCTTCACCGTCGCCCCGCGCGCCGATTCACCGTCCAGTCCGGCGACAAACCAGTGGTCGAAGCGATCCTTCAGGACCGAAATGACACCCGCGATGGCCTTGTCGCGCAGCATGCCGAACACGGCAAACGAATTCTGCGCGAACGGCATGCCGCCCAGGGCCTGGTCCAGCGCGCGCGCGGCATGCGGGTTGTGGGCCACGTCGAGCACCACCGCCGGCTGGCCGGGCAGGACCTGCATGCGCCCGGGCCACTCGACCTCCAGCAGGCCGCGCTTGATGTGACCGATGGAGACCGGCAGCCGGGCCTCCAGGCATGCGACCGCCATCAGTGCGGAGGCGGCATTCTTCAGTTGGTAACGCCCCCGTAGTGCGGGCAGGGGCAGCGCGCGGCGCGCGTGCGCACCGGCGATGAAATCCCACTGGCTTTCAAGCACGCGATAGGTGTAGCCCTGCTCCAGCGCGATCCACTGCGCGCCGAGGGATGCTGCGTGCTCCACCACCGTGCGCGGCGGCGCCAGGTCCGCGAAGATGGCCGGCCGCCCGGCGCGGAAGAGGTGCGCCTTTTCGAAGCCGATGGCCTCGCGCGTGTCGCCCAGGTAGGACTGGTGGTCGAGGTCCACGGAAACCACGATGGCGACGTCGCCATCGACCAGGTTCACCGCGTCCAACCGCCCCCCGAGGCCGACTTCGAGGATGCCGATGTCGAGGGGCTCGGACGCGAAAAGGTGCAATGCCGCGAGGGTTGCAAACTCAAAGTAGGTCAGCGGCTCCGGGCGCGTGCCGGCCTGCCGGGCGCGCTCCACGGCCGCGAAGGCGGCCACCAATGGAGCGTCCGCCACCTCCCGGCCGCCGATGCGCACCCGCTCATTGAAGCGCAGGAAGTGCGGGGACGAATAGAACCCGGTGCGGTATCCCGCGGCGCGATAGATCGATTCCAGCATCGCACACGTGGACCCCTTGCCGTTGGTGCCGCCGACGACGATGTTGAGCGGTGCCTGTGGCGACCCCATGCGCTGCCAAACCGCGCGCACGCGGTCAAGGCCCATGTCGATTTCGGCGCTGTGCTGGCGACCGATGAAGTCGAGCCATTCCTCGAGCGTGCCGGGATTCATGGACGCAGCAATGCAGCAAAAGACTCTAGCACTGGCGCGGCGTTTGAAGCACTTTTGGCCTGAAAGGCGCACCAGGTCTTGACTTTGTCCACCAAGTTGCTCGCCGGGAGGTCCTTGCACCGCTTGGCGGGCCTCACGCCGGCATCGGTTCTTTTTGCAGCAGCGTGA
>JAEUMZ010000009.1 GCA_016790765.1 Betaproteobacteria bacterium
GCGATGGAGAGGGATGTGTCCGTCATTGCCTTAGGACTTCCTCTCCGCCGATGAACGCCGATGTTGCGCCGATGGACGCCGATGAAAAACACAATCCAATGGCGGGTTCAATTCGAGGCAACGAAAAAGTTCCACCGTCGCAAACGCGTTCAATCCTGGTGTGACTCGCATGACTTTATCGGCGTCCATCGGCGTGACTCTATCGGCGTTCATCGGCGGAGAAACTCTTTTCCTTTCAGAACCGTGGAATCTCGGATCGCGGCACCACGCCGCCCTGCACATGCATCCCGCCCCACTCGGCGCAGCGCTTCAGTGCGGGGATGCCTTTGCCGGGATTGAGTATGCCATCCGGATCGAACGCGGCCTTGATGGCGTGGAACATGGCCAGCTCCGGCGCGCGGAACTGCACGCACATCTGCTTCAACTTCTCGATGCCGACGCCGTGCTCGCCGGTGATGGTGCCGCCCACCTCCACGCAGATCTCCAGCATCTTGCCGCCCAATTCCTCGGCGCGCTCCATTTCGCACGGCGTGCCGCCCTCGTAGAAGATGCACGGGTGCAGGTTGCCGTCACCGGCGTGGAACACGTTGGCGACCGTCATGCCGTACTCGGCGGCCAGCGCGTCGTAGCGCGCCAGCACCTCCGGCAGCATGCGGCGCGGGATGGTGCCGTCCACGGTGTAGTAGTCCGGCTTCAAGGTGGCCAGCGCGGCGAAGGCGCCCTTCCGGGCCTTCCACAACTTCTCGCGCTCGGCCACGCTGTGCGCCGCGCGCACTTCCTTGGCGCGGCAGGTCGCCAGCACCGCCTCCACGCGCGCGCGGTCATCCGCCACTTCCTCGGCCGTGCCATCGAGTTCCACCAGCAGCAGTGCCGCCGCGCCGGTGGGAAATCCCGCGCCCATGAAGCGCTCGCAGGCCTCGATCACCATCCGGTCCATCATCTCCAGTGCGGCCGGCGTGATGCCCGCCGCGATGATCTCGCCTACCGCGGTGGCCGCATCGGTGACCGCATCGAACGCCGCGAGCAGGGTTTCGATGTGCGGCGGCTGCGGCGTGAGCTTGACGGTGATCTCGGTGATCGCGCCCAGCAGGCCCTCCGAACCGATCGCCAGCGCCAGCAGGTCGTAGCCGGGCGCATCGAGTGATCGGCTGCCCAGTGCGACAACCGCGCCATCGGCCAGCACCAGCCGCAACGCATGGATGTTGTGCACGGTGAGCCCGTACTTCACGCAATGCACGCCGCCGGCGTTTTCCGCCGCGTTGCCGCCGATCGAGCTGACCACCTGGCTGGACGGGTCCGGCGCGAAGAACAGGCCGTGCGCGGTGGCCGCCTCCGTGACCGCGAGGTTGCGAACCCCCGGGCCCACGGTGGCGGTGCGCGCCAGCGGATCGAGGGCGTGGATTGCATTCATGCGCGTCAACACCATCAACACGCCTTGCGCGTGCGGTATCGCACCGCCCGAAATGCCGGTGCCTGCGCCGCGCGTCACCACGGGCACGGCGGCTTCGCGGCAGCGCCGCAGGATTTCGCTCACCTGGCCCTCGGTGTGCGGCAATGCTGCACACACCGGCAACGCACGATGCTGGATGAACCCGTCGGTTTCGAACGGGCGCAGACGCTCCTCGTCGGCGATGACGGTAAGACCCTCGATCCGACGGAGCGAGTCCGCAATCATTTGGGAGAAATGGCCTCCGCCGATGAACGCCGATGGGGCGCCGATGGACGCCGATAACGCCCTGGAATGTGTACCATGTTCAAGGCGCTTGGGCCACGAGCGGCAATGCCGGGTTGGATTGTTTCCTTTCCCTTGCCTTTATCGGCGTCCATCGGCGCAACATCGGCGTTCATCGGCGGAGAGAAACCAACCATTCAAAATCGCGGCAAGTCCGCATGCGGCAATTGCCCGCCGCGCACGTGCATGCGGCCGTACTCGGCGCAGCGGTGCAGGGTGGGAATGGCCTTGCCGGGATTGAGCAGCATCGTTTCGTCGAACGCGCGCTTGAGGGCGAAAAACATCTCGCGCTCGGCGTCCTTGAACTGCGTGCACATCTGGTTGATCTTCTCGATGCCCACGCCGTGCTCTCCGGTGATGGTGCCGCCGACCTCGATGCACAGCTCCAGCAATTCGGCGGCAAAGGCCTCGGTGCGTTCCAGCTCGCCGGGCACGTTGGCGTCGTAGAGGATCAGCGGGTGCAGGTTGCCATCCCCTGCATGGAACACGTTGGCGCAGCGCAGGCCGTACTTCTCGCTCATCTCCGCCGTGCGATTGAGCACCAGGGCCAGCGCGCGACGCGGGATGGAGCCATCGATGCAGTAGTAGTCCGGCGAAATTCGCCCCACGGCCGGAAACGCGGCCTTGCGGCCCGACCAAAATTTCAGGCGCTCGGCTTCGTTGTTGGACACCACGCACGCCGTGGCACCGGCCGCCTTCATCACCGATTCCATCTTGGCGATTTCCTCTTCGACTTCCTCGGGCGTGCCGTCGGATTCGCACAGCAGAATGGCCTCCGCGTCGAGGTCATAACCCGCGTGAACGAAATCCTCCACCGCGCGCGTGGCGAGCTTGTCCATCATCTCCAGCCCGGCCGGCACGATGCCGGCGCCAATCACGGCGGCGACCGCATCGCCGGCTTTCTCGACCGCATCGAAGCTCGCCATCACCACGCGCGCCAGCGTGGGCTTGGGCGTGAGCTTGACGGTGACCTCGGTAATGACCGCCAGCATGCCCTCGGAACCGGTGACGGCGGCCAGCAAATCGTAGCCCGGCGCATCGAGCGCGTGGGAGCCGAAGGTCACGGCTTCGCCCGTGGCCAGTACGCCCTCCACCTTCAGGATGTTGTGCACCGTGAGGCCGTACTTCAGGCAATGCACGCCGCCGGAGTTCTCCGCCACGTTGCCGCCAATCGAGCAGGCGATCTGCGAGGACGGGTCCGGCGCGTAATAGAGCCCGTGCGGCGCAACGGTTTCGGAGATCTTGAGGTTGCGCACACCCGGCTCCACACGCGCAATGCGTGCAAGTGGATCGACCTCGAGCACGCGATTGAACTTGGCCAGCGACATCAACAGCGCGTCAGCCTCTGGTGTGGCCCCGCCCGACAACCCGGTACCCGAACCGCGCGCGATGACCTTGGTGCCGGTGTCGAACGCGGCCTTGAGGATGTCCTTCACTTCCTGGACCGTCGAGGGCAGCACCGCCGCGAGCGGCAACTGACGGTACGCGGAGAGGCCGTCGCACTCGTAGGGCTTGAGCGACTCGGGCGTGGTCAGCACGGCCTCCGGCTTCAGCGTCGCGTGGAGGCGCGAAAAGATCGCGGAAGAATCCGTGGAGCTTGGCGGTGCAGCGAGGGCGGTCACGGCATCAGGCGGGAGAGTGAACGATTCGGCCTATCATAGTCCAAGCCTACAGTTGAATTCAGTCATGCCGGTATGAAGGCTGGATTCGTAATTCCCGGCACCCCGTTTCAGCTGTCGCCCCGGACTCGTTCCGGGGCCCAAGTTTGCATACGACAAATTGGGCCCCGGCCTGCGCCGGGGAGACAACCTGCAAATTGCGGCGCTACGCAACAACAATCAGAGTGAACGAAACGCAATGGGCACCGAAACCCTCCTCCTCTGGATTCTCGCTTTCGCCTTGGTCGCCATCGGCCTCGCCGGCACCATCCTGCCGGCGCTCCCCGGCGTGGCGTTTGTGTTCGGCGGGCTATTGGTCGCCGCGTGGATCGGCAACTTCGAAAAAATCGGCTGGCCAACGCTCACCATCCTGGGTGGGCTGATGCTGCTGGCCATGGCCATCGACTTCCTCGCCGCGATGATCGGTGCCAAACGCGTCGGCGCCTCGAAGTACGCATTGATCGGCGCCGCGCTGGGTAGCGTGCTCGGCATCTTCGCGGGGCTGATCGGCATTTTCATCTTCCCCTTCCTCGGCGCCATCGCCGGCGAAATGATCGCGCGCAACAACTTCCAGCAGGCCACCAAGGTGGGTTTTGCGACGTGGATCGGGCTGCTGCTGGGGTCGCTGGCGAAGCTCGCGCTGGCGATCACGATGATTGGGGTGTTTGTGATCGCGTACTTGCTCTAGGCCGTCTGGGCGCGCGTCTTTTCTGAGGCGCCTGTGAAACTGAACGATGAAAACCTGGAACACAGTGGGCACGGAGGAAAAGCAGAGAACACAGAGAAATCCTCGCATCCTCTGTGTCCTCAAGACTTTTCTCCGTGCCCTCTGTGTTCCAGTTTTTTCCTGTTGAACGAATCACAGCCCCACAGTCTGTCGCACAATAGAAAACGCCGGGCATGCCCGGCGTTTTTCATCCCTGCTGAAACCGCGAACTACTTCTTCGCAGGCTCCGCCGGCTTGGCATCCGCCTTCGCATCCGCCTTTGCATCCGCCTTGGCAGGCGCGGGTGCCGGTGCGGCGGCCGGCGCGGCAGCCGGGGCCG
>JAEUMZ010000021.1 GCA_016790765.1 Betaproteobacteria bacterium
CTGATGCCGCAGACGCCGCTCAAGACCTGCGGCGAAGTGCTGGTGCGCATCCACCACAACCTGATGGCAAGCGATCCGTTGCACGCCAACAGCCTGAACTCCATCCAAAAGGTGTTCTCGCACGGGCAATCGCTGGCGCAATGTCACGAATGGCTCAACGCCCACCTGCCGCATGCCGAACGCGTGGCGGTGGCCTCCAACGCCGAAGCCGCGCGCCGCGCATCGCTGGAACCGTTCACCGCCGCCGTGGCCGGGGAAATGGCGGCCGAGCACTACAAGCTGGCCATCCTCGCCGCCAACATCGAGGACGAGCCGAACAACACCACGCGCTTCCTGGTGCTGGGCCAGTACGAGCCCAAACCGTCGGGGCGCGACAAGACCTCGCTGATCCTCTCCGCCCCCAACCGCGCAGGCGCCGTGTACGAAATGCTCACGCCGTTCGCCACGCGCGGCGTGTCGATGAGCAAGTTCGAATCGCGGCCGTCGAAGGTGGCGATGTGGGAGTACCTGTTCTTTGTCGACATCGACGGGCACCAGTCGGACGCCAACGTGGTCGAGGCGATGGCCGAATTGCGCAATATCGCCGGCTACGTCAAGGTGCTCGGCTCCTACCCGAAAGCGGTCCTTTAGCAGGAATCCATGAACCCGAACACGCTGGTCCCCGAGTACATCCACCGCATTGCCCCGTATCAGCCCGGCAAGCCGATCTCCGACGTCGCGCGCGAGCTGGGCATGCACGAGGCGGACATCATCAAGCTCGCCTCGAATGAGAATCCGCTCGGGCCCTCGCCCAAGGCCGTTGCGGCCATCGAGCGCGCGATCGCCGACCTGGCGCTCTATCCGGATGGCGGCGGGTTCGCGTTGAAGGAGGTCATCGTGCGCCGCTTCGGCGTGGCGATGGACCAGGTCATCCTCGGCAACGGGTCGAACGACATCCTCGAGCTGGTGGCGCGTACGTTCCTGTGCCCGGGCACATCGGCGGTGTACTCGCAGCATGCCTTTGCGGTCTATCCGCTGGCCACCACGGCCGTGGGGGCCACCGGCATCGAGGTCCCGGCCCGGGACTATGGCAACGACCTCGACGCACTGCTTGCCGCCGTGCGTGCGGACACGCGCGTGGTGTTCCTGGCGAACCCGAACAACCCGACCGGCACGTTTGTCGATGGCGACGCGATCAAGGACTTCGCGCGACGGGTGCCGGAGAACGTGCTGGTCGTCATGGATGAAGCGTACATGGAGTACCTGTCACCGGAGCACGCATACGACAGTGCACCCTGGCTGGCCGAATTCCCCAATCTCATCATTTCTCGCACCCTGTCGAAGGCCTACGGGCTGGCCGGTCTGCGCGTTGGCTTTGGCCTCGCGTCGAAGGACATCGTCGCATTGATGAATCGCGTGCGCCAGCCGTTCAACGTGAACCACCTGGCGATGGTGGCCGCGGCCGCCGCGCTCGAGGACACCGAGTTCATCGAAAGAGGCCGGCGCGTGAATGCCGAGGGCCTGGCCTACCTCTCGGCCGCGTTCGCGCAGCGCGGCATCGCTTACATTCCGCCGTTCGGGAACTTCATCACCTTCCGGATCAACAACGCGAAAGCAGTGTTTGAGTCGTTGCTGCGGCAGGGCGTGATCGTGCGCCCGATCGCCGGTTACGGGTTGCCGGACTGGCTGCGCGTCAGCGTGGGCACGGCGGCGCAGAACACCCGCTTCATCGCGTCGCTGGACCAGGCGCTGGCGTAGCGTGTGGCGACGCTCGATATGAACAAAGTCAATGACTGGCGCGGCGTTCCAGGCCAAATCGGCCTGGAATGCCCGCCCCTGCTAGGGTTTTGACATGCGAATCGGCGTGATCGGCCTCGGCCTCATCGGCGGCTCGTTTGCCCTGGCGATTCGGCGCGCGCACCCGTCGGCGGTGGTGGTGGGCACCGATCGCGACGAGGCCGCCATCGACGCAGCATTGCAGCGCGGCGTGGTGGATGCCGCTGCGACCCTTCCGGAACTCGGTGCCTGCGATGCGCTGATGATTGCCGTGCCGGTGCGCCAGATGCCGGAATTGTTTGCCCGATTGTCGTCGCACCTCCAGTCGAACTGCGTGGTCACCGATGCCGGAAGCACCAAGGGTGCCGTGATTGAAGCGGCCCGCACCACCTTTGGCGCCCACGTCGCGCAATTCGTGCCCGGGCATCCGATCGCCGGGCGCGAGCGCAGCGGGGTCGGCGCCGCAGCGGGCGAGTTGTTCGAAGCGCGCCATGTGGTGCTCACGCCGCTGGAAGAAAACGACCCGGCCGCCATCGACCGCGTCGAGCAGTTGTGGCAGTCCTGCGGCGCCCGCGTGGTACGCCTGGAGGCCGGCGAACACGACCGCGTGTTCGCCGCCGTGAGCCACCTGCCGCACATCATTGCCTTCGCGCTGGTCGATGAACTGGCCGCGCGACCGAACGCGCGCCAGCTGTTCACCTTTGCCGCCTCCGGCTTCCGCGATTTCACGCGCATCGCCGGGTCTTCGCCGGACATGTGGCGCGACATCGCGCTGGACAACGGGGCGGCGCTGGCCGAGGAATGCCGCCGCATCGAGGAGCGCCTCGCGGCTTTGCGGCGTGCGATCGAGGCCCGCGACGGTGAAACGCTCCACACCGCCATGCAGCGCGCCCGCGCCGCGCGCGAGCATTGGATGGCCGGCGAGCTGGCCGGGTTTCGCGACGACGCCGCATGACGCCGTTGCCCGAATCGCTCCAGCTTCCGGCGCGGTCGCGTGCGCAGGGGACGGTCGCGTTGCCCGGCTCGAAGAGCATCTCCAACCGCGTGCTGCTGTTGTCTGCGTTGGCAACGGGCAACACTGACGTTGTTGGGTTGCTCGATTCCGACGACACGCGCGTGATGCTGCAGGCCCTCGCCCGACTGGGTGTGAAGATCGAACCGGCCGGGGAGGGCGTGGTCCGCGTTGAAGGGACTGGCGGTGAGTTTCCCGTACGCCAGGCGGACCTGTTCCTCGGCAACGCGGGCACGGCGTTCCGTCCGTTGACCGCGGCGCTGGCGATGATGTCCGATGCCGGGTGCGAATACCGGCTCGCCGGTGTGCCGCGCATGCACGAACGGCCGATTGGCGATCTCGTGGACGCCCTGCGGCGCGCCGGCTGCGCCGTCCGCTACCTGGAGACCGAAGGCTATCCGCCGCTCGCCATTGGCGCAAACGTTCGCCGCGGCTCGATCGATGCAGGTCCTGTGGTGCCGATCCGCGGCAGCGTCTCCAGCCAGTTCCTGTCGGCGTTCCTGATGGCAATGCATTTGGCGAATCCGGCACCGGGCGTGGAAGTCGTTGGCGAGTTGATCTCCAAGCCGTATGTGGACATCACGGTCAACCTGATGGCGCGCTTCGGCGTCGAACTCCTCCGCGACGGTGCGCGCTTTGCATGTCCCCAAGGCGCGCACTACGTTTCTCCGGGCCGCATCCAAGTGGAGGGCGATGCCTCCTCGGCCTCGTATTTCCTGGCAGCCGGTGCCCTCGCGGGCGGGCCGGTGCGTGTCACCGGCGTGGGGCACGCCAGCATCCAGGGCGATGTGCAGTTTGCCGGTGCGCTTCGGCAAATGGGCGCGCAGGTCACCCTTGGCGAGGATTGGATCGAGGCGGCACCGCCGGCGGGCGCGGCGCTGAAGGGCATCACCCTCGATTGCAACCACATCCCGGACGCGGCCATGACCCTCGCGGTCCTGGCCTTGTTCGCGACGGGCGCCACGACGCTCACCCACATTGCCAGTTGGCGCGTGAAGGAAACCGACCGGCTCGCTGCGATGGCCACCGAATTGCGCAAGTTTGGTGCAACCGTCGACGAGGGCGTGGACTTCCTGCGCATCGTCCCGCCCAGCCAACCCGTGACGCCCGGCACCGGCATCGACACCTACGACGACCACCGCATCGCCATGTGTTTTTCACTGCCGTCCTTGCGCGGCATCCCTGTCACGATCAACGACCCGAAGTGCGTCGCCAAGACCTTCCCGGCGTATTTCGACGTGTTCCGGGGCATCGCCGCATGAATGACGCCGTTCCCGTCATCGCCATCGACGGGCCGACCGCTTCCGGGAAAGGTACGGTGGCGCAGGCCGTGGCCGCGCGCCTTGGATACCACTACTTGGACAGCGGCGCCCTGTACCGGCTGGTGGGTCTGGCGGCCGTGCGCAAGGGCATCGATTTGCAGGATGCTGCCGGCCTGGCCGCGTTGGCGGCAAGCCTGGACGTGCGCTTCGATGGCGACCGGATCATTCTTGGCGGCGCCGATGCGTCCGATGCCATCCGCACCGAGGAGGCCGGCCAGAACGCCTCGCGCGTGGCGGCAGTGCCCGCGGTGCGGGCCGCCCTGTTGCGGCGGCAACAGGCGTTCCGGCAGCCGCCCGGCCTGGTGGCAGACGGCCGCGACATGGGTTCGGTCATTTTTCCGGACGCCAAGCCCAAGTTTTTCCTGACTGCGAGCGTCGAGGCGAGGGCCGAAAGACGCGTTAACCAGTTGAAACAAAAAGGAAACTCTGCGATACTGGCCGACGTTTTGAAGGAACTGACGCAGCGTGACGAACGCGACATGAATCGTCCCGTGGCGCCACTGAAATGCCTTCCGGACGCCTATCTCATTGATACGACGGAGCTTTCTGCAGCGCAAGCGGTGGAAAGAATTCTCGACTGCGTCGCGAAAATCCGATAGGCTGTTGATTGGAAAGCGCTTTTGGTGCTTTCCGAAATACCGGAAGCGTCAATTCCGTCTTGACTTGGGGCAATAATCCGGCCGCACGCGGACCGGCAAGCCTCGCAGCACCGCAGCACCGCAGCAACCTAGCAGCATGGCAGTACGGGGCTGGGCTCCTCCCGGGGGTTCCAGCATTGACCAACCGTCGCATTCCGCCCGGAGTCGCGACCTAACCAGAAAGCAGTCTCCCATGTCAGCATCCGCAAGTCCTTCCAAAGCCTCCCTGCACGCGCCCGACAGTTTTGCCGCGTTGTTCGAGGAAAGCCTGACGCGCCAGGAAATGCGCGAAGGCGAAATGATCACCGCCGAAGTCATCAGCGTGGATCAAAACATCGTCGTGGTGAACGCCGGATTGAAATCCGAGTCGGTCATCCCGGTGGAAGAATTCAAGAACGATCGCGGTGAGATCGAAGTCAAGCCCGGCGACTTCGTCACCGTTGCGATCGAGAAGTTCGAAGACGGCTTCGGCGCCACCAAGCTCTCGCGCGAACGCGCCAAGAAGCTGGCCGCCTGGCACGAACTCGACGTGGCGCTCGACAAGGGCACCATCATCACCGGCATGGTGTCCGGCAAGGTCAAGGGCGGCCTCACCGTCATGGTGAACGGCATCCGCGCCTTCCTGCCCGGCTCGCTGGTCGACACGCGTCCGGTCAAGGACACCTCGATGTTCGAAGGCAAGGAACTCGAGTTCAAGGTCATCAAGCTCGACAAGAAGCGCAACAACGTCGTGGTTTCGCGCCGCGCCGTCATGGAAGCCAACCTCGGCGCCGATCGCGCCGCGCTGCTCGAAACGCTGAAGGAAGGCGCCATCGTCAAGGGCGTCGTCAAGAACATCACCGACTACGGCGCGTTCGTGGACCTGGGCGGCATCGACGGCCTGCTGCACATCACCGACCTCGCCTGGCGCCGCGTCAAGCACCCGTCGGAAGTGCTCAACGTGGGCGACGAAGTCGAGGCCAAGATCCTCAAGTTCGACCAGGAAAAGAACCGCGTCTCGCTGGGCATGAAGCAGCTGGGCGACGACCCGTGGATGGGCCTCTCGCGCCGCTACCCGCAGGGCACGCGCTTGTTCGGCAAGGTCACCAACCTCACCGATTACGGCGCGTTCATCGAGATCGAATCCGGCATCGAAGGCCTGGTGCACGTGTCCGAGATGGACTGGACCAACAAGAACGTCCACCCGGCCAAGGTCGTGTCCCTGGGCGACGAAGTGGAAGTGATGATCCTCGAGATCGACGAGGACCGCCGCCGCATCTCGCTGGGCATGAAGCAGTGCATGCCGAACCCGTGGGACGAGTTCTCGATGTCGCACAAGAAGGGCGACAAGGTCAAGGGCGCGATCAAGTCGATCACCGACTTCGGCGTGTTCATCGGCCTGCCCGGCAACATCGACGGCCTGGTGCACCTCTCGGACCTGTCCTGGAACACCGCCGGCGAGGAAGCCGTCAAGACCTACAAGAAGGGCGACGAAGTGGAAGCCGTGGTGCTGGCCATCGACGTCGAGCGCGAGCGCATCTCGCTCGGCATCAAGCAGCTCGACACCGATCCGTTCACCAATTTCACCACGCTCAACGACAAGGGCTCCATCGTCAAGGGCACCGTGAAGGCGATCGACCCGAAGGGCGCCGTGATCGCGCTGACCGAGGAAGTCGAGGGCTACCTGCGTGCATCCGAAGTCTCGCGCGAGCGCGTCGAGGACATCCGTTCGCACCTGAAGGAAGGCGACGAGATCGAAGCCGTGATCGTCAACGTCGACCGCAAGTCGCGCAACATCAACCTCTCGATCAAGGCCAAGGATTCGGCCGATGAAAAGGATGCGATGAAGCGCATGGCCGACGACGCGCCGAACAACGCGGGCACCACCAACCTGGGCGCGCTGTTGAAGGCGAAGATGAAGCAAGGCGAGAACAGCTAAGCAGCACGGCTGTTGCCGGAACACCGGCGGCGCGGCACCACCGGCTTGCGCCGCCGGCGTTCCAATTTGGCAGTTTGAACGGCACATCCCTGGGGAAGACCTGCCTGTGAAATCGATGACCAAGTCCGAGCTGATCGAGATCCTGTCGGCGCGTCACAGCCAATTGGCGCCCAAGGACGCCGAGCTGGCCGTGAAGACCATGCTCGACGCCATGGCGCAAACCCTTGCACAGGGCGACCGCATCGAGATCCGCGGCTTCGGCAGCTTTGGCCTCAACGACCGGCCGCCGCGCATGGGCCGCAATCCCAAGACCGGGGAAAAGGTGCTGGTGCCGCGGAAGCGCGTGCCGCACTTCAAGGCCGGCAAGGAGTTGCGCGAGCGCGTCGACCTCATCGATGCACAGAACGCTGCCGCGGCAGCGGAGGCCGCAAAGGCACCCGGAATCACGCCGGCCAAGGACGTCCCGGCGACGCATACCGGCAGCGAATGACCTGCCGACCACCCCGTTTTCAGGCCGGACGCCGCGAGGTTGCCGGCCTTTTTTGTTTCAGCTCCCGGCCGGTGCCGGAGTGCGCCGTTAGAATGCGCGCAGTCATCCTCCACTGCGCCGACGCCGATCGCCCCCCGCCATGAGAATCCTCGTCTGGATCGTCCGCATCGTCATCGTCGTGTTGCTGATCTGGTTTGCTTCCAAGAACGCACACGTGGTCACGGTGAAGGGCTACCTCGATGCGGAGGTCAGTGCCCCGCTGGTGCTGATCCTTCTGGGCTCCTTCGGCGGCGGGCTCATCATCGGCCTGCTGGCCTCGCTGATGACCCTCATCCAGATGAAGCGCGAGATCCGCAAGCTCAACCGCGCGCTGCAACAGAAGTCGCGCGATGCCATGCCGCCCCCGTCGGCCGGCACCACCCCGGATGGCTGACCTCGCCGGCTGGCTGCCTTGGCTGTTCGTGGGTGCCCTGGCCTGCTTCGGACTGGGCTGGATGGCCGCGCGCGTCGACATCAAGCAACTGATCCAGGAATCGCGTGCCATGCCGCGCGCGTACTTCCGCGGCCTCAATTTCCTCATGAACGAGGAGCCGGACAAGGCGGTCGAGGCGTTCATCGACGTGTCCAAGGCGCACCCGGAGGCGGTGGAACTGCAGTTCGCGCTCGGCAGCCTGCTGCGGCGCCGCGGCGAGGCCGACCGCGCCATCAAGATCCACCAGGAGTTGATGGAGCGCAGCGGGCTCGATGCGGCCCTGCGCAACACGGCCGCGCTCGAATTGGCGCGCGACTTCCAGAAGGCCGGGCTCCTCGACCATGCGGACGAGGTCCTCGACGGCCTGTTGCCGAAGCTCGCGCCGGAGAGCGGCCTGCGCCGCGAGGCGCTGGTGCTGCTCAAGGACATCTCGGTCCAGGCCCGCGAGTGGGACCACGCGGTGGAGGCTGCGCGCCTGCTGTTGCGCGAGTTCCTGCCGGGCGACGCGCGCCTGCAGGCCGAACTGGCGCAGTTCCATTGCGAACGCGCCGAGGACTTGAAGTCCAAGGATCCCGCCGCGGCCGAACGCGAACTCGATGCGGCGCTGGCCGCCAACCCGGCCTGCATGCGCGCGAACATGCTGCGCGGAGACTGGCATGCCGCGGACGGCCGCCATGCGCAGGCCCTGGAGGCGTGGCGCGCCATCGAGGCGCAGGATGCCCAGGGCATGGGCCTGGTGGCGGCGCGCATGATGCAAAGCTGGCGCGCGCTGGGCCAGGCGGACGCCGGGGTAGCCGAGTTGACGCGCCTGCAAGACCGCGCGCCGGGCCTCGACGTGATGAAGGCGTTGCTGGTGTTCACGCGCGACACGGCGGGACCGGATGCGGCCTTGGAACTGGCACGCGCCCAGCTCAAGCGCCACCCGACGCTGGTCGGGCTCGATCGGGTGTACGAATCGCAGGTCAACACGCAGGACGACGGCGAGGAACTGGCCCTGCAGAAAAAAGTGGTGCACGAGCACGCGGAAAAGCTCGCGATGTACTTGTGTTCCGAATGCGGGTTCAAGTCGCGCCAGCATTTCTGGCATTGCCCGGCCTGTGGCCAATGGGAGAGCATGCCCCCGCGCCTCACCGCCGAACTCGACACCGCCGGCCGCCACCTGTTCCACGCCACGGCCAACGCCGCGCCGCAGGCCGCGCCATGAGCATCGCATGAGCGACCCGAATCGCATCATCGTCGTCCTCGACTACCCGGACGCTGCAAGCGCGATGGCGCTGGCGCAGCGCCTGGATCCGGCGCACTGCCGCGTGAAAGTGGGCAAGGAATTGTTCACCGCGGCGGGTCCATCGGTGGTGGAGGCCTTGCAGCAGCGCGGGTTCGACGTGTTCCTCGACTTGAAATACCACGACATCCCGAACACCGTGGCCGGCGCCTGCCGCGCGGCTGCGGCGCTCGGCGTGTGGATGGTCAATGTCCACGCCGGCGGCGGCCGCGCCATGCTGGCCGCTGCGCGCGAGGCGGTCGATCGCGTGCCGGGCAGAAAGCCGTTGCTCATCGGCGTCACGGTGCTCACCAGCCTGGATGACGCGGCGCTGTCCGAGGTCGGCATCGGTTGCGGCGCCGCGGCGCAAGTTGAACGGCTGGCCACGCTCACCAGCGATTGCGGCCTCGACGGCGTGGTGTGCTCCGCCGCGGAGGCGGCGCTGGTGTCTGCAGCCACGCGGCCCGGCTTCCTGAAAGTGACCCCCGGCATCCGGCTCGCCGGCGACGCCAAGGGCGACCAGCGCCGCGTCGTCACCCCGGCGGACGCCATTAGAATGGGCGCGGACTACCTGGTCATCGGGCGCAGCATCACGCATGCGGCCGATCCGCTCGCCGTACTGGAAGACATCCGGCACGGGCTGCACGCCCGTTGACCGCACAATACCAACCAAGGGATACGCGCATCACATGAAAGTCAGCGTCGTCGGAACGGGATATGTGGGTCTGGTCACCGGCGCCTGCCTGGCCGACGTCGGCAACCATGTGATGTGCGTCGACATCGACCTGAAGAAAATCGACATCCTCAAGTCCGGCGGGATCCCGATTTATGAGCCGGGGCTGAAGGAAATCGTGGCCAGCAACGTGAAGGCGGGGCGCCTGTCGTTCACCACCGATGTGGCCGCGGGCGTGGCCTTTGGCGAATACCAGATGATCGCGGTCGGCACGCCCCCGGGCGAGGACGGTTCGGCGGACCTGCAGTACATGGTGGCGGCGGCGCGCAACATCGGCCGCTACATGACGGATCCGAAGATCGTGATCGACAAATCCACCGTGCCGGTGGGCACCGCGGACAAGGTGCGTGAGGCGATTGCGGACGAGTTGAAGGCGCGCGGCGCGTCGATCGCCTACTCGGTGGTGTCCAACCCCGAGTTCCTGAAAGAGGGCGCCGCGGTCGAGGACTTCATGAAGCCGGACCGTATCGTCGTCGGCGCGGACAGCACGGAGGCGGTCGAGGCGATGCGCAAGCTCTACGCGCCGTTCAACCGCAGCCACGACCGGCTGATGGTGATGGACGTGCGCAGCGCGGAACTGACCAAGTACGCGGCCAACGCCATGCTCGCCACGCGCATCTCGTTCATGAACGAACTGGCGCTGCTGGCCGAGCGCGTCGGCGCGGACATCGAATCGGTGCGCAAGGGCATCGGCTCGGACCCGCGCATCGGTTATCAATTCCTGTATCCCGGCATCGGCTACGGCGGTTCGTGTTTCCCGAAGGACGTGCAGGCCCTGCAGCGCACCGCCACCGGCGCCGGGTTGCCCTTGAAGCTCCTCGATGCCGTGGAGCGCGTAAACACCGCGCAAAAGCACGTGATCACGGAAAAGATCGTCCGCCGCCTGGGCGAAAACCTTGAAGGCCGGACCATCGCGCTCTGGGGCCTGGCCTTCAAGCCCAACACCGACGACATGCGCGAGGCGCCCAGCCTGGTGCTGATCGACGACTTGACCCGGCGTGGCGCGAAGGTCGTCGCCTTCGACCCGGTGGCGATGCACGAGGCGCAAAAGCTCATTGGCGCGAATCCGGCGGTGGCGTTCGCCACCGATGCGCAATCCGCGCTGGCCGGTGCGGATGCCCTGGCCATCGTCACCGAATGGAAGACCTTCCGTGCGCCCGACTTTGCCGCGATCAAGTCGGCGCTCAAGGCGCCGATCGTCTTCGACGGCCGCAACCTGTACGAACCGGACGCGATGCGCGACCTGGGTTTCGAGTACTACCCGATTGGCCGTCGCCAAGGCGCCAAACTCTAGGACTGGAGAGCGTCTCCAGCCATAATTGCCTCAAACGCCGCACCAGATATAGGGTTTGTCCCACAAATGCCTGAAAAATCGCTTCCTGACTTCAGCCGCGCCCACGTCCTCGTCGTGGGCGACGTGATGCTCGACCGCTACTGGTATGGGGACACCTCACGGGTGTCGCCGGAAGCGCCCGTCGTCATCGTTCAGGTGCAGGAGTCCAGGGATCAGCCTGGGGGCGCCGCCAACGTGGCGCGAAACATCACCGCCCTGGGTGGACGTGCGACGCTGTTGTCCGTCGTTGGCGACGATGAAGCCGGCCGCGAATTGGGCGGGCTGCTCAAGAACGAACGCGTGGATGCCCGCCTTCATATCGATCCTGAATTAAAGACCACGGTGAAAATTCGCGTGGTCAGCCGCGGCCAACAGGTGGTGCGCATCGACTTCGAGACCCCGCCTTCCCACGAGGTGCTCGACAACAAGCTCGGCGAATTCGAGTTGCTCGTCGATGCGGCGGACGTGGTGATCCTGTCCGATTACGGCAAGGGCGGGCTGACCCACGTGGCCAAGATGATTGCCGTGGCGAAGGCGCGCGGCAAGCCCGTCCTGGTGGACCCGAAGGGCGACGACTATTCCAAGTACCGCGGAGCGACCTTGCTCACGCCGAACCGCAGCGAGTTCCGCGAGGTGGCGGGCCGCTGGAAGACCGAAGCCGAACTGGAATCGAAGGCGGAGGCACTGCGTGGCGCGCTGGATTTGGTGGCCTTGATGGTGACGCGCTCCGAGGAGGGCATGTCGCTGTTCACCGCGGAGGGGGCGGATCACCATCCGACGCGCGCCTTGGAGGTTTCCGACGTTTCCGGCGCCGGCGACACCGTCATCGCGACCATGGGCCTCATGATGGCCGCCGGCGCATCGTTGACCGACGCCATGCACGCCGCCAATGCCGCGGCCGGCGTGGTGGTCGGCAAGCTCGGCACTGCCACGGTGTCGCGCGAGGAGCTGGGCGCGGTGTTGTAGATCGCACGTCATTTGCGAAAAGTCTCTCCGCCGATGAACGCCGACAAATCCAAGTCAACGGCCATTCTGCCGGACGTGCGCGGAGTTGGAGTGCGGCATGGGGCGATGCGCAATTGGCGCTCGAATGGCTTTTCATCGGCGTCCATCGGCGCCAAATCGGCGTCCATCGGCGGATAATCCAGCGATCGATCCCGCGAGACACCACAAATGACCCTCATCGTCACCGGCGCCGCCGGGTTCATCGGCAGCAACCTCGTCAAGGCGCTCAATGCGCGCGGCGAGACGGACATCGTCGCGGTGGACAACCTCACGCGCGCCGACAAGTTCAGGAACCTGGTCGATTGCGAGATCGCCGAGTACGTGGACAAGAAGGATTTCCTCGAGGTGGTCGA
>JAEUMZ010000026.1 GCA_016790765.1 Betaproteobacteria bacterium
CAGGATCTTGGTGTAGAGCTCGACGTTGGTTTCCGCCTTGCCGATGCCATGACCCTCTTCCTTCATGATCATGTACTCCTTGGGGGGGTTGCCAACCCGCTCGAGCTCCTTCGCCATGAGCGAGATCTGCTTGATCGGGACGCGGATGTCCTCGAGGCCCGCGTACAGGAACACCGGCTTCTTCATCTTTGACGCGTGGTGCAGCGGCGAAATCGACTTGACAAGGTCCGAGCTCAGGTCCTTGGTGCCGAGGATGGACTTCCACAGGTCCACGCCCGCCGTGCTGCCAGCGGTGTCCCCGTCGCGGCTGGTCAACTGGTACTCCAGGTCGGTCACCGCCAGGCCGGCGACGGCGCACTTCCACATATCGTTGGTGTTGCGCGCCAGCGCCTGAAGCGGGGCATAGCCGCCATAGCTGGCACCGGACATGCAGACGCGGTCGGGATCGACGAATCCCTGCTCGATACCCCACTTCAGCGCGTCCTCGTGGTCATCGGACATCTGCCGCCCGAAGGACCCAAAGCCGGAATAGTAGATTTTGGATCCGAGCCCGGGCGTGATGCGGAAATTCGGCACGATCACGGCATAGCCGTGCGCGGCGAACAGTTGCCCTTCACGATAGCCGAATCCATTGGCGTACGTATCTGCCCGCACGTGCGGGCCGCCGTGGATGTGCACGATGGTCGGCAGCTTGGTGCCCGGCTTGTAGCCGCGCGGCAGGAAGTAATAGCCGGGGATCTCCAGGCCATCGCGCGTCTTGAAGAAGAACGAGCGCTGCTCGGTCAACTTGCCGTCCAGCCATGGACGGGTGCTGCCGATCGGTTCGAGCGTGCTTGCGGCCTCGTCATAGAAGTACCAGCGCGTCGGCGAGACATCCGAATAGGACGTCACGATGAGGCGATTGGAGCCGCCCGACAAGCGGCTGAAACTGTTGATCTTGCCGGGAAACGTGCGGTCGAGTGCCGCCTGGGTCTTGGCGTATTTCTCGTCGAGCCAGGTGGTGAGCGGCTTGTCCGCCTGGACACGGTATCCCAGGAGCTTGTCGGTTTCCGAATCGATCACCACGCCGGACACGCGATCGCCGGCGGCATTGGCACCCATGTCGAAACGCGGGTGGGACGCGATCAACGCGCCGATTTTCTTGGTTTCCGGGTCGAACTTGTAAACGCCCATCGTGTCCCGCGACGGGTCGCCGTTGTAGGCCACTTGCAGCGTGTTGTCCTTGGCGTTGATCGCCAGCGGCACCAGGATCGGGCCCTTATTGCGCTCGTAGCGCGCGATTTCGGTCCAGGGTGAACCTTCGCCCTTGCGATAGTAGACGACATTGGTGAGCGTGTCGCGCACCCACGCCGTCACCACGCGCGGCACGAGTTGGTCATCCATGATCCAGCCCGACGTGTAGTCCGCCGGACGGTCGCGCGTGATGAGGGTATAGCGGCCATTCCGGATGTTCAGGCGGTACAGGTCCTCAGACTCTGCAGAGGTCATGTTGCCCGAGGCAATGATCTCGTCGTCGGTGCCGGGAATGCGGCGGGCGAAGTCCAGGCCGCGAAACACGTAGTCGTTGCGCGCACGCGTCTCCTTCACGGTCTTCGACAGCACGCGAAAATTCTTGCCGTCGCGATCGATCACGAACAAGCCGCCGCCGTCAAACCGGCCCGGACCGGTGGGCGTGTTCGTTTGACCCAGCGTGTACATCAGGCGGTCGTTGCCGATCCAGCGGATGCCCTGCACGTCGAACTCCGTGTAGGCCGACAAGGCCGCCGCCTTGCGCGTCTCCAGGTCGATGACCCCGAGGTTCATGCGCCCCTTGAACGGCATCGTTGCGGCCATGTACTTGCCATTGGGCGAGATGGTGATGTCGCCCATCTCCGGAAGCTTGAAAAACTCTTCCAGCGTGAACGGGGCCTCGGTCTTCGCGTGGTTCGGCAGCGCCGCGAACGCGAGCACGAAACCGATCGCCCAGGTGGCCAGTCGTTTGCCATTCATGGTGAAAGTCTCCTGCAGGTTTGATGTGGTGGGGAATGCGTCGCGGCCAAACGTGGCGGTCCGCGACAAAGGGCGGCAAATTATGCCAGTTCGTCACCGGCCGTGTGCGGGGCAATGCGGGCGCATCGCGCAGCGTGAGACGTGCAAAAGTCCATATCCGGCGCGGCTTCTGGCACGAAAAGCCTCCGAACACCGCGCCCCGCCTAGACTTTGGTTCCCGTATCCTCTGGAGACTTCTTCGCGCCCAGCTTGGACTCCGTTCCGTCCAGGAGGTTGCGGATGTTCCCCTGGTGCCGCCAGATCAGCAGCGCGCACATGAAGGCCGTGGCCGCCAGCGCGGGGGATAGGCCAAACAGGTAGAAGCAATAGAACGGCGCAAAGACAGATGACACCAGCGCCGCCAGCGAGGAATAGCGAAAGAACACGGCGATGATGATCCAGGTCGCCAGCGTGGCCACCCCCAGCCAGCCGTTGATCGCCAGGAGGATGCCGGCGGCCGTCGCCACGCCCTTGCCGCCCTGGAAGCGATGGAACACCGGGAACAGGTGCCCGAGGAACGCCGCGCACGCCACACCGGCCAGCGTCCAGGCGGAAAACCCGTAGTCCCCGGCATAACGCTGCGCGAGCCAGAGCGCAAACCACCCCTTGCCCGCATCGCCCAGCAAGGTCAGCAGGGCGGCCAGCTTCTTGCCGGTGCGCAACACGTTGGTGGCCCCGGGATTGCCGGAACCATAGGTGTGCGGATCCGGCAGGCCAAAAGCCATGCTGACCACGACGGCGAACGAGACCGAGCCGATCAGGTAGGCGAGCAGCAAGGCAATTGCAGAGGCGGTCATGGCGCTACTTTACAATACCGCCCAGCCTGACTCTTCCGCCATGGACACCCTTTTCATTCGTGATTTTCGCGCCGATGCGTGGATCGGTCTCTATGCGTGGGAGAAGCTTGCGCCGCAAACCCTGTCCCTTGAATTGACCGTCGGCCTGGACACTCACGCGGCGGGCGCCTCGGACGACCTCGGCGACACCATCGACTATGGCGCGGTGATCGAACGCATTCGCGCCGATCTCAAGGATCGGCACTTCAAACTGCTCGAAGCGCTGGCCGAGCACGTTGCGCACGTCGTGCTGCACGACTTCGGCGCCGGCTGGGTGAAGGTCAGCGTCGCCAAGCTTGCGCACCTGCGCGGCGTCGGCCAGGTGGGCGTGACCATCGCGCGCAACCGGGACGCTGCAGGCCCGTTGGACACCGCGCCTGCGGCGCCACGCTGAAGCGCCGCCCGGCGCGGCTCATTCCGCGAGGGCGACATTCACCCACTTCGGGGACACTGCGCGCACGATGTCGTCCGGCGCCATGCCAAGCAGGTAGCCGCGCCGTCCGCCATTGATGTAGACCTTCGGCAGCGCGGCGATCGACTGTTCCATGTACACCGGCAGCGGCTTGCGCAGGCCAAACGGTGAGCAGCCGCCGACCTGGTAGCCCGAGTGCCGCAGCGCGTTCTCCGGCGAGCAGGGGGCCACGCGCTTGACGCCGATCTGGCGCGCCAGTTCCTTGGTGCTGACCTTGCGGTCACCGTGCATCAGGATGACGATCGGCGCGCGCTGGTCGTCCTCGAACACCAGGGTCTTGACGACGTGATGCTCGTCCACGCCCAAGGCGCTCGACGAGACGGCCGTCCCGCCGTGCTCGACGTAGTCGTAGGTGTGCACGGTGTACAGCACCCCACGCGCCTTGAGGAATGCGGTGGCCGGCGTTTCGGAGACCCTGCTCATGGCTCCCGGACCGAGGCGCTGGGCGCGGCCTCGCGCCGCGTCAGGCGCTGAAGCCCTGCAGGGCTCGGGAGCATTTGCCGCACCCTCAATACTGTTCGCGATCCGCCCAGTTGGCGGCACCGAACGCGAGGTTTCGCGACGCATGCGTCGCGCCGCGTGAGGCTCTGAAACCCTGCAGGGCTTCGGAGTGTTTGCCGCGGCCGTCAATATTGCTCACGATCGGCCCAGTTGGCGGCAAACCGGTTCAGCTCCAGCGCATTGCGCAGGCCCAGCTTCTGCTTCAGGTTCGCGCGGTGCGCCTCGACCGTCTTGACGCTGCGGTTGAGCTTGGTCGCGATTTCCGAGGCGCCCATGCCGTGGCCGATCAGCCGGAAGATCTCGAACTCGCGATCGGTCAGGTTGGACAACACCGACGCCGGGCGCCGCTCGTTGCGGCCACGGACATTGTTCAACAGCATGGATTGGAGGCGATCCGGCAGATAGACCTCGCCGGCGAGGATCTTGCGGATCGCTGTGATGACCTTCTCGGTCGCCTCCTGCTTGACGAGGTATCCCTTCGCGCCGACCCGGAATGCGCGCTCGCCATGCACCATTTCGTCGTGCATGGACAACACCAGCGACGGCAGGCCGGGCCAGACTTGCTGTACTTTCTTGATCAGGTCCAGGCCGGACAAACCCGGCAGCGAGATGTCGGTGATCAGCAGATCGGGCCGGTCCTTTTCGAGCACGCCCATCGCCTCTTCCGCGCTGGCGGCTTCCAGGGCAACGGTCAGGTCCGGTTCGGCATTGATCAGCTCCTTGAGGCCGTGCAGGACGATGGCGTGGTCATCGACCACCATGATGCGATGCTTCATGCGCTGCTCTCCTCGCGCGACGAAACCGCACCCGCGGGCGCCGGCGTTGCCGCCGGATTTTGCCATTGAATCCTGACCGATGTGCCGCCGCGCCGCGGGTGCCGCACAGCCATGCTGGCGCCGATGACACTGCAGCGGTGCCGGATGCTGTGGAACCTCGATTCGGCCGACGGTCCCGATTGCGTGTCGGGCAGGCTGCCCACCCCATCGTCGCTGACCTTGAGGATCACCGCGCCGTGCCGCCGCCGGAGTGTGATGTCGATGCGCGTGGCGCGGCTGTGCTTGAGGGCGTTGTTCGAGGCCTCCTGCGCGATCCGGTACAGGCTGCGCGCGGCCAGTTCGTCGCGGATGTCCACGCTGCGGTCCAGGTCGCAGCGGACCTCGACGACCCCCAGCGCGGTGATGTCGGATGCGAGCTGCGACAACGCTGCCGTGAGACCGTCGCTGCCCCAGATGTAGGGCGACAGTCCGTGCGAGATCATGCGCGTGTGGCGGATGGTGTTGTTGACCAGTTCGGAAATCTTCAGGGCATTGGCCGCATGGCCGGGGCTGGATTCGGCCAGGCGCCGCTCCAGCGTCTTGACCATGAGGGACACGCCGGTCAGGTCCTGCCCGAGCTGGTCGTGCAATTCGAGGCCGACGCGCGCCAGTTCCATCTCGATGGTCATCAGCACGTTGCGCTCGAGCTCCTGGCGCTGCTGCACCTCGACGGCGAGTTGACGGTTGGTGCGCGCGAGTTCGGCGGTGCGGCGCTCCAGTTGCCGCTCGGCCTCGTGCTTGCGCGTGACATCGCGCGAGACGATCTGCACCTGCGGCGTCCCATCGAGTCCGGCGACCTGCATCATGTGCGCCTCGAACCACAGGTGGCGGCCGCTGGCATGCAGCAGCCGCGCCGTCACCGTCGATGCGCCGGCCGGCGAGCGGGCCGCGATCCCGAAAGCCTCCCAGGCCAGGCGCCGATCCTCCGGATGGAACAAGCGGCGCACCGAATGCGACACCGACGCGGCGGAGCGTCCCGTCACGGCTTCGAACGAGGGCGACAGGTAGGCGAGCTTGCCGTTCAGGTCATGCACCGACACGATGTCCTGGATGTTCTGCGTGATCAGCCGCAGCCGCTGCTCGCTGTCCGCCAGCCGCTGCTCGGCGCGCTTGATGCGCGAAATGTCGCGCCCGGTGCCCCGGTAGCCCAGGAAGCGCCCGTCCGGACCGAACACCGGCCGCCCGGAAATGCTCGAATATCCCACCACCTGGCCGCCCTCGCGCACGCGCAGCACCTGGCCCTGGAACGGTTCGCGCGCCGCCAGCGTGGCACGGTGGCGTGCCCACTCGTCCTCGGTGAGGGCATCGGGGAACGCCTCCCATCGCGTGCGGCCAAGCGCATCTTCGCGGCGGATGCGGATCTCGGGATTGACCTCGACCGACAGGAACGAGATGCGGTGGCCGTCATCGGTCTCCCAATACCAGTCGGACGACACCTCGGTCAGCATGCGGAAGCGCTCCTCGGATTCGCGCAACTGATCCTCGGCGATCCGGCGCGCGGTGATGTCGCGCGAACTGGACTGGAAATGCAGCAGGGTTCCCCCGGCATCGCGCACCGGCACCACCACCGTCTCCAGCCAGATGAAGTGTCCCGCGCGGTGGCGAAAGCGCATCTCGATCTTGAGCGGCTCCTGCTGGCTCGACGACACAAACCGGGTCAGCTCGCCGCGCACCCGGTCGACGTCCTGCGGGTGCACATTGCCGAAGGGATCCAAGCCGATCGACTTTGACGCCGAGTATCCGAGCAGCGTGCGCGTGGAGGGCGAGTTGTAGAGGATGCGGCCGGCCGGATCGTGCAGCGCGACGTGCTCGTGCATGCTCTCCGAGATCAGCCGGAAGCGCGCCTCGCTTTCCGCCAATTGCTGCTGCGCGGTCTTGGCATCGTGGATGTCTCGAACAACGCCACGGTAGGCAGTCAGGCGGCCGGCGGCATCGTGCACCGGCTCCCCGGAGATCTCCACCCACCGGTAGCTCCCGTCCGGCATGCGCGATCGCCGTTCGATCGTGTAACCGTGGCCGGCCTCGGCGGCTCCCGCATGGCCCAAGTCCCCGGCTTCGCGATCGTCCGGGTGGCAGTACTGCTCATGCCACTCCCGCATCGTCCGGAAGCGCCGCCCGGGCGTGAGACCGAATACCTGGTCGTATGCGCCAAAGGTCTCGACCTGGTCGGTCGCCAGGTCCCAATGGAAATGGCCCAGTCTGGCGATGCGTTGTGCCGCGTACAGGCGCCGCGCGGTTTCCATCAGCTCGGCCTCGCGCCGCTTTTCCCCGGTGATGTCACGCGTGATCCCGTTGACCATGACCACACGCCCGGTCGCATCGCGCACCGGTTCGGCCACCACATGGATCCACATCGGGCGGCCATGCGCATCACGCACGCGCCGCGTGTCGTTGAGGGAATGGCCCTGGCGCGCAAGCGCCAGGCGCGCGAGCGCCTGGGCCTTTTCCTCCGGATCGCCGTGGCGTTCGATCCACTCGGACATGGTGTGCGCGGGACCCTCCTGGGGCAGTCCATAAATGGCGCGATGCTGTGCCGAAAACTCGACCCGGTCGGTCTCGATGTTCCACACCCAGCTGCCCATGCGGCCGAGTTGCTGTGCGCGCTCGAGTTGCGCAGTGCGGCTCGCCAGGGCCAGCAGGGCGGTTTTGGCCGGCGTGACGTCGAGCGTGATGCCGTGGTACCGGACCAGCCGTCCGCTTGCGTCGAACTCGGGCTTGGCGATGGTGCGGATCCAGCGCACCTGTCCGTCCTGCGAAATGATGCGCCGTTCGCGATCGAACGGCCGGCAGTGGAAGCAGGCCTCCAGCTGTGGCCAGAACTCCGCCTTGTCCTCGTCCGGCAGGAAGCGCTCGGCCCACTCGCGCATCGTTTTCGGGTGGTTCGACGCTGTGGTGCCATAGATGCGCATCATCTGCGCGCAGGTGCGCAGCGCACCATCCGTGGCGTCCATGGACCAGGTGCCCAAGCCGGCGATTTCCTTGGCCTGTTCCAGTTCGGCAGTGCGTTGCGCCATCTCGGCCAGCGCCTCGTGTTCCGCGGTGATGTCGCGCACAACGCCACGTGCCCCGGTCTTGCGGCCCTGGGCGTCGAACAACGGAACGAACTTGAACTCGATCCATTTGCGCGTGCCATCGTCGAGGCGCACGTGGCGCACGCCGTGGACCGGCTGGTCCGGCATCCCGCCGGCCAGATGGGCGCGCGCCTGCGAAACATCGCCGGGATCGACGAGAAATCTTGCCACGTAGTCCTCCAGCGAACGCGGCGCCGTGCCGGCCGTCACCTGATGGATGTCGTAGAACCCCTGCGTGGCCACGAAGCTGTCCGGGCCGTTGCCCATTTCCCAACTGCCGACCTTGGCCATGGTCTGGGCTTCGAGCAACTGGGCCTCGCTGACGGCCAGCCGCGCCTCGCGCTGCTCCAAGGCCGCACTCCATCGCAACCTGTTGGAAACGTAGGCTGACACAAGACCCGTCATCACGAGCAACAAGACCACCAGGGCAACCGTGCTGGCGGCGAGCTGGCGGCGGCGCCCATCGAGATCGGCGAACAGGCGGGCGGGCGTGCCGAGCACCAGGACGCGCAGCGTGTTCTCCTGGTTGGCAACGGCTGCCACTTCGCGCATGGCCACGAAGACCTCTTCCCCCGCGTGCCTGAATTCGAGGGCCGGCGTTCCGCCCGCAGCGCTGATCCGTTGCAGGACCTCCGGGGTCCAGGGATCCTGGGGGGTTGCAGCCGCGGGCCCGGGCCTGGGCAACAGCAGGCGTCCCCCGGGACCCAGGATGGCGATCGGGTTGCCGGACAGTCGTTCGAGAATCAACCGGAAGCGTTCCACCTGCGGCAAGGATTCCTCGAGCGAGCGTCCTCCCGACTGCATCCGCGACGCGAGATCATCGCGCACGGCGACGGCCACGCCCGCCAGATCCTGCCAGGCTCGTCGCTTTGCGTCCCGGTACATCGACTCGTCCAACAGCAGCGCACCGGCCGCGAGGGCGAGGCACACGCCCAGGCCACTGAGCCAAATGACCACCAGCGCCCTTGTCACAGGTGGCCAGGCGGGGCGCGAGCGTATCGGTCTCATGCAGTCGGGTTCATGGGCGCGTGCACACTGCGCACCGCAGCATCAAGGATAGTGGCTTTTCTTATCCGTCATTGCGAACTCTGCCGATGCAATTGTCCAGTCCCGGGACGCATACTGCACTGGTGTCGTGTACGGCGGCGGTACGCGATGATCGAATTCCCCTTTGGCCCACCGACCGGTGGGTATTTTTTTGCCGCGCGCGCCGGTTGCCTGCGCCGTCACACGACCAGGATGGCGCGGTAGTCGTTGACATTGGTGCGCGTCGGCCCGGTCACCACCAGATCACCGAGCGCGGAAAAGAAACCGTAGGCATCGTTCGCATCCAAGAGGTCGCGCGCGCGCAATTGCGCCTGGCG
>JAEUMZ010000042.1 GCA_016790765.1 Betaproteobacteria bacterium
AATTGACCGAGTTCACGCGCGCCAACCTCGCCCTGTTGATCGACGGCACGATCGTGACGCCGCCGTTGTCCAGCGGCCTGCTCGACGGCACGCTGCGCGAGGAGTTCGTCGCGCGCGGCGAGTGGGTGGAGCGCGTGCTGATGCCCGGGGACCTTGAACGTGCCGAGCGCATCGGCTGGGTGAACAGCGTGCGGGGTTGGGTGGACGTGACGCTCGACGCGCCCGGCGCATGAGCCCCCGCCCACTGGTGCCGGACCTGCTGGCGCCGCGCTTGCGGCTGGTGTTCTGCGGCACCGCGCCGTCGAAGGCCTCGGCCGCCGCGCGCGCCTACTACGCCAAGCCCGGCAATCGCTTCTGGCCGACCTTGCATGCAGTGGGCCTCACGCCGCGCCGCTTTGCGCCGCACGAATACCGCGAATTGCTGACCTTGGGCATCGGCCTGACCGACCTGTGCAAGGATCACGCGGGCACCGATGCCGAGCTGCCGGACGATGCATTCGATGTGCGGGCGCTGGAGCGCAAGTTGCGCCGCTACAAGCCGCGCCTCGTCGCCTTCACCAGCAAGAATGCCGCGCAAGCCGCGTTCGGCCATGCGGTGGACTACGGCGTGCAGGCCGAGCGTCTGGCGGGTGTCGAGGTGTTCGTGCTGTGTTCGCCCTCGGGGCTCGCCACGCGTTTCTTCGACATCGGCATCTGGAAACAACTGTCCAGAATCGTGCGCGCAAACGCCGGGCGCGAACCCTCGTAAACTTGGGGCGCGCGTCCTGCGTTGAGGATGTCATCCACAACACGCAATCATCGAGGGGGACACATGAAGCGAATCGCGGGAATTGCTGCTGCAGCCGGGGCTGCGGCGGTCCTGATGGGGAATGGGGCAGGGGCGCAGGGCAGCCGGGTGTCGCAATCGGGCGTGCTGGTCAACGTCGGCAGCCGCCTGTGTGCCGAGGTGCAGTACCAGAGCAGCCAGGATGGCGTGAACGTGGCGCAGGGCGATTGCCGCGGCGGCCGCGCGGAGTGGGAGATCGTCGACCTGGGCAACGGCGAAGTGGCGGTGCGCAACCGCGCCACGGGCAAGGTGCTCGATGTGTCCGGCGCCTCGCGCGACGATGGCGCCAACGTGGCGCAGTACACCTGGTCTGGCGGCGCCAACCAGCGCTGGCGCGTGGACGGCGGCCGTGCGTTCCGGCTGGTCAGCGTGCACAGCGGCAAGTGCCTCGATGTGGAAAAGGGATCGCGCGACAGCGGGGCCAACATCCTGCAATGGAGTTGCCACGGGCAGCAAAACCAGCAGTGGACCTTCGAGCGCAGCGGTTATGCGGGTGCCGGAGGAAGCCAGATCGGCGATCGCGGTTTCGGCCGTCCGGGCGACGCCCCTATCGGCGCGCCGGGCCTTGGGCAGCGCCCGCAAGGACGCACGCTGTATTCGGGCATGATCCATTCGCGCGCCACCAACAAGTGCGCCGATGTCTCCAACGCCAGCACGGACGATGGGGCGGATGTGCGCCAATGGTCCTGCCACGGCAAGGACAACCAGTTGTTTGACGTGGTGGACCTGGGGCGCAACGAGGTCGCGTTCATCGCGCAGAACAGCGGCAAGGCGATGGAAGTGGCCGGCGACAACCGCCGCAGCGGCGCCGACGTGGTGCAGAACCGCTGGACCGGCGGCGCCAACCAGCGCTGGCGCTTCGAGCCTTGGGAACAGGGTTATTCGCGCATCGTGAGCGTGGGCAGCGGCAAGTGCCTGGACGTGGAAGCCGGCCGCTTCAACGACGGCGCCAACATCATCCAGGCCGATTGTCACGGCGGGCAGAACCAGCAATGGCGCGTCGAGGTGCGCGGCCGCGGCAACGCCTGGAGCAACTACAACCCGCGCGACAACTGGGGCCGCAACACGTTCGAGGAGCCGCCGTTCTATATGGTGGGCGATTTCCGCGGCAGCAGCGGCAATTACGGCTCGAACGTGGAGCTGTCGATCTATTCGGATGGCGTGGTCATCGCCAAGATCGATGGCGGCCAGCGCATCAGCGGCTACTACCGCGACAACCACATCATCCTGGGCAATTACCGCTACACGGTCGAGCAGGACCGCGCCGGGCTGCGGTTGCGTGAACCGGGCCAGGGCGGGCAGGGTGTGCTGTACACCCGCGCGCGCTACGAATCCCCGCGCGGCGGGCGGTTCAACTAGCAGGCCCTAAGGAACAAACTCCAGGCAGGGCGCGGCGTTTCCGGCATTTCTGGCCTGTACGCCGCGCCAGTGCTTGAGTTTGCCGGTCGATACATCTGGCACGACCTTCGCCCACGCAGGACCGGGCGGCAACGACAGCCGACTAGAACTGTGCCTTGAACCGCGCCAGTTCCTCCGCCAGGTGCGCCACTTCGCGCCGAAGCTGCGCGACCTCCTGCTCGAGTTCGGCGACGCGATCGTCTCCACTGCCTTCGATCACGTTCGCGCCACCCACGCTCATGCCGGCGGCGATTTCCTGTCGTTCAACCGCGAGGGGACCGGACAGCAGGTGCGCCCAGCGCGCTTCCTTGGTGCCGGGGGCGCGCGGCAACTGCATCACCAGCGGTTTCTCGGCGGCGGCCAGGTCGGTGAGCGTGCGTTCGACGCTGTCCACGGAGGCGAACGGGTACATGCGCGTGGTGCGGCCGCGCAATTCGCCGCAGGTCTGCGGGCCGCGCAACAGGAGCAGGGTGAGCACCGCCAGGCCGGCATCGTCGAGGGAGAGCACGTCGCGCATCAGGTGCTGGTACTTGGCCACGCGGCTGCCGGCCGGGTAATAGGTTTGCGCCAGGTGGTTCTCCTGCAGGCGCTTCAGGCAGGCGGCCACGGTGTCCTCGGAAACCGACATCACCGGCTCGCGGTTGGAGAGCTGGTTGCAGGCATTGACCGCCGCGTTGAGCGACAGCGGGTACACGTCCGGCGTGAGGAACTCCTTTTCGGACAGCACGCCGAGCACGCGCGCCTCGAACGGGGAGAGGTTGAACTCGATCATGGGTGCAGGGTATTTGCGCGCGCGGGCAGCGTCAAGTCCAAAATAGAATGATGAACGGTGGACACTTGAAAGGCAGCGGGCATGAAACGGCGGGACTTCTTGCAGCTTTCCGCGCTGACGGGCGCGACGACGCTGGGTGATGGTGCGATGGCGGCGGCCGCAACGAATTCGGCGCGTTACGACCTGGCGGAGCGCGATGCGCGCACCCTGCAGGCGTGGATGACGCGCGCCGAGCGCACGTCGAAACAGATCGTGCGGGCCTATCTCGCCCGCATCCGCGCGATCGACAAGTCCGGCCCGCGCATCAACTCGATCATCGAACTCAATCCCGACGCCGAGGCCATTGCCGCCGAGCGCGATCGCGAGCGCAAGGCAGGCAAGGTGCGCGGCCCCTTGCACGGCATCCCGATCCTGCTCAAGGACAACATCGCCACTGCGGACAAAATGCAGACCACCGCCGGTTCGCTGGCGCTGGCGGGCGTGAAGCCGCCGCGCGACGCGCATATCGTCAAGCGCCTGACCGAGGCCGGCGCGGTGATCCTGGGCAAGACCAACCTCTCGGAATGGGCCAACTTCCGCTCCATCCGCTCCACCTCCGGCTGGAGCGCGCGCGGCGGCCTGTCGAAAAACCCGTATGCGCTGGATCGCAACACCAGTGGCTCCAGCTCGGGCTCGGGCGCGGCGATCGCGGCATCGCTCGCCGCCATCGCGGTGGGCACCGAAACCGACGGCTCAATCATCTCGCCCTGCAACGTCAATGGCCTGGTCGGCCTCAAGCCCACGCTGGGGCTGGTGAGCCGCACCGGCATCATCCCGATTGCGCATTCGCAGGACACCGCCGGCCCGATGGCGCGCACGGTTACCGATGCGGCCCTGCTGCTTTCCGTGCTGGCAGGGACGGATACCGACGATGCCGAGACCGCGCCAGCCGATGCCCGGCGCAGCGATTACCTGGCCGCGCTCGACAAGGACGCGCTCCAGGGTGCGCGCATCGGTGTGGTGAAGAACCAGTTCGGCGGGCGCAACGACCTTGCCTCTGCGGTGGTGGAAAAGGAACTCGAGGTGCTGCGCCAGTGCGGCGCGGTGCTGGTGGATGTCCCGGAATTGCCCAATGCCGGCAAGCTCGGCGCGCACGAGTACGAGGTGTTGCTCTATGAGTTCAAGGCCGACATGGCGGCGTACCTGAAGTCCTTCGCGCCAGGTGCGACGGTGAAATCACTGGCCGACCTCATCGCCTTCAATGAAAAGCACAAGGACAAGGAACTCAAGTACTTCGGACAGGAGCACATGACGCGCGCCGAGGCCAAGGGCGACCTGGCCAGCAAGGAGTACCTGGAGGCGTTGGCCACCGGCCGGCGGCTGTCGCGCGAGGAGGGCATCGACAAGGTGTTGGCCGAACACAAGCTCGAAGCGCTGGTGGCGCCGTCTGGCGGGCCGGCATGGCTGACCGATTTCATCCGCGGCGACAACGCCGGCGGCGGCTTCACCACACCCGCCGCGGTGGCGGGCTACCCGCACGTCACCGTGCCGGCCGGGTTCGTGCACGGATTGCCGGTGGGGATGTCCTTCGTCGGCGGCGCGTGGAGCGAGGCGCGGCTGATCGGCTTCGCGTATGCCTATGAGCAGGCCTCGAAGCGGCGGCGCGCGCCGCGCTACTTGCGCACGGCCGCAGCGACGGTCCTAGTTGTCGTTGAAGATCATCAGCTGAAGGCTGGACAGGTTTAAACCCAGCTCTGCACCCACGCCGATCTCGTTGTTGAAGCTGAAGTTGTCGATCGCGTAGTCGGCGATGTTCGGCGACAGCGCGGGATTGAGCCGCCGCGCCTTGGCCACCACGTAGGCGA